>CAIKPM010000021.1 GCA_903829325.1 uncultured bacterium
AGTGTCTCCGGTGATCTGAATAGTCAGATTACGACGGTTGCAACGAATCTCGTGTCCTCGTCTGGGAACGTGAATACGGCGCTCGTGAGTGTGTCTGGCGACCTCAACGGCCAGATTACGACTGTTGCAACGAATCTCGTATCCTCGTCTGGGAACGTGAATACGGCACTCGTGAGTGTCTCCGGTGATCTGAATAGTCAGATTACGACGGTTGCAACGAATCTCGTATCCTCGTCTGGGAATGTGAATACGGCACTCGTGAGTGTGTCTGGTGACCTGAACGGTCAGATCAACACGGTTGCCACGAATCTGGTGTCTGTCTCTGGCAGTATGAATACGTCGCTCGTGAGCGTTTCGGCTGATCTGAATACTCAGATCAATACGGTTGCAACGAATCTGAGCTCCGTATCTGGTTCGCTGAATACCGCACTCGTGAGCGTCTCCAGTACGTTGAATACGCAGATGAGCGGAATTACCAACTCCGTGACGGTCTTAGCCTCGAATTTAACGTCGGTTTCAGCAAATCTCAATCTAGGATTGATTAGCGTTTCTGGAACGCTCAATACAGCAATTACCAATGTTGCAGACTCGGTAACATCCGTTTCTGGAACACTGAATGCAGCGATAATCGCTTCATCCGCTTCACTGAACACATCGTTGGTGAGTGTTTCGTCAAACTTGAACTTGGCTTTGTCGAGTATCTCTGGAACGTTGGGAGCGGTTGCAAATGATATCACCAACGTATCATCAACCCTGAATTCTGCGTTGACGAACGATATTGCGATCGTCTCTAATAACCTTGTGAGCGTTTCGAGCAACTTGAATTCAGCGATTAACTTGGTTCAAGATAATTTTATCAACAGTATCGCGGCTGTCTCATCGAGCGTGAATGCAGTGTCTGCTAACGTCAATAACGTCGCGGCAAATCTGCTCTCTGTGTCAGCGACCCTCAATAGTGAAATTTCGGCGATTACGTATGGAACGGTTATCCCCACTAGTGGGATTTCCAACGCGATGTTAGTGAGCGTTTCGGCCAACGTCAATAGCAGTATTCTGAGTGCCTCAGCAACTCTGAATAGTGGAATTAATCAGGTCGCTACTTCGGTCAATGTTGCTTCCTCGACGGTGAATACGTCGCTTGTGAGTGTCTCAGGTGTACTCAACACTGCGATTGTGAGCATATCCGCGCAAAATAATGCGCAATATGGCATGGTTACGAGTCAAATCAATGCGCTGAATTCAGCGATTGCCCAAATCAATCCTAACCTTGCACTGAGTGCCGTGAATAATACGACCTATGGTTTGGGTTCGGGGCAATCCATCACCGGTACAACCAATACCGGCGTTGGTGATCTTTCAAGCTCAACTATTAGTGGAAACTTGAATTCAGGCAGTGGCTATGATTCGAGCCGTCAAGTGGTCGGCAATGCTAATACGGGGATTGGGGCCTTTGCAGGTACCACGGTCGTTGGTAACGAGAATTCGGGCATTGGATATCTGTCGAGTACTCATGTGACCGGTTCGGCCAACACCGCAGCCGGTGCGAGTGCCGGTCAATCCGTGACTGGTTCGGCGAATAGTGCGCTTGGTGTTTCTGCTGGTGAAGGTGTCACCGGTAATGCGAATATTGCAATTGGAAAAAATGCTGGTAGTGCCGGTAGTGCTGCTCCAAGCGTCCATGTCGCTGCGGTGACGGCAGTTAATAACGCCGCAGCTCTAGCGCATACCTCTGCGCATGATCGTTCATTGGAGTCCATCTCCGCTGCCAGCAACGAATCTGCCGCGGCGCAAACGGTTGCTGCTGCGTCGGTGCCTAGCCCCAATCTGGCAGTACAGGGCGATAATAATATTGCGATCGGTACAAATGCTGGTTTGGGTACCGGCTCACCGTTCTCGAACACCGTCGCGATTGGCACGGCCGCAGCAGTGACACAAGCAAATTCCGTTGTCATTGGTGCAAATGCGAGCGCGACTGCTGCGAATGCGGTGGCAATCGGTGCTGGCTCGGTGGCGGATCAAGCGAATACCGTTTCAGTCGGTGCAGCGGGCGCAGAGCGACGCATAACCAACGTTGCGGGCGGAGTGAATGCAACCGATGCTGCCACCTATGGTCAATTAACGACGGCGATGGGCATTGAGCAACAACAGATCACTCAGGTAGGCACTGTCGCGAACAAGGGCGTTGCGATGAGTATGGCGCAGTCCGGCGCTGCTGGCGCGAGCGCAAAACCGGGTGAAATGGCGATCGATCTCGGTACTGGGTACTTCGAAGGACAGACTGCGCTCGGAGTCGGTGTTGCTGGCGCGTCGAAGTCTGGTGAGCGCGTCTTCCGGATGAGCTCGTCGATTTCGCCAGGGCTCGGTGACCTTGGCGTTCAGGCGAGCTACCAAATGCGGCTCGGTAAGGCAGCCGCGCCGCTCGCAAGCGCGCCAGCTGCTGATGGCAGTGAAGTGCCTTACGGAGTGTGGAAGAAGAACGGCTTCACAGAAGTGCGCGTGATTGCGCCAGGTCGTGAATATCAAACTCGTACCGCAACGCGCATTTTCCGCGTACTGCTTGAGAGCATCACCAACGACAGTGGCGCGGCATGGGTGGTCTCGTTTGAAGAAGAGCAGGCGGATGGTAGCTGGCGTACGCTTGACCAGGCTTTCAATTTGGCCAGTCACCCCAACGCGAATGCTGCACTGCGCGAAGGCATCGTCGCTCTGGGAGCCTTTGCACAGAAGCCACGCTAAGTGTCTCGAGACCGATTAATGGGCCTTCAATAACTCCGGGTAAATGGCTTCGAGTGCTTTGACTTTGGGCACGTCTTCCTCGATGATGTACGGTTCGTCGAGATGATGATCATAATAGTGCTGGTGGTAGGCCTCAGCGGGATAAAAGCCCCGTAATGCTGAGACTTCAGTTACAATCGGCTGCTTGAAGACGTGTTGCGCTTTGAGCCGGTTCATGTACGTATTCACGGCGTGGCGTTGTACTTCGGTTGTGTAAAAAATGACGGAGCGGTACTGACTGCCTTGGTCTGGCCCTTGGTAGTTGAGCTCGGTCGGATCATGAGCGACGCGAAAATAAACATTTAATAATTGATCATAGGAGAGCTGGGTCGGGTCAAAGGTGATTTCTACCGACTCTGCGTGACCCGTAAGGCCAGTACTGACCGTTTCATAGTGCGCGGTCTCAGCACTGCCGCCGCTAAAACCAGCAGTCACGTGCTGGACTCCGCGCAGGCGCTCGAAGATTGCTTCCATGCCCCAAAAACAGCCGCCACCTAAGACTATGCGTTCAAAGTGCTTATGGGGAAGCGATGCTGCCCGTGCTGGAGAGAACGCAAACACCAACACCGCGAGCAACAGGGCGAAGAAAATAAGCCGCTTCATACTGGTGGGGCCTGGATGTTTTGTGCGAAGGCCTCAAGTTTGTTGCGATCCAAGGCGCGCACTCGCCCTCGCTCGAGATGGACGGCCTTTGCGGTTTTCAAACGCAGTAGCGCGCGGGCCGCCATATCGCGCACGGTACCGGCGCTAGCCGCAATTTGGGCTTGCGAAAGTGTCTCGAGCCCCGGTAGGCCGGCGGCCATGCCGGTTGTGGAGGGAGCGTATGACAAAAGAAACTTCGCGATGCGCTGAAGCACGTGCGCGAAGGCTAAGTCGGCGATTGTATCGATCGAGCGCCGACGAGCTTGTGAGGCTTCGGTGAGGAAGCCAAGGGTGAGCTTGGCATCGTGCTGGCAAGCATCAAGCAATGCTTCCCGTGGTAACAGGATGAGCTCGACGGTGCTTAATGCTTCAGCTCGAGTCGTGGCGCCGCCGCCATCGAACACCCCCGACTCGTTGAGTGCGTCATGCGCTAGGCGCTCTCCTAACGCATGGACCTTGCCTTCTGGTGAGAATAAGGTATAGACTACACGACCGGAACGGACGATCCCGAGGAAAGGCCATTGTTCACCCTCATCAAAGATGGTGTCGCCGTTGCGGTAGTGCCGCTCGGTGCCAACCGAGGCCAGTGTTTTGATCGTTGCCTCGTTCGCTTGAGCAAAAGGAGAGCAGTGTCGCAAAAAAGTCGCCAGATCGGCCTGTTCGTCAATTCGCTCTATGCGTACGACCCAATGGCCCGACCCCAGGTTACGGGCATTCCAGGAAAAACGTCCTGGTCGGCGCTGCAGAAACTCGTTGCGCAACGCGCGGGGATCGGACTCATCGCTCAACTCAAGGACGCCACCGAGCGGCAGGGTGTCGAAGGCGGCGATGATGTGTGTGCTGCGGTCGGTCGCGGGCAGCGTACTGGTATCCAAAGTTGTGACCGGCGTTCGGTTGAACATGGTTTCTTTCGATTCCGTTGAGAAGCGTCGGCGCCTTCTCCGCTGGCTGCTCGATCTGATAATTGTCGTTATTGCACTAGCCACTACTTGGGCGCTTGTGCTAGCTCCATTCTTTCGCCCAGCCCGGCCTCGCTCTGCCCCAGTGTTTACCGCGCAGACGCTCCACGGGCAGGCGTTCAGCCTGCGCGCGCAACGCGGGCATATGGTCGTGCTCGATTTCTTTGCAAGCTGGTGCGAAGCTTGTCAAGCGTCTTGGCCGATCATCGCAGCTTTTGCGGCTGAATTTCCCGGAGTACGTGTCGTCGCCCTCGATCAAGGGGAGGAGCCTGCTGCGTTAGCTACTTTCTCCAGCCATCAGAACGTGCCGATCGTGTTGGATCCCGCTGGGCAAGTTGGCCAAGCGTATGGTGTCACCGGCTTGCCGACTATCGTGGGTATCGATGCGCAAGGGCGCATTCGCAATATCTGGTATGGGTTTTCGCCGCAGTTGGGCACGTTTTTGCGCAAGGCCCAAGCACGTTATGGAAAATCGCACCAAAAAATCGAGGGTTTCTGAGCTTTGTTGCAGTGAATAACGCAACCATGAGAACAGCCTATCACGAGGCGCTTGATGCGACTCGTTTGAATGTTGTGCGTTTAGGCGCTTTGGCTGGTGATGCTATTCGCTCGGCCGTGACTGCATTGGAACGACACGATGCAGAATTGGCCGCTCGGGTTATCGCCGGCGATGATGCGATCGATGAGCTGCGCCGCAAGGTTGAGGCGGCCTCGATAGAGTTGCTCTGGCGTCAACAGCCTATGGCTGGGGAATTACGCGCGGTGGCTGCTATGCTTGAGATCGGGACTGATCTGGAGCGGATCGGTGATTATGCGGTTTCTATCGCAAAAAACGCGATTAAGCTCACCGACGTCGCTTTGCGGCCAGCGAGCGTCGAAATTGGCCTGATTGCGAGTATTGCGCAATCTATGCTGGAGCAGACGATGCGCGCATATGCTGAAGGCGATGTTGATCTCGCAGAAGCGGTGATTCAGCGTGACGATGATGTCGATCGACTGTACCATCGTGGGATTGAAGCGCTCCAAGAAGAGATGCAGGCGGATCCTGCGATCGTAAAAGCGGGAACGTTGATGCTATTTGTCCTGACGACCCTAGAGCGTGTCGGAGATCGCGCGCAAAATATTGCTTGGCATACGAAGGAGATGATTGGTGCAGAATAATCGACGGATAATAGGGCTCGTTGGGGTTGCCTTGCTGAGCGGCGCTATTGCGACACCCCTGGGGGCGTCCCCGGTATCCCCGATGATGTCACCCGTTAATCTACGTGTTGCCGGCCAGCCGCTTGCACTAGAGCCCGGTGCGTTGCTCGAGCGTCACGGCACTATTGCGATTGATTTGGACACGTTTGCCCGTCTGTTTGGTGGGATCGTGATCTATCGAACTCCGCTTGGGGCTGAGCTAGCTTTACATAACCAACACCTTATCTTTACTACGGGTCTGGCGACCGGTTTGCTCGATATGCAACCGTTGCCCTTAGCGAGTGCACCTTTCGTGCACGGGCACCATTACGAAGTTCCTTTGCGAACCGTGGCGAGCCTCGCGAATTTGCGGGTGCATTATGATCGTAACCAGCGGGTCGTGACGGTGACCTTGCCCCCGTTGGAAGGATCGCTGCCTACCCTCTCGACCCAGCTTGTCGTTGCTGCGGCTGGTTCAGCCGCTAGTGATGGCTTGCATTTGACCGCGACGGTGGCGAATTTGACGGGTGCTCCTCTTTCTGTGCCCTTTGCCAGCTCAGCCAGGGTGGCTTTTGTCGCAACGAGAGGCGGACAGACCCTGTGGAATTCGCAGACTGCGACCAGGGCTCTCGAATCCAAAAATACCTTGCTGTTTGGAGCGAATGAAGCTAAGTCATTCGCTGGATTTTGGCCGGGCTTTCTCACTGCCGGTCCGGGCATGATTACGCTGCGTGCGACATTCCTCTCGACTCCGCCAGTGCTGGCACCGAGCTTCCAAGTTGCTGGTGTCCCTCTGCCCACACCAACGCCTAGTCCCAGCCCAACGCCGCTAGCTACCCCGACTCCACTGCCAAGCGCCAGTCCAACGCCCTTGCCGACCCCGACGCTCACCCCTGCCCCTGTGCTCAAAAGACATCATCACTTGCTGTAGGCGGCTACTCGCAGCTGTAACTGCGTACTAACAGGCTTACTCTTAACACTGTCTGAGAGTCGTTCTGCTGGTTTATTTCCCGTTTCATGTCGATAATCTCAACGTTGGCATGTTTTTGCGCTGTGCGGAAATATTATTGGAGAAGTCGATGAGTATTCGGTCACGATTCTTTTTATTGACTGGTGTCGCTACGTTTGCTTTTAGTGCAGTGATTGCTGTGGTCTTCTGGGGCATTCATTCGCTTGTGGCGATACAGAGTGAATTGAATACCGTCGCAACGATATCGTGGAATGCTGAACATATCAAGGGCGGAGCGTTGTCTACGATCTTACTTGATCCGACTTCGCATGATACCATCGATGTATTTCATCAAGCCGAGCGGGATATTGCTGGTTCGCAGCCGGTTATTTCCTCACTACTAGAAAATGCCGAAGACCGCGATGCCTTCAATGATATTATGCAGATGTGGAGTCGTTACGATAAAGATTCTTGGGATATCATCCACCTTGCTGCGCACGATGTGAAAACAGCGAATATTCAGCTCAATACCGTATATGCTAATGATTTTAAACCATTTCAAGCAAAAATGATTAGCTTTGTTACTGCACAGTTGGCGCTTCGCGACAAGAAGTATGCGCAAATGCAGATTGTTTCTTCACAAATCGTTTGGAATGTTGTCATTCCAGCTGTCATAGCCTTACTGCTCATCGTGACGATGATCATTCTCTTGGCCCGTAGGATAATTAGCCGTCTGCATGCACTTGAAGATGTTTCTTCAGCGATCGCATTAGGGGATATTTCGCGTGATGTTTCGCAGCTGTCTCAATCCCGTGATGAGTTGGGGCACATGGCGAAAAAATTTCAAGAAGTAATTCTCTATTTCAAAAATGTTGCGAGTGTCGCCGAAGCCATGAGTGAGGCAGATCTGCGTAATGACCTTGAGCCAAAAAGTGCAAGTGATGTTTTAGGGATTTCACTCTCGAAAATGATTTCTACCCTTCGAACTATTGTTCGCGGTGTTCGTGAAGAAACCGAAAATGTCGCGTCACGAGCGACGGAAATTGGCTTGGCAAGTAATCAGTTGGCGCATACCGCCAGTGCGCAAGCTGCAGCCGCAGAAGAAGTGAGTGTCACGGTTGCCAGCATGGCTGAAAATCTCAAAGGCGTGCAACAGAGTATGTTGGATCTGAATACTCAGGTCAAACGTGTTGAAGATGAATCTGCACACTTAGGGCAAGCAGTGGTGAGTAGTGGTAAATCTGCTGAGCAGTTGATGGAGTCGATGGTCTCGGTGACGCATGGTTTGAACCAGGCGACGACTACCTCACACGATGCCGTGCATGCAGCGAATGAGGGCGAAACGCTCGTGCGTACAGTGCTCATTACGAGTATCGAAGGTATGGTACACACGATGGGAAGCGTGCGTGAAAGTATCGTCGCGCTCGATAACCGCTCGGGTGAAATTACTCAAATTGCTGAAATTATTGGAGAAATTGCTGACCAGACCAATCTTTTAGCCCTGAATGCTGCGATCGAGGCGGCACGGGCGGGAGACGCAGGTCGAGGCTTCGCGGTGGTTGCAGACGAGGTGCGTAAATTGGCGGAGCGCTGTTCAGCCCAAGCACGCCAGATCAGCACCTTGGTCTCGAGTATTCGTAAGGATACAGTGGCCGCAGTCAAGGCAACCGAAGTTGGTTCGCAAGATGCAGCTGCCAGCGCGAAGAATGCCCGGAGCGCTGCGAAAACCTTGCTCGATATTGCCCAAGGCGCAGAGCGCGTGTCTTCGCAGTTAGAGCAAATTTCCTCGGCTGCCGAAGCCCAAGCTCGCAGTACCGAACAAATCGCTCACGATAGCGAAACCATGACCGGCGTTCAGCTCGCTTTACGTGATGCGGTCAGCGTGATGGTGCAGGCCACTGCGCGAGTGAGCATGCTGCTCAGCGCTCAATCCAACAGTGCGGAAGAAATTGCCCTGGCGGTTCGTGATCTTGCTCGCAGCGTGACCGAAGCTGCCGATGCAACAAATGGAATTTCGGGTTCGACCAACGCACTCAACCTGCAAGCGCAGGAGCTGCGTTCTTCGGTGGAAGCCTTTACGCTGTCGTCCTAGCAGGGTGCTCGCGGCTAGTATCCGTTTTCGTCGATGCGACATGTGGTCATAATCGCATCGGACATGCCGTGTATGAGGCGTTTGTCTGCTGGGGCGATTGTGGCGAGGATGCCGCCCAGCTTGGTTTCTTCGGCTGTGACAAAGTAATATGGGCACAAGCGAACTCGGCCTTCGAGCGGAGTCAGGACTCCGTTGGCATCAAAGTAGGATGTCTTGACACGACGACCCTTGTGGAAGCGCTGGAGTATATGCGGCGTGTGTGGGTATGCGGCGAGGGCGGTGTGTAGGGTTGCGGCCCAGGCCTCTTTGGTCAGGTCGTTCGCGATGGTAACTCCCCGTGAACCCCAAGCGAGTTCGGAGAAACCTGATGGCTTGACAACATAGTCACGCTCTTTTTTGCCGAGTTCAAGCAATTGCTGCCAGTCGTTGACTGGTTCGCCTGCGACCTCGAGACCCGAGATGGCCGCCTGGGGGGGTAGGGGCCGCGGATCGAGCACCCACGTTTGGGGGAAGAGCGCGCGCAGCCGTCTGAAGACCTCTTCGCCTAATTCTTTACTCCAGAGTTTGGCTAAGCGAGGGTGGTGCAGGAGTGCGAATGACATTTTTTCTTCGAGCGGGGCTCGGGGTGGTGGTGTCATCTTCACGCGTTGGTGCCGTGCGGCGTAGAGCATGAGTTCGCTCTTCGGGACATTCTGGAGGTCGAATAGCTCAAAATTGCGGTAGAGGACATCGATTTTGGCTTCACGACCATCGACGCTGCGCACGAAGAGCGCTTCTTCGGTGAAAATAATATCTTGAGGGCTACAGACCGTGGCGCTTGCGAGTTGGCTGGCGTTGAGCTGTTCCGCAAGCCAGGTGAGCTCATTGCGGTAATCTTGCGACTCGGCGGAAACAACGATCGCCACATGCGGGTGTGCGGGCTCGCTTAGCGTTAGCAGCATTTGAGCAAAGCCCTCGATCATGCCGTTGAGACCACCGATCGAATCAGCGCCCACCCCGCTATATGCATGTGTCATGGCGCCGACAAAGCCCATTCCGCCTGGAACGCTGTCGATCTCGCTCGCGATAAACCCACCTTCGGTGAGGATCAGATCCGGGCGGATGACTCCGGGGATATCGCTCTTGAAGCGATTTTGCCGTGCAAGCTTGATGATACTTTCGGGTTTGCCCGCATCGAGATATTCGGCGATAAACCCCGGCGCCGTGCCCCGGACGCTACGGGTGTACAGCCCGCCTAGGACCCGCAAAAATGCTGCAAGGTCGCCACCGAGCGCGGTAATCGTTGCCACCGTTCTAGGGGCGAGCGGAAAAGGCGCAGGGGAGATTCGCCACGCTGGTCCGCTATTTGCTTCGTTCCCGCTACGAAACAGATCACTTGGGAGCGCTTGGCAGAGCGCCTGCCATTGGCTTTCCGGCGGCGGTGAGACGAGCGGGTCAATGCAGAGAGTCACGCAGGGTTTATACCCAGGGTGCTCTCCAAAAGTTGCAAGCGGGAGTCTCTGGCTACGGGCGTCAATGGTTCCCGGCGTATGCGCATCGACCTCATCGCTTTGGATTTAGATGGCACCCTCTTGTCGCGCGATGAAACGATCTCTCTGCGCAATCGTCAAGCGATCCGGCGGGCCTTGGAAGCAGGCGTGCGGGTGGTGCTGGTGACTGGCCGTGGCGCCGATATGCCGGTGCGCGTTTCGCGCGAGCTCGGATTGAATTTGCCGGTTATTTGCTGTCACGGGGCCTTAACCAAAGATTTTGGAGCCCACCGTACCCTCGTGCACGTTCCCGTACCATTGGCTCAAGCAAAAATTCTGGTTGAATTTGCCGAGGAGCACGGGCTGTCGGTGGCCATTTATTTAGAAGAGATGTTCTGGCGTCTTGAGGGCACCCAGCTCTATATGGACGATATGCTTGGGCCATCGTGGCGCGAAGTCAAGACATTTCAGGATGTTTTGACGACAGCGCCGACTTTTGTAAGATTTTTGGGCAAGCATGCGGTTGATGCGGTGAGAAAACATCTGTTGCATCTGCCATTAAATTTTCGTTTTGAGTCGTGGTTTGATTTTATTGAGTGTGCGGTCTTGCATCCCGAGGCAAGCAAAAAGCATGCTTTGGCTCGGCTGTGTGCTGACTTCAATATCGAATCGGAATATGTTCTGGCGATTGGAGATTCGCCCAATGATGTGCCGATGTTGCAGTGGGCGGGAGTCGGAGTTGCGATGGCTAACGCGGCGGATGATGTGCGAGCGGTGGTACCCTATCTTACCGCCAGTAACGACGAGGACGGCGTGGCCTTGGCGATCGAGCGTTTTGTGCTTGACGCAGAACAGGACGTGAGTGCATGGACTTAGTGCGACTGCGCGCTAGTGATGTCGATGTTGCTGCATTAGTCTATCCGCCTCGTCGGCCTCGAGGTGTGAGTGTGGTGTTTGGCCACGGCTATTCTAGCTCCAAACAAAACCTCGATGGTTTGGCCAGCTTTTTGGCCGCTCACGGCTTCGCAATTGTTAGCCTTGACTTTCCCGGGCATAAATTGGGAGCAAGCGGCGGGCGTCTAAGGAGTTTTCCGGATTTGCTTGCCAGTTTTGATGCAGGCGTGGCATACGCTCAGGCGCAGGGTAGTGGGTTTGTCTATGTGCTCGGCCACAGCATGGGTGCGATGGCTGCGCTCCGCTCTTGTGCGGCCAATCAAGCAGTCGCGGGTGCGATTGCGATTGCTACTGGCTACGGGCGCTTGCGCGCGCTGGAAGCTTTTGCCGCTCAGGGCAAGCACGATTGGCGAGCTGGGTATGTCGATGGTCTGACCTTGCCAGAGGTTGCGGCTGCAGCGCAAGAAGATCAGGAGACGATTTTGGCTGCTCTGGTGGGGCGTCCGGTGCTCTATATTGCGGCTGAACGCGACATGATGGTGGCGCCGAGCGATGTGCAAGCCTTGTACGAGCATGCACCCGAACCCAAAAGCTTTGCTACGGTTGCGAGCGATCATACGAATGCCGCGGAACATTCGCGGGCAGCGGTGTTGGCGTGGTTGAACGCGTTGCATCCCCGTCTTGGCGAGTAGCATGGACTCGGCAAGCTTGCGTCGCTACAGCCGCCATCTGCTGATGCCCGAAGTTGGTTTGCAGGGTCAAGAACGGCTTCAGGCGGCGCGGGTATTGTGCGTGGGGGTTGGAGGCTTGGCGTCGCCGCTGCTGCTGTATTTAGCTGCTGCTGGAATTGGGCGCTTGGGTTTGGTGGATGATGATCGGGTAGAGCTAAGTAATCTGCAACGACAAACATTATTTACGACCAGTGATATTGGACGCCGCAAAGTCGAAGCCGCGCGCGAGCGCTTGTTAGCGCTCAATCCC
This sequence comes from uncultured bacterium, assembly GCA_903829325.1. Lineage (GTDB taxonomy): Bacteria > Vulcanimicrobiota > Vulcanimicrobiia > Vulcanimicrobiales > Vulcanimicrobiaceae > CAIKPM01. The sequence goes on from CAIKPM010000021.1 coordinate 11,941, forward strand.
ACCATCAGCATTGATGCGTATCCCGTTCGTCTGATGGCGGAGAATGCTCGAGATTTGGTACGACCGTACGACTGTGTGGTTGATGGAAGTGATTTGTTCTCGACGCGATATCTTGTCAACGACGCGTGTATCTTAGAACACAAGCCGAATGTTTTTGCCGCAATTTTTCGTTTTCAGGCGCAAGTTACCGTGTTTGCAGCGACCGGCCAGCCGTGTTATCGCTGCCTGTATCCGAGCCCGCCCCCGGCGCAAACGGTGCCGAGTTGCGCCGAGGGCGGAGTCCTCGGCGCTATCGCTGGCCTAGCTGGGCTTTGGCAAGCGACGGAAACGTGCAAGCTGCTCCTGGGGATCGGCGACTCTCTCCAGGGGCGCTTACTCTGCCTGGACGCGCTCGCTGCAACGCATCGCGATTTGACGATCCTACCGGATCCGGATTGTGTGTTGTGTGGGGCGGGCGCGACTCGTCGCCAGGTTTTGGATGATATCCCCGAGCGGCCTGAAGACGGCTTCGTATCAGCTAGCGAGATGCAGGTCCGCCCGGCTGATTTTTTCGCGACGCTCGCAAGTGGGGTGCGCTTACTCGACGTTCGTGAGCCGCATGAGGCGGTGTTGGGCCTCTACCCCGATTCGCTGCACATACCGCTGAGCCAACTCGATGCTCGTCTTAGCGAGCTTGATCTTCAAACGACGTATCTCGTCGCCTGCCGCCTGGGCCAACGCTCGCGCCTCGCCTGCGAGCGCCTGCACGCCGCGGGCCTGCGCCGCGTCCTCCACTTACAGGGCGGGCTACTCGCAGTCGCTGCGCTTGAGGAGCAGCTTGCGCTGTTCTAGCGGTCGACAAGTCTCTTTGCCATGACTGACATTCATAGCATCAAACTTGCCTTGTCTGCGCGCGCTCGTAGTTTGGGGGCTGTTGCGGTTGGGGTGAGTTCGGCGCAGACTGATTCTGCGGTGCAGGCGCGTCTGCGGGCGGCGATTGCGCGCGGTGATCTGGCGACCTGGCGTTATGAGGAACATCATGCGCAGAGCCTGAGTGACCCCACGCAGCTCTTGTCGGGTGCACAGAGCGTCTTCTGCCTCGCTCTGCCTTACGGGCACCCCGCCCCACGAGCGCCTCGGGGCGCGGGGTTGGTTTCGTCCTATGTTTGGGGGCACGATTATCATCGCGTGATGCGGGGAGTCTTGGATGCGCTGCTGGCTGAGATTGCGGGTGCAGCGCCGCTAGCGCGCGCTATCGCGGTCTGCGATACGAAACCGCTCGCCGAGCGGGCGTTTGCGGCACGGGCTGGCTTAGGTTGGGTCGGCAAACACACGAATCTTATCGTGCCCGGGGTCGGGTCGTATGTGTTTCTCGGAGAGATTGTGACCGATCTGGCTCTTGAACCGGATCAGCCGCGCAAAACGCATTGCGGTTCGTGTCAGCGCTGCATCGTTGCCTGCCCGACGGGAGCGTTGCGGGGTGATTATACGATGGACGCGACACGCTGCATCGCTGATTTAACCCAGCGACGTGACGCAATTCCCCGGGAATTGCGACCGTTGATCGGCAGTTGGATTTGGGGCTGCGATCTGTGCCAGAATGCGTGCCCGCCAGTCGCGCGGGCTAAGCCGCAAGGCCTCGCGGCATTCGCTCCAGGACCAACGCCATATCCAGATCTCCTTGAGTTGTTGGCGAGTAGCTCGGCTGAGCTGCAACGACGCTATGCGCAAAGCGCGATGGTCTGGCGCGGAGCTAGCGTGCTGCGACGCAATGCGGCCGTGGCGTTGGGGAACGAACGCGACCGAGCCTCCGTACCTGGCTTAGCCAGAGCCTTAGTGCACGATGGCTCGGCACTCGTACGCGCGCATGTTGCCTGGGCGCTCGGGCGGATCGCTTCCCCAGCTGCGCTAGACGCTTTGCGGGCTGCGTGGCAACGGGAACCGAACGCCGATGTTCGGACCGAAATTGAAGAAGCGATCGGTGATATTTCGGGTCTACCTTGCGTTCAGGCAATAATGGAGGATGAGGGATGAAACATGTTATGCATCGCATAGTCGGGCTGAGTTTGCTTGCAGCGTGCTGCTTGGGCGACGCGCCCGTTCAAGCGCAGCCGGCGAACCAAACGGGATTCTGGCAAACTCCCCTTTTTTCCCGAATGGTAGCGGTAAATCAAGGTCTGCGCAGCTATCGCGCGCGAGTCCACCTCGATGCGGCGATGAGTAGCTTTCCTTTTCTGCATCCGACCCTTGATGGAACTGCGTATTTTAAGCGCCCCGATCGTACGGCGATCGTCTTCGATGATGCACCCGCGATGGGCGGTATTTTTAAGACGGTTTTCCCCCGTCTGCCCACACCGCAGCAATGGCCAGCTCAATACCGTGTGCAGCAGATCAGCGCAGCCCCAAATCAGGTTGAGCTACGTTTAACGCCACGCAAAGAAGGCCGCGTGAGCGCTTTAGATGTAACGGTGGATCCGGCGAGTGCTGTCCCGACTGGCTATACCTTTCGCTATCGCGACGGCGGTACGATTACGTTTAGTCAGCAAGTTGTTTCCGAACATGGTTATGTTCTGGTGAGCGGGCTGGATGGGGTGATTGATCTCCCAGCGGTGAAAGCGAGTGCAAAAGCGTCGTTTGTCGGGTACCAAATCAACGTTCCGGTAACTGATGCGCAAGTTGACGGTAGTACGAAATGATTCGTTCGCGTCTTTGCTGAAACGTCGGCCCGATCATGCTGCGTCCCGGTTTGGGGTGCACGAAAGGAAGTACTCGTTCGATGCAAATTCGTACCCGTTTGCTCAGCGGCAGTGTTATGCTGCTTATGGCTGCCAGCCTATTGAGCGCATGTTCTAAAAATGCTTCAAGCGAAACCAGCGAAGCGACTGCCGCGCCCGCTATGGTGGAATCAGGCACCGCAATGGTTGCTGGTAACCCTGCCCATGGGAAGCAGATTTTCACCCAAAATTGCGCGCAGTGTCATGGGGCTAGTGGTGTCGAGGGCGGAGTTGGTCCGAGCCTCAAGAGCGAGAAATCCAAAAAAGATACCGCGGCAACGATCGCTTGGATCAAAAATCCCCAGGCTCCGATGCCCAAGCTCTATCCCTCGCCGCTCAATGAGAAAGATGTGGCTGACGTCGCAGCCTACGTCGAATCGCTCTGAACCCGATCTTGCAACGACTCTTCCACGAGGCGCGGACATATTATCTGCGTCTCGTGGTTTCATTTGTCTTGGGAGCGATTGCGGGGCTTGCGCCGCTAGCCTTAGCTCCGGCAGTCGAATTCCTCAAGAAATTTCTTGATCACGATCCCGCTCAGCATCTTCAGGTGCTGTGGTTGGTTATTGCAGCACTCTTTCTTTCGAATGCACTGGGTAATCTAGCTGGGTATGCGTCGTCGTATCTCTCGGCATGGGTCGGTCAGCGTTTTATTGCGGATCTGCGCGTGCGGTTGCTGCAGCATGCACTGCGCTTGAGTGTTGCCGAGTATGATGTCTGGCGCCCGGGCGATTTCTTAGCCCGCTTTACGAGTGATCTCGTCTTAATGACCGATGCGATGAGTATCTCATTGCCGCAGTTGATTCAGATTAGCATCACGTTAGTTGGTGCGTTGGTGTATCTCGTAATAACGGACTGGCGCTTAACGCTGGCCCTGCTCTTCGTTGCTCCAGTCGTCAGTTTTACGGTCAACCAATTTACTCAGATTATCGCGATCAAAAGTCGGGTTACCCAGAACCGTATTGCCGAGATTTTGTCGAACTTATCGGACGTTTTAGGCGCGCATCGGATTGTCAAGGCATTCCACCGCGAAGAATACGAAACGCAACGCTTCCAGCAAACCAACGAACATTATTTTGCCGCATATTTAAAAATGACTCAGATGATGCTCACGCAGATTCCTGTTGTGAATATGATTACTGGACTGTCTTTGAAGGAGAGGAATCAAGTGCCTTAAAGATATTTTCTCTTAAGAATTGTTTGTCATTTTAGGATAAAGGATGCCCATAGGTAA
>CAIKPM010000022.1 GCA_903829325.1 uncultured bacterium
TCAAAGAAATCACTCCCCTGGATGGCCTCCGTTTGGTGTTCATGTAGACGAACATCCATTCTAGAGGCCATCCCTTTTTTATGCTTGGGGGTGCAATTTCTCGTTACCGCTAGGGGTGCACTTTCTCGCGAGCGTTACCATAAAGCGATGATGATTGGCCCAGTCAGCTTTTATAGCATCTGCTTCTTCGAGACTTATGGCACCAGATTTAATGAGTTCAAGCATTAAATCTGGTGTCTGGAGAATATCGATATCCATACGGACCTCACGACGCGCCAGTTTAACCGCGCGATGATCATCGATTGCCAGCGCGTGTTGTCGATGCACGGCCACAGCAATAGCGGAACACTCACCTGCCCCTAACCGCACCCCAGGGCTCAGTCGAGCAAACAATTCTATTTCTTCTGGGTTGCTTACCGTGCAAACATCGAGATGATGAGCGGCCAACGCTGCTGCATAACAAGCTTTCTGGACGGGATAAGTCTCAGCAATTTCAGCCTCGACATGATCCGTAACGAGAACTTTTCGTGGAAGACAAGCAAGCAAATCCATTCTATCGATGCGAAGGAAGTTTACCAACACAGAAGTGTCAGCCACGACAATGCTCGAACTCACTCGTTGCTCATGTCAGCTCATCGGCTCCGCAAAACCAAGTAAGTCCTCAACAGGGATCATCAATTTTCGCGCCAGCTCACGCAGTAATCCCTGCGAAATTTCTTCTCGTCGAAACGCCTCTAACGCCAACCATATTATCTGATTACGAAGCTCTTGTTCATCTTCTCCATTATACTCATTGCTGTCCGAGGCACCTCCGGCAAGCACGCCCTGGAATTTCAGTAACGCTATAAATCGCCTGCCTTGATCGCTCTGCGAAATCAGTCGTTTTGCGTCTTGCCCGCTAACATGTCCTAGATTTTTTAGGCGCCATACAACCGCTTCATAGCTAACCCCAAAGTAGCGAGCAATAATCGCAACATCCTGATAAGTAATGATCTGGGAACCTACTGGCGGACGAATCACACACGTCTCCCAGGTATCAAATGCGACATCATAAATGGTCTCTTCTTGTCGGCTTGACTGACCTTTATCAAGGCGACGCAGCTGCTCTTTGATTCCCTCTTCTGGCATCAGAAAAGCAGAAGCAAAAGAATTCGCCCGCTTCTCAACAAAATCGTCACCACCCTGACTAACCCGAACGTCATCCGCACGGTCGCATAGGACGTGTGCATATTCGTGAGCGTAAGAAAAACGTCGCCGAACTGAAGCATGCGTGCCATTAATAAGCACGACCATGCCCATTTTGGCGCTACTCATAAATAAGCCAGACAAATCATTCGGGAGCGCATGGGCGGCAACCCAAACCCCTTGGTTGCTTATCATGGCAGCGACATCACCAACCGGAGCACTCCCAAGCCCCAGCCGCCGCCGTTCCTCGCGTGCGATTTCTGCTCCATGTTCAATGGCTTCAGAGCTTGATCTCAGCGGTCTCCCATAATCTGGTAAGCTCTCAGTAAACTCAGGTTCCAAGATACGACGCAGTGTAGCGCCTTCGCAACACAGCGCTTGCACATGTTCTATTGCGGCCTCGTGATCGGCTGAAAATTTTCCTTGATAAACCGATCGCAATCTGACGATTGGCGCACCAGAGACTTCCGAATCAAAGAAATCTGCCGGTTTGCGACCGTAGATTAGCGCCAAACGCGCCAACTCCAATGTAGAAACCGAACGATTCCCGGTTTCAATATTCGTGATTGCGGTCCGCTGGACGCCCAAAGCGTCAGCAACAGCCTGCTGACTAAGAGCACGTCGCTCGCGAGCTGAACGCAATCGACTCCCAAGCTGCGTAGCGTCAATCATGGTTCATTTCCTCAGGTTCTATAACATCAACAGCTGCCGCGAGTATCCATACATGCGTCATAGACAACAGAGTATCATAAAAAGACAAGGAATGCCAAGTCCATCCATGCCAGTCCGAATATTGATCAACTGATCCAATAGCGGGTAACGCCAAGAGAGCATGTACAACAAGCTCGCCTGAGTGAGTCGCCCTACGCAGTCACCTGCTGAACGAGGGGCTGGGGCTTGTTCAGGTGGGGCTCGACTAGCTGGAATTGCTCCGGCGTCAAATACGCCAGACGGCCGCCAGTATAGTAGCGCTCAACCGCATCGATAACAACTTCGGGGCGAATATTGACCATGCAACGCGGCGAATTATCAACGACATCAACGCAGAACGAATTATGGTTTTGATCGCGACCATCGTGCAGCGGCACCGTACGAGCACGCCAGCAACCCGCTAGATCGCAACACGGCAGAGTGCCAACCGTCGACAGATTCTGGTGAAAAGGGTACGACCAAAAATGCATGGGCTCACGACCGCCACCAATGACAACGCAGGGACGACGACCAGCATGCCGCCACATCGGCGTGGCCGCAGAAAGATGCATCGGGCCGGTAATCCCACAAAGCACACCCTGGGCACGGTGCATTAAACGAATTAATCCGCGAGTATCGGTTTTTCCGCGAAAATCAAGCACGCCATTGAGGCGCGGATGTTCATCATCCATACTCCCAATCTGGACAAAAAGAATGCGGCCTCGGTACGCATCGACCACTTGCTGGAAACGCTGCGCGCCCCACCATTTTGTCGTAAAATCACGCTTTCCACCAGAGACAATTAACCAATAGGGTAATTCACGCCCGACCGTATCAGCAACTTGTGAACACCACACCGATTCCCACGGGGCTAGGTGAATCTCGCCCGCAAATTTCTGTAGAGTAAGCTTTGGCAAATTCAAGACGTTCGCCACGTGCTTAACATGATCTCCGATGAAATTAGCCAATTTCACCTGACAATCATCAATCTTGGTCATGAGCACGTTCACCTTGCGAACATTTTTGTCGTCATTCGCAACACGCGTCACGTAAGGGTTATGCTCAAAAATGGCCGGATATGGAGTGCGAACGTCTGTCACAAACTGATCAGGATAGGTCTGATGCAAGTCGCGCAAGACAGCCGTTAAAGCAATCGATTCTCCAAAAGCTTCGTAGTTTTGAAAAATAATTTTTTCTTTTTCCACAATATAATTCCTATACATTATCGCGCAAAAGTAAGGCTAAGAGAGAAGAGATACTACAGATAATAACTCAAGCGGTGAGAGAGAAGTTAGTCGCTTGACGTAGCGAGAACTGTTTCTTTACAGAGAAGATAATGCGTAGATAGTTTACGGATATTTTCCAGATAATTCGCGACAAAAAAGGCAATGTAGCGCCCACACTACATTCAACGATTGGTACGAATGCACCTATTTTTCGAGATGCCCTTTATGTTGTCGAAGCTAGCGGCACACAACTCAGTGGGCGCGTCACGGCTTGACGGCTGAGCATGGTGGTAAGAGCACTCGCCACGACCGCTCCGGCTGCGAGCCCCGTCGCAAAATCAAGACGCTCCCCCAAAAACAGCATACACCAAACGCAGCTTAAAGGAAGTTGCAACAATTGCAACTGGCCGACGCGAGCCGTTCCACCACGCGCTAATCCCATATACCAGAGAAAAAAACCAAAGAGCGCACTGATGAAGACCAGGTCACTGAACGCGAGCCACGCCATCGGTGAAGTCACGTGGGGCAAGCCATCGTGATGGAGCATCCATGCGAACATGGGAAGCGTCAAGGGCAGCAGCAAGACTTGGCCCCAAGCGACCACCCGCCAACCGCCCAGGATCTTCGCTGTAACGGCGCCCTCAGCATACGCGTACGAACACGCGAGCGCGGCCAAAGCAAAGAACACATCAGCCCCTTGGAGGTGGCCCGCTCCCTTAAAAATAGCAAAACCCGTTACGGCCGCCACACCCGCGGCACACGCCAGCCAAAACGACGGCGCTGGGCGCTCTCCGCCGCGCACCACTGCGAATAACGCCGTCAATGCAGGCATAAAACCAACGATAACTACCGCATGAATAGCGGGCGCATGACGCAAACCGAGGGCGGTAAACACCGGATACGCGATCATCGCTCCGGCGCTAGCCAGCACCAGGCTCAAGGTATGCTCACGAGGGAAGCGATCACGCAAAAGCGCAAGGATGAGCAGCGCTATGCAACCAGCAACAGCAGTACGCCCGATGCTCACGAAAGCGACACCGAAATACGGGACCGCTAAACGCACCATCGGCAGCGTTAAACTGAAACCGACTACTGCAGCTAGACCTAGGACGAGACCATTGGAGCGTGCCATAGACGAAACCGTTCGCGATAGCGGACAATCGTCCTCTCAAGAAGACGATATCTCTGCGCGTATCGGCGCCCGTGTGCGCATGGAGCGTGAACGGCGCGGTGAATCTCTGCGCGCTTTTGCCACTCGCGCTGGCGTCTCATCGTCGATGCTTTCCGATGTAGAACGGGGCACCAAATCCCCCACGATCGCGATCTTATCGGCAATTGCTGAAGGGCTAGCGGTGCCGCTCTCTAGCCTCGTCTCGGATGAGCAACCCCTCGATGCCGGGCCGCGGATTCTGCGGGCTGCCGATATGCCGCTCGTGATCGACCCGGAAAGCGCGGTCCAACGCTCGCATTTAGGACCGGTCAGCTCCGAAAGTCACGTCGAATTTTTGCGTTTTCTTTTACCTCCGGGAAAATCGACCGGTGGTTTTACCGCGCACGCTGAGGGAACCGTTGAACGGATTTACATCGCCCGAGGGGCGGTTGAAATTTTAGTTGGTGGGAAATCTTTTTCGTTAGAGCAAGGCGATGCGATTATTTACCGGGCATCGGTTACCCATGCACTCTTTGCCCGTGGCGAGCAGCATGCCGAGGTGTATATTGTCGTTGAACGCCCCTAACCAGCTCAAAACGACCAGCCTGCTGCTTTGCCTCGCTTCGCTCACGGCTTGTTCGGCGACACACCCCGCGCAGAGCCAACCGACGGCCGCGCCGATCGCCATCGTCCACGCCCGCTCAGCCACGCTTTCGCCAGAGCGCACCCTTGCGGGTTTTATTGCCCCCTTACAGACGGTAACGCTCTCGACAACCCTGAACGAGCCAGCCGCCACCGTGCCTGTTATCGAAGGCGAGCGCGTCCATACCGGCGAGCTTCTGGCGCAATTCGACGTCAGCGATCTGCAGGCGAATTTGCTCGCGCTCGAACGCAGCGCCAACGCCGCCGAAGCAGGGGCACGCAAACAGCAATTCCAGAGCGTCCAGACGATCAGTCAAGGCCTTGGCTCAGACGATCAGGCTCACGCCAGCCTGCGGCAAGCGCAAGCAAAACTCGAGCAAGATCAGCGCGATCTCCAACGCGAGACCGACTTGTTAGCGCATGGATACATCGCCCAACAAACCGTCGACCAACAACGCACCACCGTTGTGAGCGATCAGCAAGCCGTCGCCTCAGCAGAGGCTGCGCTGCGAGCAGCCCACACTACCGTCACGACGAATGGCAGCTTGACCCAAGGCCTGCAAGGCGCCTCGATCGCAGCCGAACAAGCCAATGCCGCGGCGGCGCGAGCCCAGGCGGATCAGATCCGCGCACAAATTTCCCGGGCAACAATCACCTCGCCGGTCGAAGGCACACTCCTCAATCGTAACCTCAATCCGGGCGAATATCCGAATGGGCGCACCCTTTTTACCATCGCCCAGAATGGCGTCACCTACGCAGTCCTCAACGCCGCCGCAGCCCAGATTGTCGGTGTCCATCCCGGACAAAGCGCAACCGTTCGCCTGGATAACCATTCCTACGCGGCGCATATTGTCGCCGTCCTCGGACAAACCACTCCGGGCTCAACAAATTTCACTATCAAAGCGACGATCGATCAACCAGATGAGCGTTTTGTGAGCGGCTTGCCCATCGAAGCGACGATTCATCTCACGCCAATTACTGGGATATGCGTACCGCGCTCGAGTTTTCTTGATGCGACCGAAAATCAGGTTATCGCCGTGACGCGCAACGTTGCGCATCTCGCGCAAGTCAACGTCGTGGCAGAGACGCCAAGCCAGGCGATTGTCAGCGGAATTACTCCAGGCCAAGCCATCGTGCGCGATGGCAACACCGGCATTGCCGACGGACAAACGATCACCACGACGCCGGGATTGTAGCGGATGAATCTCACCCGGCTCTTTATCGCACGCCCGGCACTCGTTTTCGTGTTTATGGCTCTGGTGGCCATTTTTGGCGTGTATTCTTGCGCGACACTTATCCAAGAACAATTCCCGAATGTCGACCTGCCGGTTATTGCAGTAGAGTTTAGCTATATCGGTGCGTCTTCAACCGAAATGCGCGACGCCATCGTGCGACCAATCGAAGATGCAATTTCGGGCGCACCGAATTTAGACTATCTCAAAAGCACCATCCAACAAGGGCAAGCGTCGATCGCTGCGACCTTTGACCTTACTTCGGATAAAAATACCGACCTCGTCGAAGTACAACGGCGCGTGCAAAGTGCTCAAAGCGAATTACCCATCGACGTGCGCTCGCCGATCATCGGTACGTTTGACCCCAGCCAATCGATCGTCACAACTCTGGTCGCCACGTCAAGAACCTTACCGACATATGGGTTGGCCAGCCTCGTTACTCATGATATTGTGCCTTTTCTCGAGCAAGTGCCGGGGATTTCGAATGTACAAATTACGGGCGCAGTCACTCCCGCGCTTGTCACGACCATCGACCCGCAACGCCTCGCAAGCACGAACGCAACCTTGACCGATGTCATCAATGCCATCAGCACCAGTAATGTACGCAGCCCTGGCGGCTACGCGACCGCCTTTGGCAAAGAAACCAGCATCGATGTTCGCGGTGATATAACCGGGCCTGATTCAGTCAGCGCTCTGCTGCTACCAAACATCACGCTTCCAGCAAGCACGACCACTCAAGCCTGGACAACCGCGCCGCAATTATTGCGCATTGCTGACGTGGCAAGCGTCGAATCCGGTTTTGAGCCACCCCGCAATTATGCATTTTATCGTTCGCAGCCCGCGATTACGCTCGATATCCTCAAGGCCACCGGTGCGAGCGAAGTCACCGCGTCTCAATCGGTGATTGCGGCCTTACCCGCATTGCATCGCGCTTTTCCGCAGGTAGATTTCGCAGTCAGCACGATTCAAGCAACAAACACTGAGCAACAATTGCAAGGCGTGGTCCGCTCGTTACTCGAGGGCATTTTCCTCACCGCAATCGTGATGATTTTTTTCCTGCGCTCGTGGCGCAACGCCATCGTAGTCATGCTCGCGATTCCCGTATCGCTAGGCATTACATTTGGCACGATGAAATTGGCGAATTTCACCATCGATGTCGTTTCGCTCCTAGCGATGACCTTGATCATCGGCATTTTAGTCGATGACTCGATTGTCGTTTTAGAAAATACCGAACGCCATCGCGAACAGGGTGATGAGCCCAAGCAAGCGGCGCTCCTCGGTCGGACCGAAATTGGGCTAGCTGCGGTTGTCATTACCCTGGTTGATGTCGTAGTGTTTTTACCGATTGCTTTTTTACCCGGAACGGTGGGGAAATTCCTCAACGAATTTGGACTCGTCGTCGTCGTGGCAACGCTTTCTTCGCTCTTGGTCTCGTTTACAATTACCCCAGCTCTGGCCGGCAATTGGTCACTGCTTTCACGCTGGAAACCGCCCGCGATTATCGACGGCTTTACTCGCGGTTTCGAACGCTTGCGCAGCTGGTATGCCAATCGAGCCCTCCCGTGGGCACTCAAGCATCCCAAACTCGTGACCTTCGTGTGCTTCGCATCGATGATCGGAGCCATCGCTTTATTGCCATTAGGCTTGGTGGGCTTTGAATTTATTCCGAGCGTTGATCGCGGGCAGCTCGCGATCCAGTTAACCTTTCCAGCCGGTACTGCGATTGATACCACGCGGGATCGCACCGTGCGAGTTGAGCGCGCAATCGATGCAATTGGTGCAGATCTCGATAACGAAACCGCGATTGCCGGTGGCACCGTGTCACCTTTTGGCGGCATTATTAATGAGGGCTGCGTTGCGCAAATCAATGTGAACCTGAGCCCACAACGGCACCACTCCACCGAATACTGGACGGCCTATTTCCGCACCAAACTCCCTAGACTTGTGCCGATGGCGCAGATCTCGGTGATTCCGGCAACCGGCTCCAATGGTGGCATCGAACAACCGATTGATTACGTGGTTTCGGCCAGCGGCAATACCGACCCGAGCGCAGCAGCACGGCGGGTCGCAGCCTTACTTGCCAGCACCCCGGGGGCAACCAATGTCACCAATGGTGCCGCGAATCTCTCGCCTCAGATCGAAGTCCATTTTAATCGTGATGCAGCGCGTGTACTCAACGTCGGCATAGCCGATGCGGCAAAAGCGATTCGTTCGGCCTTCGGCGGCAATACCATCACGCAATATATTGCCCCCAATGGTTTGGAAGATGTAGAAATTATCTACCCGAGCGATCAACGCAACGAGCTAACGACGCTTGCCGCGATTCCGCTTCGTTCCAACACCGGCAAGATTGTGCACGTTGGTGATTTCGCGACCTTTGTCTTCGAACCAGCGCCAGCGGTTATTACGCGGCAAGATCGGCATACGATTATTACCATCGGTGCCAACGTCGCACCAGGATTTATTCAGTCGAATGTGACCCAAGCATTTACCGCGCGGTTAGCATCTCTCCATCTTCCGCCCGATATCAGTGTTGGCACGAATTCGGGCGGGAGTCAGCAAAATCTCAAAGACACCCTGCAGGGCATCACGTTTGCTTTAGCCCTTGCCTTCACGCTCACGTACTTGCTCATGCTGGCTTTATTTAATAGCTATCGCGCTCCGGCGATTATTCTCTTCGCAGTCCCCGTAGCGATTGTTGGCGCGCTCGGTTCACTCGCACTCACGCACCAAACGCTCAATTTATTTTCGATGATCGGCACCGTCCTCCTCATTGGGCTCGTTTCAAAAAATGGCATCCTCTTGGTAGATTTCGCCAACCGTGCCCGCGCCGAGGGGCTTGACCGCGTTCAAGCGATCTGCCAAGCGGGCACGGTGCGCTTCCGCCCGATCGTCATGACCACGCTCTCGATGATCGCCGGGATGCTGCCTCTGGCGCTCGCGATCGACCCCGGCTCTGATTCACGCCGAGCGCTGGGCATCGTGGTTATCGGCGGACTCTCGAGCTCGCTCGTCTTAACGCTGCTGCTCGTGCCCATCATGTACGTGACCCTATCCCCCAAAAGACTCATCCCGCCAGACCATTAGCGAAAAGGCCCCTCCTGGGGGCGGCTGGAAATATCACAAGCGGTTTAATCTCTCGATTTTTTTATATTCTCTCGTAAAATCTCTACTGTCAATTTCTCGTTTCAGGTGCCTTTATGCCCTTTATTCCTGCAATTATTGGTGCGGTTGCCGGTGCTGCCGAAGGTGCAGCAGCGGCGATTGGTTCCGTCATTGGGGCGGTGACGAGCACGGTTGGCGAGGCAGTCGGCGCAGCGACGACCGCAGCTGAGGCTGCAGCGACGGCGGGCGAGGCGGCGGCTACGGCAGGGGAAGTCGCCGGGGAGACCGCGGCGACAGCGGGCGAAGTCGCCTCTACCGCGGGGGAGCTTGCCTCCACCACGGGGGATGCTGCCGAGGGCGCGGCAGCGGCAGCTGGGCGGCAAGCGCTCACCCAGACCGCCGAAAGAATCAAGTCCACTGCCAGTGACTTAAACAACGCCCTTGGCAAAGCAAATGACATCAACACAATCAAGCATCAAACCTCGCAAGACAAAGCTGATGCGCAAACCGACGTTAAGCAAGCTCTTAGCGATACGCACACTATCATGCGAGATGATTCCAATGTTGCAACTTCGTTAAAGCGAACCGAGGCCTCGAATAAAACGAAACTCAGTTCAATCCAAGAAGCGGTAAAGCACAATACGGACGCGCTCGAAAGCCTACAAGAAAAGGCTGCGTTAGACTCGCAGAAGAGCGACCAAGCGGCCGCCAATCAGGAAGCAATCAAGCACATGCAAGATCTGCTAGCACAAAATAAAAAAGACTTGCAGACTACAACCGATGAGAATAAAAAAGTGGAGACGGCATTATCTAACCTTAACGACGCCAATGAAAAAATTGCAAAGCAAGCATCGTCTCTAGAGAGCAAAAATCACATCATACAAAACGAATGGGCTGCTTATACTCCCCCTGCGCCAGCCAACAGCCTCGCGTCACTTAATCCATCTCCTAGTGACCCATCGGCGAAGCCATCCTCTCCGCCCTCGCCCCCCCCTGCAACGGCAGACAAAGAAAACATCGCGCCCGCTGCGGTCGCACCCAAAACCGTTGCGCCGGCGCCGGAAGCACCGTTACGCTCTCCGTTTGGCGTTACCGGTATGCGTATCTGAGCGGGAGTTGAGAAAAAGTATGGCAAGATTTTCGGTGCAGCAAGTCACACCCCAGCAGTGTCTGCCGTTTTTATTCGATGCGGAAGACGCTTCAGAGCTGGTATCGCTGGGGAGTAAACCAGTCATCAACGTATTAGCAACATGGACCCTAGCCGGGATCTTCTCACCGAACAACGTCTTGATTGGTGTTGTCGGGTGTGATGCAACCGGCGGTACACATATTCATATTGCGCCAAAATGGCAATTTCACTGGTCGGTGCGTTCGACGATCCCCGCAGCGGTGCAAATTCTGTTGGCGCATAATCCACGTTTGCATACAACGATTCCACGAGAAAATGCAGCGGCAATAAAGCTTACCGCATTGTGTGGAGCAACGCGGACCGGCGAAGACGAGAACACGGTGTCATTTGTGCTAGAGCGCCGCGCTCGTCAGAAGCGAGTATTTTAATAACCGAGGCCAGGGTTTGGTCCAAGCACACCGGCGCTATAGATCGACGGAGGATTCATCTGCTGTTGTATTTGCTGTTGTTTTTTGCCGATGACATCACCGATGAGGCCAGCAGTCACCGCGGTACCGGTGATGCCTACGGCAAACAAGCCGAGAGTGGTCCCAGGATTTTTAGCAGCAAAAGCGCCAAAACCCTTATCTTCAATTTCAATCCTTGACATGTAGTTTCTCCAATTGCCAAAACGGCTCGTTCAAGCAAGCTATCATTTTATGCAAGCAGCCCTCCAGGAGGTACATAGCCGCCAAGCGCTAGCCTGTCAGCATAGTTCGCCCCTGCAGCAGCGGTTTTATTCGCTGCCGCAGCTTGTGCTGCGCCCATCGAAAATTGATTCGCAGTCTGTTGCACCGCTAATTCAGACTGTGTGGCATTCTTTGCACCAGTCTGTTCGGCTTGCATCTGCTGATTCCGGAAAGCTTCAGTACCAACCACACCAGCAGCAGCAGCTCCGCCGACCATTGCCAAACCACCTGTCACGAGCGCGGCTTTGGTAAAGGCACTCATTGGCTTGCCTTGGCCTGTATTGCTAGGGCGCAACACAATTAAATCACCGTTCGTAGTAGTAACAGCGTGACCGATTGCACCATCCGGATGGACCACTTTCCTTCGACCAGTTAAACCATCAGTAAAAAAGTCGAAGAAATTGCGCCTAGTTGGCATAGCTCCATTCACTTCGATACCTGCCATAATAATGTTCCTTATCTTTATCGTTCGTATAATTTTTAGCGTTTGCTGATTTTAATAACGCGATATTTCGAGTCGTTGTTCTCTACTATCCTAAATGTCTCACGAGGGCTGTGGGGAAAGGAGTCTTTTGGCTCAAGTGTTGCTTTGAGGGAGGGCTCGTGCGGGGGATTGAGGTTCGGGAACAGGGTGCGGTAAGGGATGTGCGTTTGCTAGGGCGTGCGTTGAATCTCGAAATTGTGCGTGAATTGCGCGCACAATTGCTGACGTTTACACAAGACGAACGCGTGCGCATCGTCGTGTTGCGTGGCAACGACAAACTGTTTTGCGCCGGCGCCGATTTACACTGGATGCGCGACGCCACAACCCCAGAGCTCACCGAATTCGCCGCACTCTTCGCCGAGCTCGATCACTTACCACAAGCGGTGATCGCGGTAGTCGAAGGCCCGGCGATCGGCGGCGGCGTGGGCCTCGTCGCGTGCTGCGATTATGTGATCGCCAGTGAAGCCGCGTGGTTCCAATTCAGCGAAGTCAAGCTCGGCCTGATGCCCGCGATGATCGCGCCCTATCTTCTGGCCAAAATCGGCCCCGCCGCAACCCGCGCTTACGGCACCAGCGCCCAGCGCTTCAACGCCCAGCGCGCCTACGAACTCGGAATCGTCCAACACGTCGTCGCGACGAACACAGACACAACACAAGCCCTCGACGACATCATCGCCAAGTATCTCGAGGTCGCCCCCGGCGCGATCCACGCAACCAAAACCCTGCTCGATGAACTCATCCATCTGCCAGCCGTCGATGCGACCACGCGCCAACAAAAAACCATCGCAGCAATCGCGGCTCGCAGAGCCAGCCAAGAAGCTCAGCAAGGGGTTGCGGCGTTTCTCGAACATGCCAAAGCACCATGGCAGGCATAACCCCCACGCTCACTCCCATCCGCCGCGTCCTCATCGCCAATCGCGGTGAAATTGCGATCCGTATCGCGCGCGCGGCCCGTAGCCTCGAGATCATCCCGCTCGGCATCGCGTCGGAAACCGATAGCAACGCCCTGCACCGTGTAGCAATGGCGGAAAGCGTCGTGATCGGGCCTGGGCCGGCACAAGAATCGTATCTCCATAGCGAGCGGATTCTCCAAGCCGCACGCCAGCTCAACGCTGATGCGATTCACCCCGGCTACGGCTTCCTCTCAGAAAGCGCCGCGTTTGCCCAAGCCGTCGGCGACGCGGGCCTGATTTTCATCGGACCAAGCCCCGCGACATTGGCCTTAGCGGGCGATAAACGCCAAGCACGCCAGTTGGCCCAATCCCTCGGCATCCCCACGCTGGCCGGATACGACGGACCCGATCAAAGCGACGCCCGCCTGCAAGCCCATGCCGAGCGACTTGGTTTCCCGCTCTTGATCAAAGCCAGCAACGGCGGTGGCGGCCGCGGGCAACGAGTCGTGCGCGACCCCGCGGAGTTTTTGCCGGCCCTCGCGGCAGCTCGCCGCGAAGCTAAAGCAGCGTTCGGTGATGCGAGCGTTTTGCTGGAGCGTTACCTCGAGCAACCGCGTCACATCGAATTCCAGATCCTCGCGGATGCCCACGGGTCGATCTTTGAGTTGGGCGAACGCGATTGCTCGCTGCAACGCCGCCGCCAAAAAGTGCTCGAAGAAGCACCAGCCCCCCAGCTGCCCGCCACACTGCGCAACCGCATGGGCAAAGATGCCCTAGCCCTGGCTCAAGCGTGCGCGTACCGCAATATTGGCACCGTTGAATTTCTGCTCGACGCGAGCGGGCAGCATTACTTTCTCGAGATCAACGCGCGACTACAGGTTGAGCATCCGGTCACCGAACTCGTCCATCAAGTAGACCTTGTCGCGCAGCAATTTCATATCGCGAGCGGCGCCAAACTCAGCTTACCGGCGCGCGCACCACAAGGCTGGGCTTTGGAGGCCCGTATCTGCGCGGAAGATCCCGCTCAAGGTCTGCTACCGTCAAGCGGTGAGATCACGGGCGTAAGCTGGCCTAACGGGCCCGGTATTCGGATCGAAAACGGCATCGATACCGGTTCGAGCGTTCCGATTGATTATGACTCACTCGTCGCCAAGCTCTGTGTGTGGGCGCAAACGCGCGAGGAAGCGTTCGCACGATTGCGTGAAGCGCTCGATGCCACACAGATCAGCGGTGTCGCGACGAATCTACCGGTATTGCGAGCGATGGCGGCCGACCCGCACATCAATCACGGACCAACCAGCACCAATTACCTCGACGATGGCGATCTACTCCGCGCGAATCCGACTCCACCAGCCTCGCCGCTGCTCATCGCCGTCACCCAAGAGCTTCTCCGCGAGCAAGCGCAGTCGCGCGTCGGCTCGGTGGGGATCCCGCTCTTCTTCACACTCAACGATACGAACTACGCGCTGAGTGCAAGCTTGCACGGCGACAGCTGGGAATGTACCGCGCTCAACCTGCCCGGCATTCGCAGCGAGCAATTCGCGGACTTCCGCTGCGCTGCCAAGGCCCCGCAGAGCGACATGCTCCAAACCGCCCGCTACGCGCTCTGTTCACCCCTCGACTGGCCGACCGCACAAACCACTGAAACGGTGCCCAACGAAGCAAGCAGCGGCAATCGCGTAACCGCGCCTATGCCTGGACGTGTTCTCCAGCTTAGCGCGACACCGGGCCAGGCCGTTGCGGCTCACGATGTCGTCGCGATTTTGGAGGCAATGAAAATGGAACATCGGATCGAGGCAGGCTGCACAGGGGTCATCAGCCAGATCCACATTCACGAAGGCCAAACCGTCGCAGCTGGTACCCTGCTGCTCGAAATAGCCCCGGCACAAGCATGAGCGAGGCGAGCCCAGAGAACGAAATCGAGCCTCCGTTTGTCAAAATTTGTGAAGTCGGCCCGCGCGATGGCCTGCAGAACGAATCTCGCCAGATAGCAACCCACGACAAAATCGCTTATATCGATCTGCTCTCGCAAAGCGGGCTCGCCATGATCGAGACGACGTCGTTTGTGCATCCAAAGGCCATCCCCGCACTCGCCGATGCCCACGATGTCATGAGCGGGATCACGCAAAAGCCCGGGGTCACCTACTTGAGCCTAGTGCCCAACGCCAAAGGCTTCGCGCGAGCGCAAGCAGCTGGGGTACGGGCGATCGCGGTCTTCACCGGCGCTTCGGAGAGCTTTGTCCAGCACAATATCGGCATGAGCATCGACGAGTCGTTCGCAGAGTTTGCTCCACTCATCGCGCAGGCTCGGGCAGAGGGCATGTTCGTGCGCGGCTACCTCTCGACGGCGTTCGGCTGCCCCTACGAAGGCGATGTGCCGGTCGAACGCGTGCTCCGCTTGAGCGAACGGCTCTGCGATTTTGGCATCGACGAGCTCTCGATCGGCGACACGATCGGGGTCGCTCACCCCGATGCGGTGAGCGACCTGACTCTCCGCCTACAATGCCATGTCCCGCTCGAGCGCTTGGCCATGCATTTTCACGACACCCAGCACCGCGCACTCGACAATGTCGCCGCAGCCTACGCCAAGGGCATACGCATTTTCGATTCCTCAAGCGGAGGCATCGGCGGCTGCCCATACGCCCCCGGCGCCAGCGGCAACGTCGCCACAGAACGAGTGCTAGCCTACTTCGCAACACGCAACATCGCAACCAACGTCAACTCGGCACTGATCGAGCAGGCGACGGCGTTTATTCAGGAGCGGTTGGCGGGGAAATAGGGACGAGGTAGGCTGAAATTTTTACGTTGACGGACGATTTGCGGGGGTGCCGGGTTGCCGTGTTGGCTCCTATTTCGTGGCCGACGCCGCCGAGTGGATATGGGCCCTGGGAACAGGTTGCGAGTAACCTGGCTGAAGGGTTGACTGCCCGAGGGCTTGCGGTGACGCTTTTTGCCACCGGCAACTCGCGTACGGCCGGGCAATTAGCTGCAGTCGTGCCAGTAGGCATCAATGAAGATCCGGCTATCAATGGCGACGTCATGACCGCGGTGCATATTGCGAATGTTTTTGCACGCGCGCACGAATTTGATCTGATTCATAATCATCTCGACTGGAAACCGCTCACCTACGCCCTCGGCACCCCAAGCCCACCATTGATTACCACCATTCACGGATTTTCTTCCCCGCATATTCTTGCGGGATATTACGCCGGAGCGAGTCGGAGTTTTTATTGCTCGATCAGTGACGCCGACCGTGATCCTGGTCTCGAATATCTTGCCACATGTTACAACGGCATCAACCCAGCTGATTTTCCTTTTCAGGAAAATCCCGGTGAATATCTCGTCTTTCTCGGACGCTTCCACCCCGAAAAAGGCGCGCATCTAGCGATTGCACTCGCGCAACAAACCGGGCTCCCCTTGAAGATCGCCGGCATCCCTCAAGATGAAGCGTATTTTCGCGAGGAAATCGCGCCGCATATCGACGGGAAACAAATCGAATTTCTAGGCGAGGTACGTGGCCCAGCGCGTGCCGAGCTCTTGGGGAAGGCGCTGGCCCTTGTGCACCTGACCACCCGCCCGGAGCGCTTCGGGCTCACGCTGATCGAAGCGATGGCGTGCGGTACGCCCATCATCGGCGCGCGCATGGGCTCACTGCCGGAAATTGTGGTCGATGGTATCACCGGCATTCTCTGCGATAACCTCACCGAGGCGATCGCAGCGGCACCGCGGCTAGCTAGACTATGGCGCCGCGCGGCTCACGAACATGTCATGGCGCACTTCACTAGCGCGCGCATGATCGATCGCTACCTCAATGCCTATCGCCAAGCCTTACGCCAAGGCACCCCAGCACCCGCCACCGAGGCACAGCTCGCAGCGCGTCGCCACGATTGGTGGGATCGTCCAATGGCCTACACCGAGACGCCACAGCGCCCCAAGCACGCCGATACGATCGCGGCTATGCTCGCACCAGAATAAACGCTGCTTACGCTGGCTTCCAACGCAGATTCGGATGGCGTGCCGCTTGCGTTTCATCCAGTCGAGCAACCGGCGTGGTTGTGGGCGTCGATTGAATCACGCTCGGATCACGCCGAGCTTGCGTGAGGATCGCGCGAAAGGCGGCGATGAATCCGTCGAGGGTTTCTTTTGATTCTGTCTCGGTTGGCTCGATCATCAGACACTCAGGCACGAGCAACGGAAAATACATCGTCGGCGCATGATAGCCAGCATCGAGCAAAGCTTTCGCCAAATCAAGCGCGCGCACACCGGTATCGCGCTTGAGGCCTTGCGCCGACGCGACAAATTCGTGACGACATAATTCGTCAAACGGCACATCGATTACATCACGCAATTTGACGCGCAAATAATTCGCATTCAGCACCGCGAGTTTCGAGCACTGCGCTAAACCATCGGCACCATTCGCGAGAATATAGCTCAAGGCACGCACCATATGCGCAAAATTCGACCAAAAAGAACGCATCGGACCAATACTCTGCTCGCAGGAAAAATCCAACGCAAAAATATCATCCTGCGAGCGTACGATTGGTGTTGGCAAAAATGGCGCAAGCGCCGCACTCACCCCCACCGGCCCCGCGCCGGCCCCGCCGCCGCCATGCGGAATCGAAAAGGTCTTGTGTAAATTCAAATGCATGAGATCAAAGCCCATATCACCCGGGCGCGCGTTGCCCATCAACGCGTTGGCATTAGCACCGTCATAATACATCAAACCACCAACCGCATGGACCGCGGCGGCAATTTCAGCAATGTGATCTTCGAATAATCCGAGTGTATTCGGATTGGTCATCATGCACACCGCAGTGTCTGGCCCAATCGTCGACAGGATGCGCTCAAGACTCACTCGACCGCGCGCATCACTCTCGAGCGAAACCACCTTGTACCCGACCATCGCCGCAGAAGCGGGATTTGTGCCATGCGCGGTATCCGGCACGATCACCGTCGTACGCTGCGTGCCTTCACCGCGCTGTGCAAAATATGCCAGTGCAATCAGCAGCGCGGTTAATTCCGCGTGCGCACCAGCAGCGGGATTGAGCGAAAAGGCATGCATGCCAAAGAGTGAAGCCAGCGCCCGCTCGAGCGTGTGCATCACGCGCAATGCCCCTTGCGCTAAGGCATCAGGCGCGTAGGGATGCAGATCACGAAACCCCGCTAACGCCGCGCTCGCATCATTTACCCGCGGATTATATTTCATCGTGCACGAACCCAGCGGATAAAAATTGGTATCGATACTCATCGTGCGTTGTGACAAGCGCGTAAAATGACGCACGACATCTAATTCGGTATGTTCAGGTAAGGGCAGCGTCTCGCGTAATAATTCAGGCGGCAGATACGTCGTTGCAGCCGCTTCTTCACGCAAATACCGATTGGCACGCCCGGGCTGCCCGGTTTCAAATAAGAGGGGAATATCAAGACTCATACGAGTACCTCGAGCTGGCATTGCAATGCTTGCTGCAACGCGCAAATATCGTCTTCTATGGTCATTTCTGTCGCCGTCAGCAGAATACAATCAGCCAATTCGGGATACCAACGCCCGAGATCAACCCCGCCCAAAATCTGATCGGCCTGCAAACGTAAGAGCACGTCTGCGGCTTTCCCCGGAACACGCAACACACATTCGTTGAAGACTGGTGCAGCAAAGACGCGCGTCACACCAGGCAATTCCAACAACGCCGCGACGAGCTGCTGGGTCATTCGTATATTCGCCACGGCACAATCGCGCAAGCCGCGCTCGCCCAACGCCGCCAGATACATCGTCGCCAGTAGCGCACAGTGAGCCTGATTGGTGCAAATATTCGAAATAGCGCGCTCACGGCGAATATGCTGTTCGCGCGCTTGCAAAGTCAACGTAAATCCAGGCTTCCCGTTCGTATCAACCGTGCGCCCGACCAAGCGCCCCGGCAGTCGACGCAAATGCTCCGCACTACACGCCATAAAACCGACATAGGGGCCGCCGTACGCAAGCGGGATGCCAAACGATTGCGCTTCCCCCACCGCAATATCAGCTCCCCAACTCGCCGGTGTCCGCAACACCGCAAGCGATAAGGCTTCGGCAATCACGCCGATCATCACGCTCGATGCGGCTTTTACGCGCGTCACGACGTCAGCGGGCGGCTCGTCGATTACTCCAAAGAAATTGGGCGATTGCACCGCAACCGCCGCGATGTCACCTGTTGCCAGCAACGCATCGAGCGCGGAAAAATCGGTACAACCATTCGCAGCATACGGCAACTCGTGGATGCTTAAACCGATGCCGCGCGCATACGTCGCGAGCACCGCACGCGTCTGCGGATGAATGGCGGCAGAAATCACCAAGCTGCGCCGACCAGTTGCGTTGACCGCCATAATTGCGGCTTCAGCGAGCGCCGTTGCACCGTCGTACACCGAGGCGTTCGCATATTCTAGCCCGGTTAACAGCGCAATATACGTTTGCCACTCATAGATTGCCTGAAGATACCCCTGGGAAACTTCCGCCTGATACGGCGTATACGCGGTGAGAAATTCTCCACGCATCGCAAGCGTCCCCAACACCGGCGGAATATAGTGCCGATATGCGCCCGCGCCCAGAAACGAACGAAAATTCGTCGCCGTATTTTCAGATGCCAGATCAGCCATAACCACAGCCAATTCGCGTTCGGGTAATGCTGCGGGTACTTCGATCTGGGCCTGAGGCGCAAGACCTTCGGGCACACGAACGAGTTCGTCGAGAGTCGCGACACCAATATCGGCCAACATTGAGGCAATATCAGCCGGTGTGTGGGGAGTATACACGATCGAAGTTAGCCTGCGCTGGTTAAGACATCGTAGGCGCTTGCGTCGAGCAGCCCAGCTTTATCAGCTTCGCTACTGACTTTGACCTTAAATAACCAGCCCTCAGTAAACGCTTCGCGATTCACCAGACCGGCGTCGGCTTCGACCGCTGGATTAATTTCGGTCACTTCACCGCCCACCGGTGTGAAGAGATCAGACACCGATTTGACCGACTCGATCACCCCGACATTACTAAATTGGGTGATCGTCTTGCCTACACGCGGTAATTCAACAAAGACAATGTCGCCCAAAGCGTGTTGTGCATAATCGGTAATCCCGACGGTCGCAATCTCGCCGTCGTAACGCACCCACTCGTGGTCTTTGCTGTAGAGCAATTCTTGCGGTGAAACCATGGTGATCGTTCTCCTTGTCGTAATCAGCGAGCCGCGCGACGATAAAAAGGCAATGCAACAATACGCGCTGGATGTAGCGTACCGCGAATTTCCACATCCAACGTATGACCTACATCGGTAACCGACGCATCAACGAGGGCGGTCGCAATCGGCCTACCACCAAGGCTCGGGGCAATCGCGGCACTGCGGATCGACCCCACGACATTTTCGCCCACGAAAACGCGATAACCAGCCCGCGCCGGAACACGACCTAGCAACTCTAGCCCGACAATCTTGGCTTCGGGTAAGCCCGCTCGCACAAGTAAGGATGCCCGCCCTACAAAATCGCCCTTGTCGAGCTTGACGGCCCACGTTTGACCTGATTGAAACGGCGAGAGGTCTTCTCCGAGTTCATTGCCATACAACGGCATCCCAGCTTCTAAGCGCAGGATATCGCGAGCTCCCAGCCCCGCGGGGTCCAGCCCGTGTCGTTGCCCAAGCCGCAGCAACTGCTCAAACAGTGCACTCGCTGCGTCGTTGGCAACGAACAGCTCAAAACCGTCTTCACCCGTATAACCAGTCCGCGCAACCAACCCCGATACGCCGCATACCGTGCCAGGTTGGCAAGAATAATACGGCATAGCAGCAAGATCGATATCAACGTGGTCGCGCAAAATCGCAAGCGATGCCGGACCCTGCAACGCGAGTAAGGCTCGTTTCGTATGCAGGTTCGTGATACTCACGGTATGCGGCGTATTCTGCGCGGCAAAATGCTGCGCGATCTTGTGTGCATTCGCCGCATTGGCCACAACCAAATAGTGATCCGGCAAGTGATAGATGATGATATCATCATGCACCCCACCGCTTTCGTTCATTACCAAATTGTAGCGTGCACCAAATTGCTTGAGAGTTGCGACTCGATTTGACGTAAGCCTATCGAGCCAAGACGCCGCCGTCTCACCACGAATCTCAAATTGCGCCATATGCGAGAGATCGAACAAGCCAGCACGCTGGCGCACCGCGGCGTGTTCGCGCAAAATGCCGGCGTATTGAATCGGCATCGCAAAACCGGCAAAGGGCAGCATCCGTGCACCCAACTCGCGATGGAGAGCATCCAACGGAGTGAGCAGCGGCGGAGCGAGCTCCTCCATCAGTGGAAAACGTCGCCGGGTTTGGCTAATTCACGTCGCAGATACAAGGGCAAATTGAACAGTCGACGATGCGTCTGCTCATCATAAAAATACCGCTCACCGTTCAGGCTAGCGAGATATGCACGGATGCGCTCGTCGCTGAGCTCTTGCAGATTCTCGGTATCGCTGCACGCGAGAAACGCCCAATCGTTATCGAAAGCCGGCACATGCGTATAAAACGAAACCACGTACTTATAGTGTTTGCGCAACGAACGAGCCATTTTCGCGTGCAAGGACATCGTGTGAAAACCAGCAGTACTGGCTTGGAGTACGTACACGCCATCGGGCTGCAAACGTTGCTTAATCGCGGTGAAAACCGACTCACAAAAAAGCATGTGTGACGGTGAATCGGGCAACGGCTCGGTCAGATCAGAAATAATCGCGCCATACGTGCCCTGATCCTCAGCTAAATATTTGAGGGCATCACCAATGATGACGTTCGCTCGTGGATCATCAAAGGCACCATCCGACCACTCGGGCAGAAAACGCCGCGAGAGCGAAACCACATCGCCATCGATATCAACCATCGTGCAGCGTCGCACGTCAGGGCTGCGCAGCACTTCGCGCAAGGTCGCGCCCTCGCCGCCACCGAGGATGAGCACCTCCGAGCGATCGGCCACGGCTGCTAAGGCCGGGTGGACGAGGCTCTCGTGGTAGATGCGCTCGTCACCCTGGGAGCTCTGGGTATCGCCATCGAGAATCAACATTTTCCCGAAGGTGCTGGTGCGGACTACCGCAACGTCTTGAAACGCGGTAGTCCCCGAAAAGTAGACTTCTTCGATGGCGTGGCGATGTTGTTCAGTCGGCGAGAATTCCTCGACGTACCATTGCCAGTATTGGGTTTTTGGCATGAGACGTTAACGCACCACCAGGTAATCGCCGGTCGACTGAGCCGGCAATGTAAACCCTTGCGCCAAAGTGCCGATCGTATCGTTGGTGAAGGGATACACATTTAGCGATTGCCCCGTCTGCACGAGGACCCAATTGCCATCAGGCGAGACTCCGACCGAAAGAATCGCACCCGAGGTGATACTCGTCGTGGCAGCCGTACTCGGATTCGTCGAGAGATTCTCGAGGTAGACGCCGCTATCGGTCCCGATAACTGCATACGAGCCGTTCGGAGTCACTGCGATGCTCGTGATCTTGGTGGCACCATTGGTTGATGGGACACTAAACTGACCGCTCTTGTTGATGCCATTCGGCAAGTTGGTGACGTGGGTCGCCTGCAGCGCGGAAGTTGTCTGGCCGATCACCGCTTGCGAAGCATCACCCGGATAAAACGCAATCAAACCACGTCCCGCGTTTCCTGGCGGTGGCGTCCCACCGGGGAAACCGAGCGTTGTGTCGATCCCATTTGGGGGAGGACTTGCAATATCTACCGCACCAGAATCCGCGGGAAAGGTCACATAATAGCCTTGGAGCTGCGGATAGAGCTGAAACGTCGCCAAATCGCTCCCACGCACAAGGATGGTGGTCGCATTCGGCCCTAGCGCGCCGCTCGTGCGCACCCCGCTCGCGGGCAGCAGGCCCGTGCTCGCACTGCTGTTCGAAGCCACATCCGCATACGAAATCAGGCCGGCGAAAGGAACAGGGGTTTGGGTAACCGTCGGTGTGGGTGTCGCACCAGCCGAAGTCGGCGCAGAACTGGGAGCAGCCGTCGCACTCGTCGGTAAGGGAGTCGGAGCAAGATTGAAGAGGTTGTTCAAGCCGACAAATCCCTGAAAACCGGTACCGATTGCGAACGCGGAATTCCCATTGGCTGCCATACTGAGCGAGTAGCCGACAAACGGGATACCAGAGGGAGTCGGAAACGGTTGTGGGATTTGATTGCTGAAAGCCGACCCGCCCGCGACCAACTGGGGAATGCCAATAAACGTATTATTCGACTGCAACGCAACCGCGATGCCCGCTGGGGAAATCGACAAATCGTTGATCGAGTTAGGCAGACGCAAAATCGTTTGTGGGCAGGCCTTAGCGATAGCGCCGCTCGTGGTCTCAAAAGGAATGATCGTCAAACTACCCGGCGCCGAGCTATTCGAATTGGGCAACGCAGCCCCATCAGGAATATACGCAACGCCGCCGGTCGCACCAGCACACGTGTAACCTAGGGTAGGGCCCTGAGTGACTGCGGGGGTCGGGGCAGTCGATCCGCCACCTCCGCCACAGCCTGCGAGAAACGCAGCCATGCTAAAAGAGATCAGACCAAACGCCGACAGGACGCGCGTGGAGCTAGGCAAGTTCGACATGTTCCCTCTATAGAAGTGACTCGAGCAACAAGAGGCTAGATCGCTGGGGCTAAGGCATCTTGCTCCGAGAGGACGACATGCGCGTATTGTCCGTTCGCTTGCGGGATCCCGCGTTCAATGAAGGTCATCACCCAATTGAGTGCTCCCAACGCCTTGGCAAGATACTCACACGCCGCGTGAGGATCGGTCTGGGTGCCACACGTGTAGACATCGATAGCCGCATATTTACGCTCCGGCCACGTGTGGATAGAAATGTGGGACTCCGAAAGCACCACAACACCGGAAACACCGGCAATACCTTGAGGGAAAAACTGATGAAAAACGGCCTCGCGCACTTCCGCTTTGGCGACGCGAGCCGCATCGACCATTGCCCCGCGAATACTCTCGACATCAACGAGCGAACCCATATCGCACCCCGAGAGCTCACAAACAACATGACGACCAAATGTATCCAATCTCTGCGTTGTCTCCTGGACTTTGGCTGGGAAATCCCACCTCCGGACACGCCGAGTTATGTGTGCAGTACACGAACATCGCTCGGCCTATCGACGATCATCTTGTCGCCGCGATGGCGCGCAGGTCGCGCCTACCCCTAGAGCCCATGAGCATTCAAGCGCAAGGGTCCGTCGCTCATCATAGCTGCTCCAACCGAAGATTGTAAAGAGCTATAGTGCCCAGAGCAGAGAAAAAGAACAAGAATGTGAAGTATCTCGCTTCCACCCTGACGAACCTAGTGAGGCTGGAGGCGCTCTATGGCAACCACTATCGATCCCAAGCTCAACGAACTCAATGAAGACTACCGTCACGGTTTCCACGATTCCGAGGAAAACTATACCTTCAAGTCCGCCAAGGGCTTGACCAAGGACATCGTTGAGCGGATCAGTGCCATGAAAAACGAGCCCGCCTGGATGCTCGCTTTCCGTCTGCGCGCCCTGGAGATTTTCCGCAAAAAGCCTATGCCGGCGTGGGGCGACCTCAGCTTGCTCAACGAGATTGATTTCGACGATATCCATTACTTCGTGAAATCGACCGACAAGCAAGGTCAATCGTGGGAAGATGTCCCCGCCGACATCAAACGCACTTTTGATCGTTTGGGCATTCCCGAAGCAGAGCGCAAGTTTCTCTCCGGCGTTTCGGCACAATACGAATCCGAAGTGGTCTACCATTCCGTGCGTGAAGATTTGACCCGCGACGGCGTCCTTTTCTGCGACATGGATACGGCTCTGCGCGAGCATCCCGACATCATCCAAAAATATCTCGGCACGGTGATTCCTACCGGCGACAACAAGTTTTCTGCACTGAATTCTGCGGTGTGGTCGGGCGGATCGTTCGTGTATGTCCCGCCTGGCGTCGAAGTCAAAACGCCGCTGCAAGCCTACTTTCGCATCAACACCGAAAATATGGGCCAGTTCGAACGCACGCTGATCATCGCCGACGTCGGTTCGAAAGTGCATTATATTGAAGGCTGCACCGCGCCTCAATTTTCGACCAGCTCGCTGCATTCCGCGGTGGTTGAATTAATCGCCATGGAAGGCGCCTCGATTCGCTATACCACGATCCAAAATTGGTATCGCAATATCTTCAATCTCGTCACCAAGCGTGCGCATGCGCACAAAAATGCGACCGTGGAATGGGTCGATGGCAATATCGGCTCACGGCTCACGATGAAGTACCCGGCCATTCATCTCTTGGGCGAAGGCGCACGCGGAGAAATTCTCTCTGCGGCTTTTGCTGGCGAGGGCCAGCATCAAGACGCTGGAGCAAAGATCATCCATGCAGCACCCAACACGACCTCGGTCGTCACGAACAAGTCGGTCAGCGCTCATGGCGGAAAGACCACCTACCGTGGCTTAGTCGAAATCTATCCGGGTTCAGTCGGTGCGAAAACCCGCGTCAAATGCGACGCGCTGTTGATGGACGATAAAAGTGCCAGCGACACGAAGCCAACGATGCGTATCCACGAGCAGGGCGCCACGGTCGAGCATGAAGCCAGCGTTTCAAAAATCGGCGAGGAGCAATTGTTTTATGCCATGGCTCGCGGACTCAGCGAAGCCGACGCCACCGCGATGATCGTCAATGGCTTCTTCGACTTCTTCGTTAAAGAGCTCCCGATGGAATACGCCGTCGAGCTCAATCGCTTAATCAAGATGGAAATGGAAGGCGCAGTCGGGTAGCGCAATCTAGCGGCGTGCTGCATCAACTCCGCTCAATCGTCGGTCCAGCCCAGCTCTTGACTAGCGATGAGGATCTCATCGCCTACGGCTACGACGGTACCTGGTTTGAACATCGCCCCCTCGCGGTCGTGCTGCCCCATACGGTCGAGCAGGTCGCCGCGATCCACCGCCTTGCAAGCGCGGAGCGCGTCGCGATTACCCCGCGCGCGCTGGGCAGTGGCCTCTCGGGAGGCTCGGTTCCGCTCACCGGCAGTCTTGTACTTGGGGTCGCGCAACTAAACCGTATCGTCGAGATTGACGACGCCAATCGTGTGGCGGTGGTGCAGTCCGGGGTCATCAACGCCACCCTCCAAGCCGCAGTCGAAGCCCGTGGCCTCTTCTATCCCCCCGACCCGTCGAGCTTGCGCCAATCGGCGATCGGCGGCAATGTCTCAGAAAATGCCGGCGGCGCCCGTTGCCTGAAATACGGCGTCACGGGCAATTATGTTGCGGCCCTCGAGGTCGTGCTGCCTGACGGCGAGATTCTGCGCACCGGGGGCAAGATGGTCAAAAACGCCACCGGCTATGATCTGCGCTCGCTCTTCGTCGGCGCTGAGGGCACCCTGGGCACGATTACCGAAGTGACGCTGCGCCTGCTCAGCAAGCCCAAGCACACCCTGACCCTCACCGCAGCCTT
Source organism: uncultured bacterium (assembly GCA_903829325.1). Taxonomy (GTDB): domain Bacteria; phylum Vulcanimicrobiota; class Vulcanimicrobiia; order Vulcanimicrobiales; family Vulcanimicrobiaceae; genus CAIKPM01. The sequence goes on from CAIKPM010000022.1 coordinate 25,905, forward strand.
TGACCGTATCGCCGATGCCGCGCGCGCCGTTTCAGCGGTGATGGCCAGCGGCGTGCTCCCAGTAGCGATCGAGTTGCTCGACCGCCTGACCATGGAATGCCTCGAGACACATCGACCAAGCGGCCTTCCGATAGAACGCGACGCGCTACTCCTCTTCTCCATCGATGGCAACCACGAGGATATTCTGCGGTCTGAATTAGAGCAACTCGCCACGATCGTGCGTCAAGAAGGCGCGGTGGTGGTGCAAGTGGCGAGCACGCCAGAAGAAAGCAATCGTTTGTGGGAAGCCCGCCGCCGTGTGTCTCCGGCGCTCGCTCAGCGGCGCCCGCACAAACTCGGCGAAGATATTTCGGTGCCGCGCTCGAGTATTGTCGCGATGATCGAAGCCATTCGCGAGATCGCTGCGCGGCACGAGTTATTGATTCCGATTTTTGGCCACGCTGGTGATGGCAATCTCCATCCGAACATCCTGTGCGATCGGCGTGATACGGGGGAAATGCACCGGGTCAAACAGGCCGCGTGCGAGATTTTTTCTGCCGCGATTGCTCTTGGCGGCACGCTTTCCGGCGAACACGGAATTGGGCTCCTCAAGAAGCAATTTATGACCGAGGCGCTTGGTGAGACTGCGATCAACCTGATGCGCCGGATGAAAGCTGCGATCGATCCGCTCGGAATCATGAACCCCGGCAAAATTTTCCCTGATCCGGGTGGGGTCAACGCTTTCCATATAGGTCAAGATGTGACATTGCTCTGAGTAGGGTGTGACATTTGACCACCTGTGAACGGAGCCGTTGGACATGCAGCACGATTCCCAACTGATTCTGAGCCTCAAGCCGATTGTTGCCGAACCGCAACTCGTGATGTTGCCTTTGGACGAAGAATACGGGCTCCTGGCGATTGTGAAGCCGTACGGGATCGGCCAGGCTGCGTGTATCGCTTTTGCGCCGATGACCAAGCGCAGCGCCCCTTTTGTTGATTTCCGCCCGAAGTTTCTACGGAAAATTCTCACGACCGATTTTCTCTTGCGCGAAGGTCGTTGGGAGAAATTAGCCCTTGATAGCAGCAGTGCCGTTACCTTACACGAGGCGGTCAAAGTGCTCATGAAAGAGCTTGAGCGGGTACCGCTCAAATCGGTCGTCGAGATCGACATGGACTCACCCGCCAACACCAGCAGTGCTCCGAGCGTCGCCTTCACACCCTACCGCGCACCCGAGCGCGTCCCATTCGAGACCGCGTTGCGCCACCTGATGGGCCTCCCCGCGAATCACAACCCGCTCGAACGGTAACCCCGAGCGTCGTCAAGACCAGGACGCTGCGACGCGGGCGCTTATTTTTCTCCCTTTGTGGCCGATCTCGTAAAAGTGCATACCTAGCACCCGCGAGGTTTCCGCTATCGTGCCATCTCTCTTCGAACAAGCCCCAGCAGCAACGCGCCGCGTCTTTGTGGCAGCGGGGTTTTTGCTGGGGTTAACGCTGTCGGCTTGTGCGGGGGGTGGGTCGACTCAAGTCGCATCTGGGGGGGGGTCCTTCCTCCAACTTCAGGCGTAACAACAGCACCTAACCTTGGCGCATCAACAGTGACGCCTACACCGCTCAGCACGCAGCCAGTCAGGGTCAGGCTCACGTATGTGCTTCCCACTGCGCCAGAGAGCAATGCGTCGATTCCACAGAGTCTGCTGCGTCGCAGAAGCTTGAGTATCGGCACGACCACCGGGCCGAGTGCGTGCACGAGTACCACTTGCCAGCTCAGTGTCACGATCACACCGATTAGTGGCGCACCATCGAGTGCGGGGCCGAGTAATTGCACCACGACGAGCTGCAGTGTCGATATCACCGCGACACCAGGGCTCAATAAATTCGCATTTACCTTAACCGACAGCAGTAATTCGAATGTTTTGGCGAGTTTTACGACATCGCACCCCGTGCTGCCGAACACCAACAATAGCTTTGCATTTACGAGCAATCCGGTTGCGCATAGTGCTGCGTTGATTTGGAATAGCAATAGTACGAATGCCATTACCGATACGGCTGGCACGCCAATTAATGAGGGCTTGACGCTCAATGTCATGGATGCTGATGGAAATACCATTGTCGGCAACACCAATTATGTTGATAGCTCGGGGCACCCGGTCGTATTTTTGCTCAATGTCACCAACACCCAAGCCGGCGGACGCGGCACGGTCAGCATCCAAGGCCCGATGCGAATTACCGCCCCGGGGCAAGCAGCAATTATCGCGCATTACGATGGGCAGTGGCTTGATCACGCAAGTGTGTCGATCATGTCGACGAGTGCTGCAGTGACGAGCTTGAGTAGCGCAACATTCACGACACTGCCGCATGTGTTTGAATATTCTGCAGCAGGCCAGCCGCTCGGTCTCGTTGGCGGTCCTGATGGCAACCTGTCGAGTAGACCGAGGGAATTGCACCCCCAGCCCCTCACGGAACGGTGCGTGAATCTCTCGATTCACACCGCTCTTATTAAACAAACGAACCTATTGTCCCATTTCCCCAGTGCACAAACAAATTCGGCCGTCGCTTAA
>CAIKPM010000023.1 GCA_903829325.1 uncultured bacterium
AATTTAGTCCCGACGTAGGGAAAAAAGTCGCGTCATGAAAGGAGCGCGCACAGCGGATCGTAAACGAGCGGCCCAGGTGGGTTCGTCTTATCCCGGTGGAACTGGGTTCGATTTATCCCGGTGCTAACAGGGAGGGCGAGGATGATTCGGGCCATGCCGCCCATGTGGACCTGTTCTAAGCCTTTGACGCCATCCATGAAAGCGTGGACGCTCGTGATATCGTCCTGCCAAGTGATGATGCTTTTGAGCATTCTCTGCAGGTAGGGGGCGCGTTGATCGCGCTCGAGCAATTGATCGAAGTAGGGCAAGAAGCGAGCGGCGATTGCCTTGCGATCCATTAACGCGAGACTTAGCAAGACCCGCAGGGCAATATCGCCCTCTTGATGCACCACGCCGTTCATCAAGCGGATCGTGGCACGGACCTCGCGCAACGCAATGATATATTTGCGCTTGATCGCAACATCACGACTTTTGAGGTATTCAGCAGCGTAGTACAAGCATAACTCTGCCCAACGATAGACGCGGAATTCTGGATCATCAGAATTCTTAGCATAACTTTCTATTAGAACAATTGCTTGAGCAAAGTCACCCCCGGTAGCTCGAAGCATAGCCGTGGCTGGAACTACCGTTCGCTGAATCTGTCCCTGCATGAAATCATCGCTCATCCGATAACGATCAATATGACTATATGTCGATTCAATCTCAGACTGAGACCCTGAGTCAATAGCTAACCAATAAAGCCCTAACCAAGCGTGCATTTCAGCTCGGCGATCATGATTTTTTTGAGCATAACGCTGCATGTACTTTAAGTAGTGCATAGCTAGCGGCGTATTGTGCTCAGTGTAATAAGCAATTTCCTGAAGATTCGCCATAATACCTGATGCCATATTCAAAAATCGATGCTCAACTGCTATAGTAGCTGCCTGCGTAAACAGTGCGACACTGCGTTCGAATTCTTGCAGATTTTTAAGAGCATACGCACAATCATAACGTACCCTTGCCTGTGCATACACGTCATCAACATGAGCAAGAATAGTCATAGCTCGGTCAATCTGGCTTAAGGCGGCCTCAGCAGATCGCCCAGATTGGATTGCGGCTAATAGACTATGCGATAACGCCTGAAGAGGCTGGGTATTATCTGAATCAGCGTACAAGTAATCCAATAATTGCTTCAAATGATCTATTGCGTCAGGACGACCCCGCCTTGCTAACTCGGCACAATAACGATAAAAAATGTTCAACCGAAAATATTCTGCGACATTCTTATTCTGAATCACACATAGTAACCACGTCTCTGACGTATCACTAAGACTCGCTCGAGCAGCAAGCATGCCTTTAATTCCTTGCACCTCAGGAATTTCTCCCAAATCATTCGTTTCTGGAATATCATGCACCAACGACGAAATGAGCGCATACGATGTATCTCTATCGAGAAAATCTAATCCATAATCACGTAAAATTTCAATCCCAAGATCCCAGAGCTTCCTCTCGACAATAATTGCAAAGCCACGCTTGATATTCGCGCCTTCACAATGCAAATCACAAGCCAATCGAACCGCAACTCGAATCGTTTCTTCCGATGCCTTCGCTAAATAGTCGTGCAGATAATCGCGTACAACCGCGTCGATACAAATACGTCCGGACGCAAGATCAACGAAAGCTAAATCAAGCGCGCCCAACGCTTCGATCACCGCACCAATATTGGGAATCGAGTCACTCATGATCTCCGAGCTCAGATCATACGCCAACGAACAAGCGAATAGCGCTTGCACGAGTTCAGGATTAAGAATCATCAAGAGACTGCGCACACCAGCCGCGGAACGGTCGCCAGTGCGGATGGGAGGCAGCCAATGCCGCGTGGCGAGATATTCCGCTGGCAAAATGCGCAAAGCCCGCAGCGCCGCGTGGCAAAGCATCAGATCGCGGACTTTCCAACCAGCAAGATGCGCCGGAGGTAGCTCGAGTCCAATTTCAAGCGAACGGGCCTCTTCCCGACTCAGCCCTAAAATGCGGCTCGAGAACACTCGGCATTTCCCGCGGGCTCGCCAAACAGGATGGGGCCAATCGTTGACATCGCGCGAGGCAACGAGCCACCTATGCCGTCCTGCCGCATCCAGCACGGTTGCATCGATAAGGCTAGCAATAAACTTCGCGGTTTCTCGCTGCCCCTCGGGTGGCAAAGCCTGCAGGTCATCAACAACAATCACGGCATGCTCAGGCAGTTTTTTGATCGCGGCTAAAATAAACGCGTAATAGTTTCCATCATCGGGTAAGTGATGACCCATCGCCTCACAAAAGCAGCGAGCCAAAGCATCCACCGACGTGATCCGCTCGTCCAGACGCACTAGCACCGCATGCTGCAGATCCTGATTGCTCTGATCAGCAAAAAGCAGATCAATCAAACGGCTCTTGCCGGTACCAGCTTCCATCGCTAAAATCGTCACGGGAAACCGAGCGATGGCTGTACGAATCAGCGCGGTAGCTTGTGCTCTCTTGAAATACATCCTTGTCACTCCACCCATCGCCTGGAATCAGGGGCGACCAATAGGTATATCGGTCCACTCCACAGGTGCCAGCAGTCTAGCTGCGTATTCCAGACACAATACTTACGCAAGCATAACGCGCCATTGGGTGAACGCTTGGGCAAAAATCCCGGCCTGCTTTCCCACATGTCCCAATGATAATCGCCTTAACGAAAGAATTACACGCAACACATGAATGCGCCGTTTTGGATCCAAAAACGAGTTCTTGTGTATATGCGAGACTCAAGATCCTTCGACCAAGGCCCGCGCATAGTCAAGGAGGATGGCCTATGAGACGCATATTTGCGCTCGCGGCATTATCGACCATGGTGGTTGGTCTCGCGGCGTGTTCGGCCGGTAGCTCTTCTGTCCCAACCGTTAGCACCCAAAATGGCGCTAAGGGTGGGCTTGCAACTTTCAATGGTGCCAAGGGCGGCTTGGCCACATTCAACGGCGCCAAAGGCGGGCTCGCAACTTTCAATGGCGCTAAGGGTGGACTCGCAACGTTCAATGGTGCCAAAGGCGGCTTGGCCACATTCAACGGTGCCAAAGGCGGACTCGCAACATACTAATCCTTCTCCTCGCTGCAGCACCTCGCCTAAAAGGGATCCCCTCAACGGGTTCCTTTTTGTTTTCTCAGCTCTACTCAATGGATCGACCAGCACACCTCCCTCTAGGCTGCACATAGCATCCCCTCCGACCATTGCCACTCGCTGCCCAAGCCCTCTTCTTCACGCGTCATAATCAGCACGATTTCCGTCATCGCATCGGTCACGTCAGGATCAAACTGCCGACTCCGATGCAGGCGAATCTCTTGCATTGCAGCAAGCGGAGACATCGCCGCACGATACGAACGTCGCCCGATCATCGCATTAAAGCAATCCGCGACGGTCACAATTCTCGTGAGGAATGGGATGTCACCACCCGACAACCCATCGGGATAGCCGCCGCCATCGCAGCGCTCGTGATGATGACGCACCATCGACTGAAAATCAGCCAAGACGGGAATTTCCTTGAGCATCGAATGCCCTGCGGTCACATGGCTTTCCATAATCAGTCGCTCATCCACACTCAGACGCCGCGGAGCCGCCAAGATATCGAGCGGAATAGTCACTTTCCCGATATCATGAATCAGTCCACCGCGGGTCACCTTGGTTACATCTTCTTCCGGCAAGCCCAGTCTGAGCGCAATCTGATGGCACCATTGCGAAACCGCCCGCGAATGCTCGCCGGTTAAATCGTCTTTCTCGCTGAGCGCCTTAATAATTTCATCGACCGCGGAATCAATCGGGTCATGATTCGCCTCGCCGCTAGGGGGCGCTTCATCGGTATGGATTTCATCCAAATGAATACCACACGCAATATTCTCAAGATGCGCGTAACGCAACTTAATTTCGCCCATCAGAGGACATGGCTTAGGAATAATGCTACTGCAAATCGCTAAGACATCTCGCTTGAGGATCGACAAGACCCCGCGAATTCCATCAGCCTGAGCGGAGTACCGCAGCATCGTTCGCGTCCAGGCGGAAAAATCACGATAATTCCCTTTGAGCAAGGCATCAGGCAGAAAATCAAGCACAGATTTAATGATAACGTCAGCAACAAAAGTGCCGCACGCAATAGTCGGTACGGCTTGGTAGGCGCGAAAATAAAATTGGGAATACGACCGCAATAACTCGCGGCGCACGTTCGAACGGAGATCCATAAAAGTGTTATTATTTATCCTGGTAAAATGCATATGATAACATCCTTGCAGCTCTCAGACATTCTAACCAACATACACTCGACTATGTAATGCTGCCCACCTGAGGCAATATAAGAGACTCTTTGAATGTATCACATCCCACGGATCAATATGCCCCCAAGCTCATCGTTAAAGGCAAAACATTGCCGCGCTGATACCATGCCCCAACAATGTAAAAGGCCAAGCGACATCGCTTAACCGACTCTACATAAACCCACAGAGACCCGCGCACAGACACTGGCGCAATCAATCCGCTCAGCCCGCTGACTACGGCCTTTTCCTTAAGCGGCGGCGACTCCAGCCCGCACCAAAGCGACATTGCCATAGGGTTGAAGCCCAAACGAAAAGTCGCTCTCCTTGATCAGAAACTGCCCCTTCGCCGCAGCATCCCGCCACCAGGCCCGCCATTGCTCAAGACGCTGCTGCTGCTCGGCCGCCAACGCAAGCCGCTTATTCCGCGCAAACACATGCCGCAACGCAAGAGCCGCGGCAGTCAACGAGATCACAGCAGAGGTCATCGCGACCCAGAAGGGGCCCTTACCACGAAACCACCCAGTAGAAGGGGACGGAGCAGCGGCTGGGGTCGAGGGGGCAGCTGGGCGAGTGGGGGCAGCGGGGGGCGACAGCGGCAAGCGTGGCGCGCACAGAGGCGGGGCGCGCAGGGCCAGCGCTAGCTGGGACTGGAGGGGAGGCGATGGAGGCGGGCGCGGCGTGCTCGGAGGGCAGGTTAGACGGGCGGAGATCAGGCGCTTGGCTTGCAGCACGGTCTGGCCGCAGGAAGCGATACAGAAGCCATCCTCGCAGCACACCGCTTGGCACAGAAAGAGCACGAGTACGCCGGCTACGGCGCGACTTCTGCATCGCCAAGTGCCTCGAGGGAGATCCTGGGAACGTTTTGGGTTCTAGGCGATGCCGATGTTCGTTATCATCTTGTTCAGCACAGCGGCGATATTTCTCGAGCTGAGTTCGTGTCGCGAGCAGCATCAGTCGGTCGGTTGTACGCCATTGTTCCGACCCTAGCGCCACTGGCGGATCATGGAGGTAGGCAAGCGTGATTGAATCGGCCAATGGACCAAGCGGCCTATCCGCCGTGGCTTCACCTTGTAGCCTTAAGGGCACTACGTTCTCAGCTAAATAGTGACGGGGCTTCAACGAATTCACACCCAACATTTTGGGTACATTCGGCAGATAGTGACACAACCTTCGTTGCCTGACAACAGGGCTTACTAGACTGGGAGCATCTCCTAAGTCTCAATCAATTACGATTAACGAGCAGAATAGATACCGTGTTAGAGACCACTATGAAATCGCTTCAGATCCAGAATTCGCCGTCAGCTGGATCACCCCCGTCCGATACACCGCGCAGTGAGCCGGAAGCGAGGAGGCGTGGCGACACAATCGCTACGCAAACCAACGTCCCAATGCTTGATCAAGACGCACTGTATGGACATGACAAATTGTTAGCAATTTACAGAAAAAAATGGGAAACGATTAGAGCACTAGAGGAGGGTCGCATCAACCCAGATCAGGATATTCGCTTGAAATTCGTTCAACTAGAAGTAGAATTTATGGAGACAACGTTTGATATAGACAATCACTACAATAAACGTTTTAACAAGATTGTTTATCCTGAAAGCTCCAAATAACATTCCGACACACTCGCTCCGGCTTCGATGCTATCATGGAAAAATATGACACCTACGGCGATTAGACCACCATCTGCGTTTGCCTAGCTACCTGATGAAATCGTCAGACAAATTATTCGGCAATTACCGCCTGCTGGACCGGAGATCGCCACGCTTGCAAGAGATAGCGCTCTAAGTCGAAATTCACTTGTAAATGCTGAAAAAAGTCAATACGAGTCCCATGCCCTGTACCCGGGTGCAGATTCCAATAAAGAAGTTGCACAAGCGGCCGCCATGATATACTCAAGACTTCCCCAAATCACAGACCCTAACGACAAATCCTGCGCGCTGCAAGCATTAACGCAAAACCCTCTTTTAAAATCGCCTGGCTTAATAAAAACACTCATTTCCCGGACCTACGGGCTCATTAAACAAGCGGACAAATACCATATCAATGTAGGAGTACGGCTGACTATATTGAGTTTGGTAGAAAAAATCGAACCTGATCAAGGCCTTGCGCTTATCATAATGGCAACGCCACGACCGCAAGAACTACAAAGTATTGCAAAGGATAATCCGCACACGCTTCCTGCGCTATTAACTCTGTATCTTCGCGCTGGGGTTCATGTAGCCCAAAACGAAAAAACGCAACGCGAACAACTAATGCCAATGCTTGAAAGCATCATTAAGGTCACACCAGAAGAATACATTAATGATCTGATCAAGGAAAAATTTCTCCCCCTGCAGCTACCTCGTAATCACGCTTTCAACGATGCGCTATCACCGTTTATCGCCCACGCAATACGCTTTGTCAAAATTTCCGATCAAAGCAACGCTACATACACTACCAATAGCATACTAAGCAGGTTTGGGTCTCGTCATCGGACTAGCTATGCTCAATGCAAATACTTCAACCTAAACAAGTTCACAACCAACCAGCAACAAATATTCTTCCCTGAGCTCATAAATGCAGTAAGCGAATCCGCGCAACGGAATACGATGCGCGAAGCATATGAGCAAATGCTTCGAAAAGTTCGTGAACTTCATCCCCCACTCCATCAACCTGCAATAACGAAGTTACACGAAGCAATTCTTGCCTATCCAATCAAGACAGAAACCGACGTACTGTTAAGATATGTATTGCTATCCGACACAGCGGCCACGATGCTCAATCCAGATATTCAGATGCCGCTCGAGATGAAACTATCCATTGCAACCTCGATAAAAACCATACTTCGCGATGAGCATCCAATCAGCGAACTGCAAGCGATCGACTTATCCGCACCACAAAAGGCAATGGAAAGAAATTTTAAAGACGCACGCAATGCCTATCTCAGAACATACGAAAAAGCGTTAAGGGAACACGAGACGGCCTAAATTTCACGCCAACCGAACTCTGCGGAGGCAACATTCATGAGAAAGCACATCCTCATCATCGGAGCCGGCAAGGTCGGCGCCACCCTCGGCAAAG
>CAIKPM010000024.1 GCA_903829325.1 uncultured bacterium
CGTGTTTGAATTGGACGGAACGAGCCATCGCCTGAGTGCGCGGTTAAAAAGCGGAAAGGCGGCGATAACCGCGTAGATTGGTGCCTAGGGGGTCAGATGCAAAATGCCGCCCCGGGGTCAATTGGTCGCGACCGTTTCCAGCTCTTAGGTATGACTTCGGCAATCAACGCGGATTTTGTAGGAGGCGCGGTGGGTTTAAGACGCGCTGAAGGAAGCGCTCAGTTGCGTGCCAGGGCACAATCTGCGCCTAACGCAGGACAAGAGGCGGAGATTGACGTTGCATTAATATTCAATATATAGTAACTTATCTCTTATTGATGTCGATATATAGGATATTACCTTGAGGTCTGCCGTTCGAGATGTCCTGCCCCCGAAACTCCAACGCGCCCTCCTGAAATTCGGGCGCGATATCGCTGTCGCACGCAAAAAAAGACGGCTCACCGTCGCCATGATGGTCGAACGGGTCGGCATATCTGCGGGAACATATCTGCGAGCAGAAAAGGGGGATCCGACCGTGTCACTTGGCGTGTATGCGATGATCCTTTTCGTCCTGGGGTTCGGCGACGTATTCGCTCAACTGCTGGACGGCCGCGAAGACGAAATCGGCCTGATACTGGAAACCGAGCGACTGCCACAGCGCGTCCGAGTCAAGCAATGAAGCGATATATCGACGTCTTTCTCGGCGAACCGCCAGTTCGGGTGGGTACGCTGTATCATGACCGGCAAGGGAGCCGAGAACACGCAGCCTTCGAATATAGCCGCGAGTGGCTCGCGCGACCCAATGCGTTCGCCCTGGAACCACAGCTCCCGCTCTTTTTAGGGCCCCAATATCATCGTAAGCAGCGTGACGGATCGATTTTTCACCTCTGCATTGCAGACACAGAACCCGATGGCTGGGGAAGAAAAATCATTTTGCGCGATCATGCGAAACGCCGCTCGATCGAAGCGAGCACAACGCTTGAGACACTGTGCGAACTCGATTTTTTGCTTGCGGTTGATGATTTTGTGCGTGTTGGCGCGCTTCGTTTTCGCGACGAAACCGGTACATTTCTCTCAACTCAGCCAAGCTCGCAGCAGTTGCTTGCCGCGAATCTCAAAGATGTAGAACGCATCCTAAACGCGAGCAAAGCATTCGAAGACCACCTGGAAACACCTCAGGACCTCGCGTATCTCCTGGGACGGGGAACGTCACTCGGGGGCCTGCGACCAAAATGCAGTGTGATTAATGAGCAGGGGCGATTGGCAATCGCAAAATTTCCCAGTATTACCGACGAGCGATCGGTCACGAAGGGAGAGATCCTTGCGCTAACGCTCGCGCACAACGCTGGCATCAATGCCGCACGCGGAACGCTGACGGCCGCGAGCAATGCGTCGGTCGCCATCATCGAGCGCTTCGATCGCAAAAGCGATGGGATACGTATCCCGTATATTTCTGCGGCAACGATGCTGGGCGCAGAAAATCCCAGCGAGGAGCACAGCTATACCGAGCTTGTTGATGTCTTACGCCAGCATGGCTCCCAGCCACAAAGCGATATTGAAGAGCTATGGCGCCGGATGATATTTTCGATTTTGATCACCAATGTGGATGACCATCTGCATAACCATGGGTTTCTCTACGATCGGGATGGTCGCTGGCGATTATCCCCCGCGTTTGATCTGAACCCATTTCCTGAGCGAAGGCGAGAATTGAAACTGTGGATTTCAGAATCGACAGGACCGGGAGCGCGCATCGACAGTGCTCTTGCGGTACTACCCTATTTCAAAATTCCAGCGGAAAAAGCGCGATCGATCGTGCGTCAGGTTGAAGGGGCAGTGCAGCAATGGCGGCAGGTGGGCGTCACGCTGGGCTTTCATCACGCTGAGTTGACCTTATTCGAAGCAGCCTTCGAGCATGAAGAACGCCTCGCTGCACGCAGCTTTTGCACGGGGTAACACCGACGAACGATTTTGCAGCATTACAGCACGAATTTCCCGATCAAATTGGTGCGGTATTCCGTGAACCAGGTGCGCCGTAGCAGCGCAGAAAGAGAGCCTACATGATGTAGCACTCAGAAGTGCGAGAAGCTGTGTGAAAGATGAGGGTAGGTCCCTCGGAATTGGCTTTCAGGAGCGAGTTTCAAACCAATCCATGCTGCTGCGATCAA
>CAIKPM010000025.1 GCA_903829325.1 uncultured bacterium
GACGGCTTTGATTTGTCTTTTCCGCCGGCTCTGCGTCGCCAAAACCCTTAAAACGCTCTGCGTTTCTGCGGCTTTTGGCTCCTTGATCCGACGAAAAATCCAAACCAAATCCATCACTCCCTATTTTTCGAGATGCCCTGGACCCGGTTTAGGGTGCGTTTATTTTTCATCACCCTGTTAAGGAAGCGTTACTATGGATTTTGCGAAATTTCAACGTCTCGTTGAAGAACGATCTGGCTTCCGTACGATGGAAGCACCCACCGCCACCGGCGAATATTTCAGTGACTCTTGCGGTGATTTGTACACGTTTTATCTGCTGGTCGGGCCTGATGAACTGATCGAAGATATCTCGTATTTTACGACCGGTTGCGGTTTCGGCACGGCGACCAGCAGTTTGCTGATCGATCTTGCGCGCGGCAAAACCTTGAGCGAGGCTGCGGCAATTTCCGAGCAAGAAATTATGGATGCGCTCGGTGGCTATCCCGAAAAGAAACGCGATTATCCGGCGCGCTCACTTGCCGCACTCCACGCAGCGATCGAGGATTATCGTACGCGCCGGGCAGCGGGGCAGATTACCGATGCGATGCTGGCGGACGCGCACCAGCGCGGTGAGGCGCTGCGACAGGCTGCACGTCCGGCCGCGACGGTGCCAGAGCCAGAGCCCGCCGTTATCCGTTTGCGCTAGTCGGCTGCAGCAAACCATCGGCGCAGTCGAGCGTCAAGCTGCGTGTGCGGGGCGGGGTGCCGATGTGCAGGCGGACGTTTGGCTGCGTCGCGCTGCCACAGCCAGGGGCCGCGTCGAGCGGTGCAGCGCCCGGCGATAGCGCGCTGGGCACGACATCGATAACTCCGCTGGGGCTGATATTCAGGCTGAAACTGGCGACTGCGCCCGGATTGAGGGTGACTGGCACCGGCAGAATCGTTGGCGGAAAGCGGACTGCTGTTTGCGGAGGCGCATACCCCGGCAGCGGGCGATTCGCCAAAATGCTGATTTCGCTCCCACCGTTGCTAGGCCTCACCACGAAGATCGCACCGCTGCCGGTGCCGTTATTGCTGCGCGCGAGTGTACGGGCCGTGCCCCAGAGGTTGAGCACGGTCGCGGTGCTCGCTTGCGTTTGTTCACGCGCGTGGAGCAGCGGGATACTCGCTAGGCAGACTAGGCCAAGGATGATGCCGAGCGTCACGACGAGCTCGAGCAGGGTGAAGCCGCGCCGCAGTGCTCTGCCCGGGCTCACGGGGAACTCGACGTCCCCCAGTTGTGGTAATGCCCGTGCAGATAGCCGAGCGGATGTGCCTGTGCATCGTGCCCGGCGCGGTGGACGGTGCCGACAAAAATAGTGTGGGTCGCGACGCTGTGTTGTTCGCTTACCACGCAGTCGAGCCAGGCGACGCTATTGAGGATCTGGGGCGAGCCATCTTGATGCTGGTTGTAGGTAACGCCTTGAAATTGGTCGTCTTCACCGCTCACGGCAAAATGTTCGGCGAGGTGTTGTTGTGCTTGGCTTAAGATATTGACGCAAAAACGTTCTGAGGCCGCGATCAACGCGTGGCTGCGCGCATTGCGATTGACGCAAATTAACACCGAGGGTGGGTCGAGAGAAACGCTGGCGAAGGCGTTCGCGGTAAAACCGTGCGGGATTCCCTTGACGGTGGTCGTGATGACGGTGACACCGGTGGGAAAACAGCGCATCACTTCTTTGAAAGCGTTGCGAGCGATCATCCGATCCGTGAACCCAGTCCTACTCCGTCTCCAAGCGGCAAAATAATTGCATCGAGTTCTGGATGGCGCAAAAATGTCCGATGAAAGTTCCGATCGACCATGGGGTGCAGCATGTCATCAATGATGATGAGCCCCGAGCGTTTGAGCAGATTCACGCAGATCTCTAGATATTCGGGATACTCGTCCTTGCGTCCATCGATGAAAATAATATCGAGGTTGCGCCCAGAGAAGGTAGGCAAAATATCGAGGGCTGGCTGGCTGAGGATTTCAATCGCGTCGCTGAGGTTGGCTCGTTCGAAATAGCTGCGTGCAATATCGCTGCTCTCGCGGTCGGGATCGATGCTCCAAATCTTACCGGCGGGAGGCAGAGCAAGACCCATCCAAAGCGTGGCGTAGCCGAAGCCGGTGCCGATTTCAAGGATACGGTTGGCCTGCATGGCATGCACAAGCGTGGAGAGCAATCGGCCGGTTTCGCGTTCGATGATGGCGACGTCTTCGCGGCGACCGTGTTGTTCCAATTCAAGGAGAAGCGCAGGCGGTTCGCGATGCGTTCGCGCAAGATACCCCGTCTCTGTCATAATAGTGCAGTTTGCACACGATGCCAGGGGGGAACCTTTCGAAGACCTGAGTGATTTTTCTGGAGGCTTGAGATGGCTACACTGACGCAACAATCCTACACCCCGAAAAAGTGGAATTTGTCGGGACTCCAAGGTATTTCTGATCAAACGCTACAGGTGCATTTTGGCCTGTACGAGGGATATGTAAAAAATACCAATCTCCTCAATGAGCAATTGCACGAGGCCTTGGCGAATAATAAAGCAGTTGGGGCAGACCCGCATTATGCCGAATTAAAGCGTCGGCTTGGTTTTGAATATAACGGGATGCGTTTGCACGAGTTGTATTTTGATAATCTGACGTCGCAAGCTGGTGGCGAAATCCGCCAGGCGAATGTCAAAGCGGCTTTGGAAGCCAGTTTTGGCGATATTGCTACCTTCCAACGCGATTTTGCGGCAGTCGGAGCGATGCGCGGTGTCGGTTGGGCGATTGCCTATCAAGATCAGACGAATGGCCGCATCAGCAATCACTGGGTGACCTTGCACGAAGATGGGAATCTCGCTGGATTCGCGCCGATTCTGGTCATGGATGTCTGGGAGCATGCTTTCTTGCTCGATTACAAACCGGCCGAGCGTCCGAAATATATTGAGGCGTTTATGGCTCATATTAATTGGGATACCGTCGCAGCTCGTTTGGTCGCCGCTGCGTAAGTAAAGCGATAACGAACGTGCAGATATTACGCTTGTTCCCTCTGAGTACCGTGCTCTTTCCGGGTGGGCCGTTGAATCTGCACGTGTTCGAGCCGCGCTATATGGAGATGATGTCCGAATGTCTGGCTGAAGGCGAGTCATTCGGCGTCGTACTCATTCGCGAAGGCTTTGAGGCGGGTGATCCCGACGCGGTGCCTTACGATGTTGGCACCGTCGCTGATATCGTCGATATTACCCCGCTCGATCAAGGGCGCTTATTCGTTTCGACGTTGGGGGCTGAGCGTTTTCGCTTGGAGCGGATTATTTCGCGTGAGCCCTATTTGTTGGCGGAAGTCTCGTCATTTGACGACGATCCGTATGATGCAATTCGGATTGTTGAACTCGAATGCGAAGTCCGCGAAAAGTATCGCGAATATCGCCGCCTCTTGATCGCGTTTTCGGTCTACGGACAAGAGCATGAATTGCCTAGCGATACGGTTGAAGCATCATTTATTGTGGCTGATACCCTGCAAGTTGCTGATACGGTGAAACAACGCTTGCTCGAACAGACCGATACGCGCGAACGGCTCGTGACCGAGCTTGGCATTCTCCGTCGCCTCGTTCCTCAGCTCGAAGCGATGATTGAGCGCCGTCACGAGATCCAGCTGCGGCGGGAAGCCGAATCGCCGCTCGGCGCGGCGTTCCGCAGCGATCAAGAAAAATATTTCGGCAAATATTTTAGTGTGAACTAGTCAGCGAATCGAACAGGAGTTCGATTCCTGTTCGCATATTAGACTCAAGCCAGCTCTTGTGTTGGTGGTGTGTTGACGTGAGAGTACGGTAGTGCTCAATTGGGGGATGTATGGCTCAGCAAGATGATCGACAGGCCGCGCTAAGTAACGCGCTGGCCCAAATTGAACGGCAATTCGGCAAAGGTGCCATTATGAAGATGGGTGACCATGCCGACAAACTGGTCATCGAAGCGATCCCTACTGGCTCCTTAGCTTTGGATCTCGCCCTGGGTGTCGGCGGTTTGCCGCGTGGGCGGGTTGTGGAAATATATGGCCCCGAGTCCAGTGGTAAAACGACGCTCGCGCTGCACATCATTGCTGAAGCCCAGCGTTTGGGCGGAAATGCTGCATTCGTTGATGTCGAGCACGCGCTCGATCCGACTTATGCTGCGAATTTAGGCGTCGAATTAGATAGCTTGCTTGTCTCGCAGCCCGATTCTGGCGAGCAAGCGCTCGATATAGCCGAAATGCTCGTGCGTTCAAACGCGGTCGATGTCGTCGTGGTCGACTCGGTCGCGGCGCTCGTGACAAAAGCCGAACTCGAAGGCGACATGGGCGATGCGCATGTCGGTTTGCAAGCACGCTTGATGTCGCAGGCTTTGCGTAAATTAACATCGGCGATTTCGCGTTCGCGTTGTGTGATGATTTTTATCAATCAGTTGCGCGAAAAAGTTGGCGTGATGTTTGGTAATCCGGAAACGACTTCCGGCGGGCGAGCCTTGAAATTCTACGCATCTATTCGCATCGATGTGCGTAAAATGGAACAAATTAAAGTGGGTCAGGACACCACTGGTTCGCGCGTAAAATTTAAAATCGTCAAAAACAAAGTTGCACCACCATTTCGTCAAGCCGAATGCGATATTACCTACGGGAAAGGCATTTCCAAAGTTGGTTCAATCTTGGATATGGCGCTTGAGCGCAATTTAGTCGGCAAGAGTGGTTCGTGGTATACCTACGGCGATGTTCGCATTGGCCAGGGTCGCGAAAACGCGAAAGCCTTCCTCGAAGAACATCCCGATGTCGCGACTGAGATCGATCGCAAAATTCGCGATATGGTCAAAGTCGTTCCAGCGCCAGGCGCAGCTTTGGCTGCAGCTGCTGCTGCGGCGATCCTAGAAGAAGAGCGCATCGGCTAGCGATGGCGGGCAAGCCTTGGGTAACTGCCTTGCGGATGCTCGCGGCGCGACGCTTGACCGAGAGTCAGTTACAGTCTCGTCTAGCGCGCAAAGGCTTTTTGGCTGAAGAAGTGGCCCTCGTGGTAGAGCGTGCCAAGAACGAGCGTTTCATCGACGATCATTCTTATGCACAGATTTACCTCGAGACCACTCGCAAGCCATTGGGCGATCGTTGCTTGGTGGCCGAACTTGTCAAACGTGGCATTGCCCGCGAGCTTGCCAGTGCAGCTGTCGCTGACTCGACTCGCAATGAATCCGACCGCCTCGCAGAAGCGTACGCGAAGCTTTGTCGGGTTCGCCCGGGCATTAGTCACCCGTCGGCCGCTCAGGCGCTCGCTCGTTACGGTTTTGCCACGCCGCGCATCTACAGTTATTTGCGCAATGTCGTTGGAGTCGATATTAGCCCCTCGTGAAAGCCCCGTGGGCTAAAACGAGGTGCTCGAGGTAAAGTTGAAATCCGCGAGTTTGACCGCCGGCACGACCATCGTATAGTCGAGGCCGGTGGTGCGTGTAGGTGTATTACCGAGGGTCGCTTTTTTCAACGCACCGATGATGCTTTGGTTGAAGCGCAGGTTATGGACTCCACCTTTGATTTGACCGTTTTCAATCAAGAATGTGCCGTCGCGCGTCATCCCGGTGACGATCGTTTGGCGCTCATCGACGGGGCGAATGTACCAGAAGCGAGAGATCAACAAACCGCGTTCGGTGCTCGCGATCAGCTCTTCCAACGAAGCGGTCCCTGGGTCGATGGTGATCGAGAGCGGTTGAGGGCCGTAGCAGTTGGGCGCGGGCAGAGCATGACCAGTATTCGGGCGCTTTAGACGAGCAGCCCACCGCGAGTCGGTGACAATATCATGAGCGGTGCCCTGGCGGAAAAGGGTCAGTTTCTGCCGGGGTGCGCCTTCGAAATCGAAGGGCATGCCCGGGGCCAGCGGATGTGTCCAGTCGTCGTGGAGGGTGATGTTCGGGTCCACGTGCGCTTTGTTGAGGTTGTCCCAAGTGAGAAACGACGCGCCTTCGTCGATCGCTTGGGCTGAAAAATGCCCGACGAGGTAGGAAAGCAGTTCGGCAAAAGGTACCGGCTCGAGGATGACCGTCCAGTTGCCTGGTTCAACCGCGCGCGGATGCGCCGTCGCGCTGGCTTTCGCTGCGGCGATGCTCGCGGTGTTTTTGCCAGAAATCGCATTGATATTGGGCGAAGTGCATTCGCCGTAGCCGGTAGCGTCCGCCCCGCTCTGCTTCACGGTGGCAAGCGCTTCGCTGCCCTCATACGAGCAAAGCACGCCATGGGAATTCGCTACCGTGACCTCGGAGGCAGTGGTGGAGACAAATCCGGCTCCCCATAATTGATGCTGCTCAGAGACGCCAAAAATATCTTCAACGTGATCGGCACGTCGCTCCGCCGTTGCCTTGGCGGTGGAGGCAAAAAAACTGTTCTCAGCGGCGGCTTCGAGTGGCGCTGGTTTCGGTAGCCCTGGCCACTGCGGGTCTGCAGGGGCCAGATGCGCAAGCTCGAGTGCGCGTGCAAGTACCAGTTGCAGCCCTGCGTCATCGGTGACAGTGGTGGTTGCCACACCGCAGCGTCGTTCGGAAATGACGCGTACACGTACCGTCGTTGAATCGCTGCGGAGATTTTGGTGGATATTTTCGTGGGTGAAGCGGGTGAGCGCCTGAGCCTGCGAGAGGACCACCACTTCGGTTTCATCTGCTGGCGAAAGCGTGATCAGCCGTTGGGCGATCTCTTCTCGTGTGATTCTATCCATCGTAGCCAACTCCGATCGCGATCTGACGAAAACGAGCCGGGGCTGCAGCCTGCGTCGTGCGGCCGGTTTGCATCGGTTCGCCTTTGCCACAGTTTGGTGTACCCCACGCAACCCACGCGTCTTGATTTGCGATGGCGTCGCAGGCGTTCCAGAACTGCGGAGTTACCCCGGCATAGGTTGGATTTTTGAGGATGCGTCCACGCTTCCCATTGATAATTTCCCACCCGATTTGGCAGCCAAATTGAAAATTAAGCCGGCGGTCGTCAATTGACCACGAGCGATTTGATTCCATATAAATGCCGTATTTTACATCGGCGAAGAGTTCATCAAAACTCAATTGTCCCGGTAATAGATTGAGATTGCACATGCGGATCATCGGGATATATTGCCACCCACCGGTGCGCACGCACGCATTACTTTCGCGGCCGAGCAGATGGGCGGTATCACGGGACGTTTCGAACCCGACCAACACGCCGTTGCGCACGAGATCCTCTTGCCGGCTGGGGGTGCCTTCGTCGTCGAAGCCTACCGTTGCGAAGCCGCCGGGAAGAGTATTATCGATGACGACCGTCACGTGGGGCGAACCGTATTGGAGCTTGCCCAGTTGTTCGATACTCAGAAAGCTTGTGCCGGAAAAGCTGGCTTCCCAGCCAAGCACGCGATCGAGCTCTGCTGCGTGTCCTAGGGATTCATGGATTTGCAATGACACCTGCGAGCCGCCAAGGATCAGATCGAATTCACCTTGAGGGCATTGAGGCGCGTTCAAGAGGGCGCTGGCTTCTTCGCCGATGCGCGCTGCATTGGCTGATAATTGCGCGGCCTCAACGACTTCCCAGCCACCGGTTTGAAACAAGCCGTGATCGCCAGGATAGCCGCGTTCTTGGGTGTCGTGGTCATTTGCAGCAATTGCCTGTAACCCGCTACCAGTTTGCAAGATACGTTGACTGATTTGTGATCCGTTTGAGTCAAAGAAATTCTTTGTGATCGTCCGCGTATCGATAAAGGCGCGTCCAACGCGTACCTGGGGTGTTGAATGCAATGCCTGCTCTGCGGCGAGTAGGAGGCGTACGCGCTGTTCGAGACCGATGCTCGCGGGATCGATGGTGTATGGAGTGGAGTAGTGGGCGATGATTGCTTTACTCGGTTTTTGGGCGAGCGGGCGGCGCGAAACGCGACTGGCTGCACGTGCTAATGCGACCGCTTGGGCGGCGGTCCGCTCGATGCTTGCTTTGCTATAATCGGCGCTGGCGGCGAAGCCCCAGGCTCCGCCGATGAGCGCGCGTATCCCGTAGCCGCCACTGCGGGTGTCGGCGAGAGTTTCGATTTCACCGTTGCGCACATCGATGCGTTGCGCGCTTTCGTCTTCGAAGCGTACTTCAACATATTCGGCTCCGTGCGTGAGCGCAGCGTTAAGGGCGAGTGCCCCTTCGTCCCTATAGTCCATACGGTATACCTCGGCAAAATGCGAGAAAAAACTTTGGATATTTCTGGGCTTATTTCTGCGTATTTACACAACGTAGGCCGTCGAGGATATTGGTTCCAGGCACCAAGGTCGTAGCAGCTGTGAGCGCTGGATCGTAAAGAAATTGCGGCATGCGTAGAGTAGGCGTGCTGCCAGCAATGACGCTGCCGTGGGGATCGATAATTTGAATGTCCCCCTGACTATCGAAGATGAGCAGATACGCTCGCAATTCGAGTGCGCGGGTACGGGCGAGCGGAAGAATCCATGCTCGTTCGAGCGCTTGAGGATACCAAAGGAAGATGTCGTAGCCGGCGAGTCGGGCTGCGCAGAGATAGGCTGGATCTTTAATCCGATCATCGCTGAGCACGACTAAGGCTTGCCCATTTATGTCGACGACTTGGCTTGGGCTACTGGGGTCGAGACGAACAATCTGGGGGACTTGCGTTGTGAACTGGAGGTTGGCTGCGTGGTCTCTACAGATGATCGCTGCGACGTCGGACCAGCTTGCTACATTGTATTGATCTGCGGTGAGGCAGCGAGTGAGCGCGAGGCGTTGAGGCTTAGCTTGCCGGTGGTTGGGGGGAAGCGCGAGAGGAAGCTGGACGACGGGCCGCTCGGCGGTGGTCGTGATTGTGGCCGAGAGTGTTTCTGGGTGGTCTTGTGAGGCGATCGCTACGATCTCCCCATCGGCATTGATCGCTTGGCTTTTTCCGCAGTAGAGTACGCTCTCGTATTCAGCGCCAATTTTATTCGCGGCGACGAGGGGAACCGCGTTTTCCCAGGCGCGGACACGAGCGAGCAGATCGGCTTGAATATTCTCGAGCTGGTGCGGATCACGCCCACTGCTCACCCAAGCGGTAACGACGACGAGTAGCCGCGCACCGCGCGCCACAAGGCCGGCGGCAATCGTTGGGATACGGCCGTCGGCGCAGATCAAAATGCCGAGTTTCCCGAGTGGGGTGTCGACGGGTTCGAGCGAGCTTCCCGCAGTGAACCAGTGGTTATCGAAATGCCAGAGAAAACGCTTACTGACGTACTGGAGCGGGCGCTCAGGGCACACGACAACCGCACAATTTGCAAGCGGAGTGCCTGGGTTAGGTCGCGGGTTACTGCTCCCACAGATAATAACGCAGCCATGCTGATCGGAGAGCATTTGTAGATCATGAAGCGCACCTGCGGTCATGTTTTCGTCGGGGGGGGTGGGCCCGAGGACATAACCGGGGATCGTCATTTCCGGCATGACGATAAGACCGTGCCCAGCGCTGGCGGCCTTGCTGACGTGAAGAAGAATCCCCGGCCAGACGTTTGCAAAGGTGTCGCGATCGTTCGCCGCGAGCTGAAGGAGCGCAACCGATATGGTCGTGTGCATGATTTTCTCAGCAATCCTATTACCAGTGAAGAGTCGACGTTTTTTGCGAGGAGTCTACGCTTGCCTGGCGAGAATCCGTGCTATATGAAACGCTTGCTTCTGGCTCTGCCTGTGGTCTGTTGTCTGACCACCCCCGTCTTTGCCGTGACGAAGGCGCCACTCCCTCCGCATGTGGCGCATGCTCGTGCGGTTACCGCTCCGGCTGATGAATATTTTGGCCATCAAAAGTACAGCATTCTCGGCATTCGCAACGCCTTGCATGATTTGAATATTCGTTACGATGGGAGTGCTTACCGTACACCTTTTCTGTACGCGAATGCAGCGGGGCTCGAAGATGCGATGCACGACTGGGACAAGCGCTACCACGGTGATCTTTGGTTAGGGCACTATCTCTTCCAGTTGGACCAGATTTATATGCGCGTTCCACCAGCGCTTGGCCGAGCCAAAATCGAGAGTCTCTCGCGCTGGATTGTGGCAAGCTACCCCCACACGTTTTATAGCCACTATTTAGCTCAAATTCATGAGCCACGTCCGTTGAGTGTTCAGCGGGTTGCTGCGGTTCCGACGCCGCGCCCTTCGGTTGCGGCTTCAGCGACTCCGGCGAGCGCGATTCTGCCCTTGAGCAAGTCTCGGTTGCTCCAAGCCCAACGCCGTCTCTGACGCCATTGCCGATGGATACCGCGACACAAACGCCTGAGGTGCTCATGACCCCCCCGGCGGATATGTAGAAGACCGCCTTTTTTTCATCGCTACAGCAGACAAGAAAAGAGGCCCGCGTTAGACGCGAGCCTCTTTTCTTGTTCCGGCGTTGGCCGGGCGTTCGCTTCGATTAGAAGTGGACGCCGAGACCGACGAAGGGACCGTTCACGGTGTAGTCGCTGACTGCACCCTGCTTCACTTTGCCGCGCTCGCCTTCCCAACCGAAGTCGAGGAAAATCGGGCCCTTAGCTGGTGAATAGACGCCGCCGACCGAGTATTTCAGCACGCTGTAGCCGATGGTGTAACCCTGGGTGAGCGGGGTGATGCCATCGCCGAGGTACTCTTTGTTCGATTTGGCGCTGGGGTAGTAGTATGCACTGCCGTAAGCGGAAAGCTCTTGATCGAGATCAGGAAGCTTTTCGATACCGAAGCCGAGTCCACGGATGCGTGGGTATGCTTCGTTCGATGCGCGGAAGAGGTAACCGACGCCAACGTATACGCGTGGCTCAGCGACCTTCAGGCCGAAATGTCCATCGAAATCGTAGCTACGAACCGTGAAGTTCGGATAGGTGTCGTACGCGCCACCTGGCAACGCGACGCCGGTTGAGGCATTGCCTGCCGGGAAGCGGTCGTTGCGATAGTCGCCCTCTAACAACCACGGAAGGTTGAGTAAGGGGAATTCGATCGCGCCTTTGATGCCATAGGAAGCACCGGTTCCGCCGCTGGTCGTCCCATTGTTGAATTCATCATACACTTTGGGCTTGAACAGGTAGTCGCCGATAATATAGCGCTCGTACGAAACTTTTTTCTGCACTGGCGACGCGGTTGGTTCTGGAGCTATTGTCGGGACAGGTGCAGCTGAAGGTTCTACGACTGGTGGTGGTGGTGGTGGGGTTGCCGTGACGTAACGAACGACAACAACTTTGCGATCTGGAACCCACTGTACGTACGCGCCAAGGCCCTCAGCGAGGACACGGAGCGGAACGACGACGGTGCCACGATAGATTTCCGGTGGGACATCAAGTGGGCGGCTCTCGCCGTTGATGATGACTTCCGGGCGTCCGACGGTGACTTTTACGTCGCTGCCGGGCTTCGAGACGTCGACGGTCTTGGTCGATGGGTCATACGAAACGGTACCACCAGCTTGCTCGAAGAGCGAGCGCAGTGGAACTAAAACTTCGTCGCCACGAACCAATGCCGCTAAGACGCGACCAGCACGCAGGGTGCTGGGCTTGCTGTAGACATGATGATCGTTGAAAAGAATTGGCACTTCGCCGGAAGGCGGGTGGCCAAAATCTGCTGGCGGTAACGCGGTGGCATTGTCTGCTTGCGCGACCATGTAGCTCGACGATTGAAGTGCAGAGTTGCCGTTGTTTCCTTGCGCTTCAGAATGCGTCGGAGCTGCGATGACCGTGCTTGCACCAAAGCCAGCTGCCATAAGCAGCGCGAGCGCCCCAGTACTAAGACGTTTCAAAGTTCCCTCCAAAATTGAACTTTGGACCGAGAGGTCCAGCGGCTTCGTTGGGCTGTTAGGTAACAGAACCCTACAAAAGACTCTTCTCAGAGAGCAAAATCTTCCTGAGCCATTGGCACTCATACCCGTCTTTTCTGTGAATTCCACGGGGTATTGGCGTCCTTATAATTGATGCTCAGCGAATACGAGCTCGCGCATGCTAGGGCTTTTTCGTGGATGATACGAGGGTCCGGAACCTCTAGGTAGAACAGGCCCAAGCCGTCTTCTTGCGCCCTCGTAGCTCAGTGGCAGAGCACGTCCTTGGTAAGGACGAGGTCACGCGTTCAATCCGCGTCGAGGGCTCCATCTTGCAGCAAACAAACCGCCCGTACGAGCGGTTTGTTTATCTTTGCTTGCGTGTCTGGAACACATGGGGAGGTCCTTCCCGTCCTTGCTGCGCATGTAGCGCCTTCATATGTGGTTATTGGTGTTGGCGTATTTCGGCGGGGTGCTCACGATCTTGAGCCCGTGCATTTTGCCGGTGATCCCCTTTGTCTTTGCGCGCTCGGGACGCTCGTTTTGGCAGAGTAGCTTTCCGCTGCTGGTGGGTATGGCGCTCACCTTTGCGCTCGTCGCCACCGTGGCGAGCATCGGTGGTGGTTGGGCTGTGCAGGCGAACAGCTATGGGCGGATCCTAGCCCTGGCGGTGCTCGGTTTATTTGGCCTGACCTTGCTGCTGCCCAGCGTCGCCGAATGGGTGACCCGGCCGTTGGTTCGGGTGGGGAGCGCGCTTTCGAATCGTGCATCCGATCGCGGGAATGCCGGGCAGTCGTTTGTGCTCGGCATTGCGACCGGCTTATTGTGGGCACCATGTGCTGGGCCTATTCTGGGTTTGGTTTTGACCGGCGCGGCACTCGGTGGTGGGCGTTTGTGGACGGCGATCTTGCTGTTTGTGTACGCGCTCGGTGCGGCAACTTCATTAGGAGTCGCGATCTTTGCGGGTCAACGCGTACTTAATCGACTCAAACGCTCGCTGGGAGTAGAAGAAGTCATCCGCCGTGGGCTTGGTGTGCTAATCCTGGTTGGGGTTGCGGTGATTGGGCTGGGACTCGATCACGGCTTGCTGACCAAGCTTTCCGGTGCGAGCACCAATTCGCTTGAAGCAGGGCTGATTGCCAAGGTTCGCCCG
Source organism: uncultured bacterium (assembly GCA_903829325.1). Lineage (GTDB taxonomy): Bacteria > Vulcanimicrobiota > Vulcanimicrobiia > Vulcanimicrobiales > Vulcanimicrobiaceae > CAIKPM01. The sequence goes on from CAIKPM010000025.1 coordinate 12,866, forward strand.
GGGATGATGAATCACGCGGTCGAGCGCTCTGTTGCCGGTCACGTCGTGCTCGATGATGAAGGTCCCTTGCCTGCGATTCCCGCTCCAGCTACCTGGGTGAATACTCCGGCGTTGAGCGCGTCGGCTCTGCATGGGCACGTAGTATTGGTCGATTTCTGGACGTATTCGTGCATTAATTGTTTGCGTTCTTTGCCGTACGTCAAACAATGGGCAGATCAGTACCGGCAGGCCGGATTGATCGTGCTGGGCGTGCACACGCCGGAATTCGCGTTTGAAAAAGAGCGCGCGAATGTTGAAAAGGCAATTGGTGATTTGGGCATCGATTATCCCGTCGCGCTTGATAACGATTATGTCGTTTGGAATGCTTTCCATAATGAATATTGGCCTGCGCACTATCTCATTGATGGCAACGGACGCATCCGGTACCACCATTTTGGTGAGGGCTCTTACGATGAAACCGAAGGTGCGATTCGCCGTCTCTTGGCGGCCCAAGGTGCAACGTTACCACCGCCACTGAAGGTGAGTGCGGGGGGGATTGAAGCCGCGTCAGATGATGCGGATGTGCAAACGCCGGAAACCTATCTTGGTGCCGCGCGCCGCACCGGCTATGTCCAAGCCAACAAAGCGCTCGACGCTAACGAGTGGAGCTTGGGCGGTCGATGGGCCGTCGATGCTGAGCGGATTACTTTGCACAGCCCTCAGGGTGAGGTAAAGCTACGTTTTCACGCGCGCGATGCGCACATCGTGCTTGCTCCAGCTGCAAGCGGGCCGGTGCGTTTTCAGGTGTTGCTCGATGGCCATGCTCCGGGCAAGGCCGCCGGCGTAGATGTAGACGCAGAGGGCAACGGGATCGTTGATGCTCAACGCCTGTATGGTCTCATTCGCCAAACCGGAGCAATCACCGACCACACGCTGACCGTCCGCTTTACAGCACCTGGAGTGCATGCGTATTCGTTTACGTTTGGATGAACGCGAAAGCATCGCCGTAGTTTCAGACCGAACCGCACAAGACCAATTCTAGCAGCGCGGTTTCACTGACTACGACCCCATCCTATCGAGTGGGCAACCTGCGCAAAATCCAGATCACTGAGGCGTGGATTTGCGGCGATGTAAAGTGGACCCCATTGTCAAGACAAAATTTGTAGCTTCTTAAGCAAAGCTTCCTTTCTGAGTGGTGAGTAACAAAAGAGTTGTCCTATCCGGGGTATCTGCTCCACCGCTCGCTGTGCAAGGTCGCGTAGCGCCCCGC
>CAIKPM010000026.1 GCA_903829325.1 uncultured bacterium
ATTGCGAGTACGACTGCTGCGTCTTGGTTTATGAATTGCTGATTCTAATACGGACATACCAACCTCGAGACGAATAGGGATATGCCAATATTATCGCGAGCTACGTTAGATCCAGCAAGACGGTGTGCGACCGACGCTTACGAAATACAGACACAATTCCACTCATAATAGCACCGAACGGCAACATCTGGTTTGGAAGTACAGCAATCGACGTTCGCACCCCGTCTGGAACTTTCATACAATATCCACTGGGCTACAGTGCAGGAAGCCTTTGCATAGGCAATGATGAGAGCATATGGGTGCCCAACTTATATGCAAACGCCCTATATCGCATCACTCCTAGCGGTCAGATCCTTTTCGTCGGCTCTGTGGGCGGTACGAATGATTGCACAGCCGGGGCAGATGGAAACATGTATCTGACAGGCTGGGCTAACAATAGAATCGTTCGCATTAGCAATGCAAACAAAATTGCATACTTCTCAACTCCAACCGCTGGGAGCAGCCCTACGGGCATCACAGCGGGCCCTGATGGAAATGTGTGGTTCGTAGAAAATGGTGTAAATCAGATTGGACGAATTACACCTCAAGGCACAATCACAGAATATAGCACAGGCATTTCAAGCGGTTCTGGCCCCTCCGGAATCACCATTGGCCCAGACGGAAAGATCTGGTTTAGCGAACATCTCAATGGAAAGATTGCCTCGATCACAATGAGTGGCACCATAACTGAATATAGCACGAGTTTAACCGCAAGCTCAGGACTTGGGTTCATCGGACTAGGACCCGATAAAAACATATGGCTATGTTTCACTAATCAAAGCAACATCGGCAAGTTCGTGCTCTGACTTGCCGACCTGCTTACAATCCACCAAACGTTGCAGCAGGAAGGGTTTGTGGGAAATGATAGTTCGTGAACGAAAAATGCTCACGAATGGTTTTTGTCACATGCGCTGGAGCAGTAAAAGTTGCAGTCGCAGTAATGTCGTGCACCACCCAAACCCCATCAATATTCCCGTACGTTAATTGTCCTTTCCCCATCAATCCCGCAATATTATTCGCCACCTGAATCGTTAGCGGCAACCCGTTTTGCCCGTCAATTAAGACCCCCGTCACCAATGCACCATGCACGTGATTGAGCGGAGTCGTGCGATACCAATACCCCACGTGATTTTCGACCTTCACCGAATTCATATAAGCAAAGGAATAGGTAGCCTTGCGCGGGGCAATCGCCTCAACCGCGTATGTATTTGGTCGATTACGATAAATCCGTATTTTTGGTTTAATTTTTATCTCACCTAACGCAAGAATCTCATCGCGCTCTAACAACGTAGTACGATAAATGCGATGCGTTTGCGTAACACTGTGATCACCCACTTGCTCGAGCCTATACTCAAAAGTCATCACCGCCGGTGTGTGATAATGAGCCATCCGCATTTCGTAACGATCGAGCGAAAACAACGGCATCACAGCCAACGCCAGGAGCATCATACCGACAACCCAGCACGCACCGCAGCAAAAGCCGCGGGTATCTCGCTCACCCGGGTTCCGGCACCCTGCGCCTGCCCAGCACCCCCCCCGCCCTTCCCATCAAGGTGCACTAAGGCTGCTTTGAGCACATTCCCGGCATGCACGCCCCGCTTGACCGCTTCGTCGCTCGCCAACACGAGCAAAGTCACGCGTCCGGCTTCAACGCCAGCTACGGCAATAACCGCTGCGCCCTGCACCCGGCTGCGCAAGGCCTGACCCAATTGCTTGACCCCAGCGACGTCGCGCTCAATCTGCACTGGCACAAACGTGCAGCCGCCGATCACTTCGGCACGAGCGAGAAAACCTTGCGCTTCCTGACCCGCGAGCTCTTGACGGAGGTCTGCTAACTCGCGCTCTAAGCCGCGCAGATCCCCCTGAAGGCGCTGCACGCGTTCAGGCACTTCCTCAGGACGCACCGTTAAGCTTGCACCAAGTTGCTGCAGTAAGCCCAGTTGCTTTGCGACATACTCTTCCGCCGCCAATGAAACCAAGGCTTCGATCCGACGCACCCCACTGCCAATCGAGGCTTCGCTCAACAACACAAACTGCCCCAATTCACCGGTCGCGTGCGCGTGCGTTCCGCCACAAAACTCAACTGAGGGTCCAGCGCGCAAAACACGGACTTTCTCGCCATAGGCCTCGCCAGCCAAAAATAACGCACCTGATTTGCGTGCTTCTTCGAGTGAAAGCTCCTCGGTGACCACCGGAAAATTCTCGCGAATTAACTGATTGACGCAGGAGCTCACTTGCTGTTTTTGTTCTGCGCTCAGCGCGCCGTTGGGAGCACGGAAATCGAAACGCATCCGCTGTGGTCCCACCCATGACCCAGCCTGCACCACTTCATCGCCGAGCACCGATCGAAGCGCGTATTGCAAAAGATGCGCAGAGGTATGATGGCGACGGATCTCGGCGCGCCAAAGGGGATCAACCTGGGTTTCAAGCTGCTCACCAACGCACAGAGTGCCCCGAATTACAAGCCCTGAATGCACAATCGCCTCGCCCAAATATTGGGTGTCGTCGACCAGCATTGCGCCGCTTGGCCCCAGCAAGCGCCCGTGATCCCCGATCTGACCACCTTTTTCTGGATAGAACGACGTCTTGTCGAGGAGAACACGCACGCGCTCGCCTGCCTGAGCCTCTTGCAAGACAGCCCCATCGGCGTTGAGCAGCTCTAGCACAAGACCACTGGCATCGAGCGCGTCGTAACCGCAAAACATGCTCTGATGATGCATCCGTTCGGCTTCACCCACAGCCACTACCCCGCGCTTCGCCGCAGCATCACTGCGCGCGCGCACGCGTTGCTCTTCCATCGCTCGTTCAAAACCACCGGACTCTAAACCAAAGCCCTCTTCGGCCAACATTTCCCGCGTCAATTCAATCGGAAAGCCAAACGTATCGTGCAATAAAAATGCGTCGCTACCCGATAATTCGCGCAAACCTTGACCCCGTAATTGCTCGAGTTTGCCCGCGAGTAATTGTTCACCGCGTGCCAAGGTGCGCTCAAATACACCTTCCTCGCGCGCTAGCACGCTACCAACGCGTTCTTGCGCTGCGGCTAATTCAGGGAAGCCACTCTGCAGCGACCTCACGACCGCAGGAACTAATGCGGCCAAAAAGCCAGCGGGGTAACCGAGTAAACGCCCGTTGCGAATCGCACGGCGGATCAAAAAGCGCAGGACATAGCCACGATCGACATTAGAAGGATGCACGCCGTCGGCAATCAGCGCGGTGGCCGCACGAGCGTGATCGGCGATAATACGCTGACGCACCAATTGCTCGGCTGGCGCAAGCAGCGTCGTGCCAACCGGTGGCTGCGCCTTAACCAGATCAGTGAAAAGGTCGGTCTCGTACATCGAGGCTTGGCCATTCACCACGGCTAGCACGCGCTCTAAACCAGCGCCGGTATCGATATTCAGCGCCGACAATGGACGCAAACTGCCATCAGCTTCGCGATTATATTGCTGGAAAACCAAGTTCCAAATCTCGACATACCGCTGTCCCAGATTTGGTCCGGTGTCATGCTCATCGGCTGCGTACGCAGCGCCGGTATCGTAGAAGATCTCCGAACACGGGCCGCACGGGCCGGTCGGACCCATCGTCCAGAAATTATCTTCGTCGAAGCGCGTAATCCGCGCGGGGGGGATGCCGATCACGGTTTCCCAGATCTGTTGCGCTTCGTCATCAGACGTGTGAACCGTAATGTACAATTTCGTGGGATCAAGCGCCAAGCGCTGCGTCAGAAACTCCCAAGCCCACGTGATCGCTTCGATTTTGCCATAATCCGCAAAGCCAAAATTCCCGAGCATCTCCAAGTACGTGCCGTGGCGACCGGTACGCCCGACATTTTCGATATCGCTTTTCGCTCCAGCAACCCGCAGACAACGTTGCACGCTGACCGCGCGCTTAGCCGGCGCGGGTTCCTCGCCCAGAAAAATCGGCACGAACGGCTCCATCCCAGCGATGGTAAAGAGCGTGGTCGACATCTGCGACGGAACCAAGGAGGCAGAGGCAACCCGACGATGGCCTCGCTCGGCAAAAAAATCAACAAAGGCTGAACGGAGAGCAGCGCTGGTCATGACTTGCGACATAGCCGGGTTCTTCGCGGCCCAGCGGCCCCGGTGCCTGTCTAGCAGGCGCTCGTAGCCAGAGTGGGTTCTAAACACAGATCTGGAGATTCGATTGCCAGCTTCAGGCGAAAGAGTTATACTTACATATAACTAGGGGGTTCTATGAAGACTGCTAAGCTTCGTGCGCTCGGTGGCTCCGTGATTGTCACGTTGCCTCAACAACTGCTGCGCTTGCTGAACTTGAGTGTGAGCGATCTGGTCGATATATCTCTGTCGAATCAAAACATCATCATAAAACCACATACGCGCCCGAATTACCGGCTCGCAGATTTAATCGCTCAATGCGATTTCACGGGTCAACGCAGCGCCGAAGAAATGGCCTGGCTCAATGATCAACCCCGCGGCACCGAGATCCTATGACAAAACAACAAGTTCGACGTGTCCCCGAGCGTGGTGATATCTATTACGTTGATCTTGACCCCATCTCTGGACATGAACAAAGCGGTTTCCGCCCAGTACTCGTTGTAACGCAGCGGTTATTTAATACCTGCGGTACACCCATTGTCTGCCCAATCACGAATGCGGGTACGTATGCACGCAATCGTGGTTTTGCGGTGACATTACATAACACAAAAACGACCGGTGTTGTCCTCTGCCACCAGCTTCGTGCGTTAGACGTAGATAGCCGCAGCGGGCGTTATATCGAGCAACTCGCCACCGAGCTCATGGACGAAGTACTAGCACGCATCGCCGCAGTGCTTGAATAGGATCTGGCGCCCTACGGTTCGCGTAGAACGCCTTTGAGTTTTTCGAGTGCCTTTGACTGGATTCGTGAAACGTGCATTTGGGATACGTTGAGGCGACGCGCGATTTCGGTTTGACTCACGGCCTCGTAATAACGCAGATACAGAATCACGCGCTCGCGTGGACTCAGGATCGCAAACGCTCGTTCGAGATTTGCGCGATCTTCTAGCAGAGCTAAGGCTGCATCGTCTTGGCCCAGGTAATCAGCCAACGTCTGGGTTTTATCGCCGTCGTCAGATAACTCGGTATCGAACGACAAAACGTTATACACTTGACCCAGCTCTTGCGCCTCGAGTATATCTTCTTCGCTAACCCCAAGCGCCTGAGCCAGTTCCGCAACGGTCGGGCTATGCCCCGACTGCAGATGCAACCGCTCGAGCATACGATTCACCGACAGGTGTAATTCTTGCAAGCGACGCGGGACTTTGAGCGCCCAGCCTTTATCACGAAAGTGACGCTTGATCTCACCAACAATCGTCGGCGTAGCATACGTGGTAAACTCCACCCCGCGTTCAAGATCAAAACGGTCCACCGCCTTGATCAAGCCAATGGTGCCAACCTGCATGAGATCATCCAACGACTCGCCCCGATTGGCAAATTTGACCGCAAGAAATCGCACGAGGTTCAAATGCGCAACCACGAGAGTATCGCGCAAGGCCTCATATGCATCGCCAGGACTAGCCGTTGCGCCCTGCTGCTGCCGTTCCGCACGCGCCTGCGCAAATTGCAAGAAATAATCTCGCATTTGCTGGCGTTCCCAACGTCCTGTTGACTGCGGCGACAACGTTACTCCGCCACTCAGTGGGCAACCCTCTTAACCATCACCAGGCTCGTACCCGTTTCAGGATCATGTGTATACTCAACTTCGTCCATCAACGAGCGAATCAAGAAAACGCCAAGATTGCTCGGCGTTTCGGGAGTCTCAAAGCTCGAGACACTGAGTGAAGCCGCCGGCAGCGCGTGACCAGCATCGCGCACGGTCAAACGCAGCGCCTCAGCTGATGCGTCACAAATAATTTCAATCGACGAGGCTCCGACCGCGTGCTGAATCGCGTTCGTACACGCTTCAGCCACCGCAAGCTTGAGGTCTTCGATTTCTTCGATCGTAAATGGTAAACGATGCGCGACCGCGGCTACGGCTAAACGCGCGACCGCAACCCATTCCGCCTTGTTTGGGATGCGCAATTCCACAATACCAACAGCGCCAACCGCTTGCACAGGGGCTCGCATCGCTCAGGCCAGCTCCTTCATGGCACTCGGTTCGGAATCAAAGATCCCAAAAATTTTCACGAGTCCAGTGATGTCAAAGATTTTCTTAATTTGTGGATTGGTACAAACCAAGCTGACCGACCCACCGAATTCACGCACCCGCTTGAGCGCGCTGATCAAAACACCCAAACCAGTAGAATCGATGTATCGGACTTTTTCGAGGTTCATAATGAAATGATAATGCCCCTGATCGATTAACTCGGTCATGGCTTCTTTCACTTTGGGCGACGTGTAGACATCAATTTCTCCGGCCAATTCTACAACATAAGCATCGCCGTCCGATTTACGGACATGCACTTTGATATCCACGCGTTCTCCTTACTCAGAATCTAGAGCGACTGGATAGACATACCCACTCGAAGCCGTTTTATACATCAGAACGAGCACCAACGAAACTCCGCAAGCGTGCGCTGAGCGTCGTCAACACTGCACCCAAGTTGGTAACCGCAGGATTTACGGCGTCTTGAGCAGCGTTCGCAGTCTTTACTACCCCACCAGCAAGCCCCTCAACCGCTTCAACCACACTTGTTAGGCGAGTCAAGGTAGAGTCAGCGGTGCTCGCGATCCCGCCCAAATGGGCCAAGGTCTCGCCAACCGCCGGCGTCAGCGTGGCAACTTGCTGCTCCAGCGCAGCGAGTGTGGCGGTAGCCTGGGTAACGGCTTTCGCGACCCGTACACAAAGCCAAAAAATCCCAACGCCCATCAGAAATACCCCCAGTCCAACACCAACGTTGAGGACCAGGGACCAATCAGCAAAACTCGTCGTGTTCATTCATCACTCCCTATTCTTCGAGGTAAGCTGTAGTACGGTTTGGAGCCTGAGCCGCCTGCACTGCTGCGATAAAGCGCTCTGCGGCCTGCCGTGTGGCATCAGCGCTAACCGCTGCTCCCCAGGAAAAGCGTAGCGCAGCTCCCTGATGATACCCAATTGCTTGGAGGACGTGCGAGCGTTTCAGCGCGCCCGAAGCACAAGCACTCCCCACCGACACCGCAACCCCAGCCAGATCAAGCGCAACCGGCAAAACCTCAAGCTCGAGCTCGGGAATCGCGATCAGGCTGATGCCGGGCGCTCGGACGGCGTGTTGCGCGTGCACAAAAGCCGTCGGGAGTGCTTCGCACACCTGCGCTTCGAAACTCGCCCGCAAGCTCGCTACCGTGGCCGCATCTTGGGCACGCTGGGCCTCAACTTCACGAAAAGCAGCCGCTGCGCCAACAACCGCGGCGAGATTTTCGGTACCAGCCCGCCGACCGAACTCTTGCCCGCCACCAAAAATCAGCGGCGTCAAGGGCCACGTTTCGCGCGCGATCAAAACGCCGCACCCGAGCGGACCACCAAATTTATGGGCAGCCAACGAAAGGCTATCGACCAACGCGGCGATCGGGGCTACTGCAACCAAAGCGCCAGCCCCGATCGCGTCGCAATGCACTAAGGCTCCGAAGCGCCGCGCCAGGGTGACAACCGCTGGAAGGTCGGTCAAGGTGCCAAGCTCGTTGTTGACCAGCATCAGTGAGACCAGCTGAGCTTCGCCCGGGCGGGCTGTCGATAATGCCTCCTCAAGCTCAGCCAAATCAATCCGTCCAGCCGAATCGATTCCAAGCAAGACACTCTTCCAGCCGCATTCCTCGATAGCGGCGACCGTCGCCAGCACCGCACGATGCTCGGTCTTCGCAGAGATAATCCGTCCGGTGGGACCAAGCGCGCGTTGTGCACCCAATAAGGCCCAAGAAACCGCTTCGGAGCCGCTCGCGCAAAAGAACACCTCGCGCGCGCGCACACCTAAGGCACGCGCAAAAACCTCGCGCGCGACATCAAGCGCTTCACGCGCCTGACGACCTTCGGTATGAATCGAGCTGGGATTATGCGCTCCGCCGAGCCACGGTAGCATCGCCAACTTCGCGCTTTCTCGTAAGGGCGCGCTCGCTGCGTAATCGAGATAAATCCGCTTCATCGATTGCGTAAATGCGGCGGAACGGGTTCGTTGCGTTGTTCACGCACCCCAGTCAGCGCGGCGTCATACAAATCGCCGACCTCGCGTGATTTGGGCGCGCGAGCGAGATACAGCGTCGCGTGAGCGAGCGCGTAATGCCCCTCGGGCATGCCCACCACGTGCACGGTCTGCTGTGCAGCAACCGCGATGCTCAAGGCGTGGGGATCCGCCAGGCCAACATCTTCCGAGGCGAAAATCAGGCAGCGCCGGGCGATAAAGAGCGGATCTTCGCCACCTTCGATCATCCGCGCGAGCCAACCGAGCGCACCCGTTGCATCGCTCGCCCGCATACTTTTGATGAAGGCACTAATCGCATCGTAATGCGCCTCACCCCGTTTATCATGATACGCTGCCCGCCGTGCCTGAGCCGCCACGACGAGCTCAACCGTGATAAGCCCCGCTGATTCACCGTGTTTTGCGGCTTGCGCTGCAAACTCCAAGGTGTTCAGAGCCGAACGAGCATCGCCATTGGCATAATTGACCAAATACTGCTCCGCTTCAGGGGTTAAGCTCACCGCCTCGCGGCCCAGCCCTCGTTCGGCATCAGCTAAAGCGCGAGCAATAATCGTGCTGATATCGGCATCACTGAGCAAATCCAGCACGAAAACCCGCGCCCGCGAGAGCAATGCGCGATTGACTTCGAACGCTGGATTTTCCGTGGTCGCGCCAATCAAGGTGAGGGTTCCATCCTCGACATACGGCAAAATTGCGTCTTGTTGCCCCCGATTGAAACGATGAATCTCGTCGATAAAGACGACGGTCGGGCGGCCAACCGCGCGCAGCCCCTGCGCTTCGGTGACAACCCGGCGCAAATCCGCCACGCCGGCGCTCACCGCAGAAAGCGCGATAAAATGCGCTTGACTCGCTTTGGCAATCAATTCGGCAAGTGTTGTTTTGCCGGTGCCGGGAGGCCCCCAGAAAATCATCGAGGGTAAACTATCGTGCTCGATCGCCAGGCGCAACGGCCGCCCAGGACCGATGAGCTGCTCTTGACCGACGTATTCGGCCAAATTCTGCGGCCGCATGCGCACCGCAAGCGGGCGACGAGGCTCGCCGAATAGCGAAATCACCGCTGCACAGGCACCGTAATACGGACGTTATCGTGAGCGGTGATATCTTCGGTGCGAGTATTGTAATCGACCGTATCGGCCGCAACCGATTGACCCGCATCGAGAATTTGCACGTGACCAGTCAAATGCAAATCATGCGTTGCATCGTGCAACACACCATGATCGGCAGTGACCGTGCGCAAGCCTTGAGTGAAATGCACCTGACCATCGGCGGTATACACTTTCGCAGCAAGATCAACACTCAGGCGATTCGTCGTGAGCGTAGAAGCCGCTTGCGCATGACCACCCGGATTCGGCGCTGGGTGAGCATCTTGGTGCACCACTACGTGACCCTCAATAATGAAGAGACGCTTCTTGCCATTGCCGCTGGCGTGATCTCCCGTAATCTGCATGCCGGGGCGCTGCGCCAAAATATGGTGGGGCATGGTAAAATCACCGGTGGTGATGTGATAGTCGGTCGCATCTGTTTGGATCTGCAAATCACCGGTTTGCAGGCCCATCAGGTCGGCCTGCGCGCAAGCGACCAGAGGCAAACTCAGGCCCAACAACGGCCCGCCAACGATCGCCGCGACTCGATGCCAAAATCGAAGTTTCATCTGCTCCTCATACCACACCGAAGTCGCGGAGCCATGTAGCCAGCTGCGATTTCGCCAAGGCGCCCTCGCGTAGCATCTGCGGCGGAGCCAGCGTAAAATCGACCACACTCGACTCACGGCGCTGCTGAGTCGGGCCAGCGTCCACAAAAAGATCCGCCTCGGGCAAGGCGGCTTCCTCAACAGCGGTGCCAGCATACGCCTCGGCGCCACTGAGGTTGGCGCTGGTCGAGGCCAAGGGCCCAGTCTGCTCCAAGAGTTGCTGCAGCCACGGATGCGCGGGCACGCGTAAGCCCAACGTAGCCGCGCCAGCCGTCACTTCCGGCGCAATCGCAGCCGGGCGAGGCACGATCAGAGTTAAAGGGCCCGGCAAGAAGCACCGTGCAGCGGCAGACGCCAACGAACTCTTCACCTCACCGACGCGCAACAGCTCAGGCACCGAGGCGCACACAAGACTCAATGGCTTATGCGCGGGCCGTCCTTTACTCGCGTAAATCCGAGCAAGCGCCTCAAGCCGATTCGGCAAGCACACCAATCCATACACCGTGTCAGTGGGAACAATCACCGTTCCACCACGAGCGAGCACGGCCGACACCGCTGCGATAATGGGTGCTTGCGGAGTCAACCGAGCGTCAAGAAATTCCACGATCAGCAACGGAGCGCCAGCTAAGATGTAGTCGGCGTAATTTTCGGATACATACTCGTCTCGAACGCACCGACTGGCTCCATCACCGAGGTGATCCCACTCGTGCGTTGCACCTGCGCACCAAGGCTAGAGAGCATTTCTTCTAAGCGTTCGTAGCCGCGATCAAGATATTGCAATTCAAGAATCTCAGTGACGCCTTCCGCAACCAAAGCGGCCAGTACCAAACCCGCACCAGCACGGATATCCGGCACTTCGACCGGAGCGCCGCTCAAAGGCAAACCGCCACGCACAAGGGCGGTGTTATTATCCATGCCAACCCGAATATCGGCTCCCATACGCGTCAATTCATTGATATAAGAAAAGCGCGCATTAAAAATGTTTTCTTGTACGACACTCGTACCAGGGGTCGTACATAAAAACGTCAGCATTTGTGGTTGTAAATCAGTCGGAAAGCCAGGATAGGGCGCAGTGACGATGTCTGTCCCGGCATGAATGTGCTCAGCTTGTATGCGCAGCCAATCGTCTCCATGAGTGATTTTCGCGCCACATTCCTCAAGCTTCTGCGTCAGAATATCGAGGTGACCAGGGACGCAATTCGTCACCGTGACATCGCCGCGAGTCGCAGCACCAAACAATAAGAAGCTCCCCGCAACAATCCGATCGGGGATCACGGTATATTCAATGCCGCGCAATTCACGAACGCCATCGATCACCAGTTCGAGACCACCGATTCCTTGAATCCGCGCGCCCATCTGCACTAGCATGTTGGCCAAATCGGTCACTTCCGGCTCGATCGCAACATTACGAATGGTGGTGGTGCCACGAGCAAGGACAGCCGCCAGCATCGCATTTTTGCTCGCACCGACGCTTGGCATCCGCAGATTGATCACGCCGCCCTCAAGCATACCGCCACGTGCGCGCGCTACAAAAAACCCATGTTCGTGCGAGACATCCGCACCTAAAGCACGTAGCGCATCCTCGTGCATATCGGTAGCTCGCGTCCCCAATACGCATCCCCCCGGCAAGGGGACTTCCGCGAGACCAAAGCGCGCAAGTAAGGGACCGACGATATCGAAGGAAGCAGCCAGCTTGCGCACCAGCGTGTAGGGCGCGCGGGTCGTGTTAACCCCGCTGGGGTCGATGATCAACGTATCATCGTCTTCACGGCGCACTTTGGCCCCTAAGGCCTCGAGCAATGACCACATCACCGAGACGTCGGTGATGCGAGGAACGCCATGCAAAATCGTCGGCCCGTGGGCGAGCAGAGCTGCGGCCATAATAGGGAGGGCGGCATTCTTGGCCCCGTGGATCGGCACCGAACCATGCAGCCGATAGCCGCCGCGCACGCGCAGGGTTGTTTCCAAACGATCAAGCGGATTCATCACGCCGAACGTTCTGCATCGCCCGCAGCTCTGCCTCGCTAGGACCAAAGCCTCAGACGAGTCCTCTTTCCAAAGTAGCTGCTCATGACGTTAAATAGGAATATCTCTTTATATCATGGTCCATCCCTCGAAAATTCATATTTTTTATAGCGTCTGATAATTTTATACTTCTTTTGTGCGTTGGTGGTTATGTCAAATAATACAATTGGAAATGCGGGAGTCGTCAATGCCGAAGTGGCTTTGTACCAACAACAGCTACAACAACAACAACTCAACGAGTACGCAGCAGCAATTGCAAACGAAGCAGCCAGTGTAAATCAACAATTCATCCAGTCTGAGGCTGCACTGCAGAACGCTGGGACACTCGACGACGACGATGACGACGCCTTAGATTCTGCATTGACTGGTCTGAGCGGACCATCCAGTGCACAATCTTCGCCAGCGCTCGGCTTGAATAACAGTTCGCTTGGCAATTCCGTCGATCAAATGTTGCAAGTCCAACAACTCTTAGCGCTATTTCAACAAATTTCTCAAGCGGAAGCGAATCCAACTAGCTCGACAAATAATACGGGCGCGGTTCAAGCTACAAACGCATCGACCAGTCCGGGGACTGATTTCGCCAAGTCATTTGATATCAAATCTTGGGGCGATCCACATATTACCACCACCGTCGATGGCCAGTCGACCCCGCAAGCAAACAATATGCAGAGTCAAAATGATCTGGTCAATCTTGGACAATCGATCGCGGGTGGTTACCGAGTTTCGACGGTGGTCAGTCAGCCTGACGCGAACGGCATCACGCTCAATCAAGCCGTGAGTGTTCATCTCGATAACGGTGCTAAACTCACCGACACGTTTGATCCAAGCACAAAAACAATTTCCGCATCGCTCGTAACCGGGAATGTCACCTCGCAGCTAGCGCCTGGCTCGAAAATTTCCTTAGGCAACAACGACACCGCAGTCGTCAACGCTGATGGTTCGTTAACGATCAACGCCAGTAACTCACAAACCGGCGCAACCGTGCAAACGGCCATCACGGGCAACGGCAAAGGCCTCGACGTCGATACCAGTGGCACCAATGTCCATTTTGGCGGCTATGCGGCGTTGGAAGTCAACACGCAAAACTTTTTAAAGAACACAACGGTCTAGCCAGGCGCAAGGACGTTCTGGGTCATCATAATCCCCAGCCCAGCTTCAAAACCAACGACCAAATACGGAGCGAACGCCATGGGCTCATGGCTTCGCTTCGTTATTTTGGCATAGACAATCATTGCAATGCACGAAAGCGTGGTAGTAAAAAACGCGAGAGGCCCCAGGAACGCCCCGCCGAGCGCGACCAGTTTCACATCGCCCCAGCCCATGCCGAGTCCTTTGGAACGATAGGCTTGTAAGGCGAATGGCGCGGTCAACAACAACGCGCCGATCAGCACGAACCATTCACGCCCCAAGAGGCTCATCAACAAGAGCAATAGCGTCGCTGGAACGGTGCACCAATCGGGGACGATGCCACAACGCGCATCGCAATACCATGCGGAAATCAAGCACGCGCTCAATAATCCCAGCGCAACGGTTTTTAAGAAGGGCTCGACCAGAAGCGGAAGATTGGGGTGGTCGCCAATGCTTAACATGTGCCTTGCCGACAAAACCGAGATAAGCAATGTGGTTGCGTACATCCACATGATCGGCGGTTGCCCCGGTGCCGGGCCGTCGGCAAAGGGTTCGACCTTAGCGCAAACCCGCTGACTGAAGCGAATGGCCAAATACGCGGTCCCACCAAAAATCATGATGCTCAAAAGCGCAAAAAGATACTGCACGCATGCCTCCTAGCCCGTGTTACCTTAGCTCAGCTTCGGCAAAAATTCGCAAAACCAGTACAATCCGCAGCGACCCGAGCGATTGACTAGGTTCTCATCCTTCTGTTAAGATGAAGCGAAATGAGCTAGATTAGCTAGACACGAACGGGACGCACGACAATGATGGAATGGCAACTTGCAGACGCGAAAAACCGCTTTAGCGACGTCGTCACGAAAGCTCTGACGCTTGGGCCTCAGCGCGTCCGCCGACGTGGCCAGAGCGTGGTCATTCTCTCGGAACACGAATACCAACGTTTAACTGGTGCGCGGCCAAATTTCATCGATTTTTTATTGGCCTTTCCCGATATTACCGATCTCGATCTCACTCGCGACACTTCAGCATCTCGCGACATAAAGCTGTGAAGATTTTACTCGACACTTGTGCTTTGAGTGAAATCATTTCGCCAAAAGGCTCTGATTCACTCAAGCATTACGTTGCGAGGTGCGCTCCTGATGACGTGTTTCTGAGCGTGGTCACCCTTGGCGAAATCATGAAGGGAGTCGAGCTCTTACCGAGCGGCAAGCGCAAGCTTGATCTGCAGTTTAGCCTCAACGCACTTCAAGTTGAATTCGATAATCGAATTGTGCCAGTCACTCCTGACATTGCAATACTTTGGGGGAAAATACTCGCCCGCGAAAAGAAACGTGGGCACAATTTGCCTGCAATCGATGTTTTGTTAGCGGCAACGGCAATCGCGAACGGGCTTGTCCTCGTGACACGAAATACCAAAGATTTCGAGCAAACGGGAGCACAGCTGATCAATCCGTGGATACCGGGTAAAGAATAGTTCGCAGTATAAGCAGCCGGGAATGAATCAACCGACGCTCAGCCGTGCGCTGTCATTTTTTGATGTTTCCATGTTGTCGGCCGCGTCGATGGGCCCGGCGTATAGCCTCGCCTCGACGATGGGGCCGATGGTCGCAATCGCCGGCGCTGGAGCACCGCTCTCACTCGTGCTTGTGACCTTGTGTATGGGGTGTATCGCTTGCTCGTATAACGCACTTTCACATCGCTTCCCAGCGGCAGGTTCGGCCTACTCCTGGAGCTATCGAGCATTCGGACGCTATGCCGGTGCATTTATTGCCTGGGTATTAATGGTAGCAAATGTGTTTGCAATTCTTGCGACAGCGATTCCAGCGGGGACATACACGCTTGATTTACTTGCTCCAAGCCATGCCGATTCGATCATGTGGGTGGCGCTCGTCTCCGTCTTGTGGGTGATTATTAGCGGAGTATTGCTGGCCGCTGGCGTGCGCCCAACCGCTGGGGTAACGGCGTATTTACTAATTGCCGAGGTGGTTGTGCTGGGGCTCAGTGCCTTATTTGCTCGGTTGCAGCACCCGATTGCGACGATTGCCTCACAGGGGTCGATTCACGTTGGCGCCGTTGGCGTGCTCGGAGCAATGATCTTAGGTCTGTGGATGATCGATGGCTGGGAATTATCAGCTGCGACCTCCGAAGAAGCCACGCACGAGCGAGCGGCAGGTCACGGTGGTATCGTAGCGTTGGTATTCATGAGCGTGACGCTCTTCGTGTGCATGTCAGGCTATCTTCATTTGTTGGGACCAGGAGCGTTTTCCGGGCGTGAGGCCGACGCAATGACCGTAGTGGGCACGGGTTTAGGTGGCTGGTGGCGCATACTTATCGTTGTCACGGTACTCATCTCGACATCTGCTTCTCTCTGGACGACGATGCTCTATCTCACGCGAAGCCTGTATGCGATGGGGCGCGATGGTATTATTTGGCCGATTTTAGCGGTATTGCATACAGATGCGACTCCACGCCGTGCATTATTGTTCGTGACCATCGTCAGTGCTCTTTTGACGGCGCTTTCCGGCATTTCTCCATCGGTGAGCGATGCATTAACGCTAGCACTGTCGGGGTCCGGAGTTTTTCTCGGGTTATTATTTGTCAGCTCAGCAGCTGCGGCGATAAAATTAATCGCGCATCGGGCGGTACGTCTTGTTTCGATGATCGGACTCCTAGGCATCGCCTGCGCAATCATCGCCGAGCTAGCGATGCCGGCCAACACAGCGCTGCGCTGGTCGAGCCTCCTCGGCCTCGCGCTGGGATGTGGGTTTGCATATTGGCGCGGGCGTGAGGGCAACGCTTGTCAGCACTGGTGAAATGCGTGAATAGGCACTACGCCTTCTTCTTTACCGGAGATCAGCCACATGATCGCTTCATTCACGCTTGCAGATCCGTTTGAGCAGAAATTACGCCTTTTGGGCGATGCATTCGAACACGCCGAAACCAACTCCATTCCCCTGAAAAATCTTGCCGGCACAGTGCTTCCCAAAGTCTTATCGGTCGTACGCAAGACAATGCTGCCAGCGACAGTCGGCATCGACACCCTGCGTTGTCTCTCGAGCTTTATGGCGGATGGACTCAAAATCGGAGAACACCTTGAGCGTACCGGTGCAGATATTTTAGGCGAATTTGCCGGCAGCTTCGCGGGCCGAGCAGCGGGCGCAGCGGTTGGTGAAGCGATTGGTAGCGGTATCGGCACCGTCTTGGGAGGTCCGCTCGGATGTGTACCCGGTACCGCAATCGGAGAAGCTGTGGGCAGCGTGCTCGGCAGTATCGAGGGTTCCTGGGCAGGAGCAAAGGGCAGCGAATATCTCTTTAGGCGCCTCGACTCAGCAGCTTAACAGGGCACCGAAGCAAAGCTAGCCATAGCTCGATCCCGTTTCGCCTCAGCCCCAAATAACAACAAAGACGCCATCGCTAGCGTCGTGTTGAAGTCGTGGTGGAGATGTGCGGATTCGAACCGCAGACCCCTTACATGCGAAGCAAGTGCTCTACCAACTGAGCTACACCCCCACGCCGAGCGAATCGATTCGCCCGATTTTGCGCAATAGCCTTCGCCTAGCTCCTACTGGGGATTCGCTAAGTAAGGGAACGCGCCACTTGCACTCGCCGTTAAGGCCGCACTCGGATGCAGGTTGTCACTCACCATACACGGCTGAGTGACCGTTTCGCCAGCAAATTCATTGCCGTACGCCGCATTCAAATCAGCGGACATCGCGTCGTCGGTGAGCGCTCTGCCACCAAACGTACTGCTCCCAGTCTCGAGACCGAGGTACTGAGCGGGAGCTGAGCTAGACGGATTTAGGGCCAGCTCGTCGAGCGCAAGAGGGGACACGGCAGTCGTCGACATCTGCTCTGCAGCCGCTAGAAAACTCGTGATGTCTTGCCGCAAGACAGGATCATTCGAGGGGATCGCACGATTAGAGCTGCTGTGGTCAGCAAACGTCTCAAAGAGCTCCTTGACTCCGGGCCGTCCAACGCGATCGACTTGTAAATAAATGTTGGCCTGGGGCGATGTCGGCACGTTGTTCGACTGGCTGGAACACCCAGCGACGAACATGAGCGTTGCAGCCACAAGAAAAGCACGCATCGTACGTGACTGCTGATTCAAGCGTTGCATCCTATACTCCACTCACCGTGCTGGTTGTCGCCCAAATATGCACCGAAGAATCTACGGTAGCCGTGAAGCCCGTCGGTACCTGCGCGAGGGCGGATTTAGGCAATTCCACCACCAGCGATAAAACATTGTATTTTCCTGAAGAGAAAAAATCCACTGCGGGCGTCGTGTCACACGCATTCGCAGCAGTCGCAAAACCCCGGAACGTCGCCGGAACCGGCGCGGGAACAGGCACGAGCGAATCTACTTGGTGGTTCTGATAATTACGGTCAGGAAACAACGTGTAGAAACGCGCGAGATCAAAATAATCGGGGTCAGCCCGCGGCCCAGCAAACACCTTCACGGGCACACCCGGATTACCAGCAGCATCAGCCACCGTCAAAGTCGTCACTTTATTGTAGGGCACAACCGCTGACGCCGTACTCACAACCACGGTAGAAACCGTGGGCTGATTCGCGTTCGGAGCACTCGGACCATACATCGTTAAGGTTTGGCCAGTCCCGCTGGTATTAGCGGCAAACTGAATCACCGTATCCGCGGGACCACTGGCAGTATGAGCAATCTGGAATTGGTAGAGCACCGTAGGATCAAATGCCGTGCTCGGCCCTTGGCCCGAAGGAATCAGCGGATTTGTATTCATGACCAACACGACGTTATTCGCATTATCGGGCGCCGGGAAGGCGTAAACATCGGTGATGTCCGCAGCTGGGTGGTTGACCAACACTTGCGTATCCTGCAAATCAGTACTGCGCGCCGCATGCGGCGTGGTCAACAACAAAGCGGTCGCAAAAAGCGAACAGGAAACAACGGTACCTAAGGCGCGGGTCAACTGCATAGAGCTCGGACTCTCCTCAAAGATGTATCGGCCGGCTGCGTTCGGCCTCTCGAATCAAGAGACCCTCTCCCGTGTTTGGGTCAAGGATTCTCAAACGTATCGCTTTGCGCAGCATGCGCTGGATTCACCACGCTCGAGATGACATGGTCGCGCCAACATCCATTGACGAAAAGATAATCCTTAGCGTAGCCCTCAACGGTGAAGCCCAAGCGCCGCATCAAACGCATACTGCGAAGATTGCTCGGCATATAGGTTGCGTTGATCCGATGCACCTGAAGCTCACCGAAGAGATACTCCATCATCGCGCGCGCGGCTTCGGTCATATAGCCTTTGCCCTCGGCAGCAGCATCGAGATTACACCCAAACGAGCACGACATTAACGCCCCACCGATCATCTGTGTGTAATGAATAAAGCCAATAATCGGCCCCCTGAGATCATCCTTGCGGCGTAAAACAACCCGCACCGCCTGACCTCGCTCGAACTCCTCACGGTACGAAGGCAAAACCGTCTGCCAAAATTCTCGTGTATAAATATGTTCGCCGTGATCCGGCTCCCAAAAATGAAAAAAATCCCGATTACGCTCGTAAAACGAACGCACGCGCTCAGCATCAGGCAATGTGGGCATTTCGATCAGCAGACGCGCCGACTCAAGCCGAGGGATCGGCGGAAGAGGCGCGTTCATCGCCGCCGCAACCGGACGAAGAATTCACGTGCGATTTCCACCGCGGCTCGCTTCGTATCCGCGTAAATTTCAGCAACCTGTCCACTACTCATGTGGCGGCCTGTACGATAGTAAAAAGCAACTCCCTCGCCAACAACCACCGTCCCGGCATACGCGATCGCCGCTTTAATAGCCAAGCCCGCCATTGGCACAAAGCCAGAGAGTTCGCGCGAAAGTGCGCGCCAACCGAACCCACCGCCGACAATCGGCAACAATTCCCACACCGTGGCCAACTCGGGATCACGCCGGTACGCTCCACCAATTTTCAACGCGAGATTCATCTGGATCGCACTGATTGCTACTAAATCGCTCGCCGACGAAACCAAGAAGCCCAGAATGGGGACTTGATCAACCAATGCACTCGCGGCAGAGACCTTCATTGCCGAACGCGCCGCATCACGCGTAAGTAATGCGCAAATAGCCTCGCGCAACACCGGGTAGCGCTGCGCAACCGGCACCGCAACGGCTTTTACGGCCTCAGCGACATACGGGAAAGCACGCACTTTGAGGGCGTCTAACTCAAGGTTCGGGACAATAAGCCGCTCAACCCGACCGGCCGCCGGCGTAGCAAGCGGAGCCGGCGCAGCTTGGTTCTCAGGATCAACCACCAAAGCTAAAATTGGCACCCGAAAATGGGTGAGCTCCGTGAGTGGCAGCTGTTCATCCCCACGGCGTCCCAAGAACACAATCAGCTTGATGTCATCGCCCGCCCACGTTTCCCGGCGGTGCGGCGCAATCGTTTCGAGGAGCGCTGCTGCATCATCGCTAGGTTCGTGACCCTGTTCAGCGCGCAGCAAAAGCGCGCGCATTTCCACGATCAGAGCAGGATCACCGCACAGCAGCAAGCGGAACGGGCGCTTGAGATCACTCCGCAAAGTGGCGATGTGCGTCGTGAGCATCGTTTGCGTGCTGAACATTGTCACTCTGCTTTCGGCAATGTATCGGTATAGTCCAGGTAGATGAGGCCGAGAAAAATCTCCAGCGTCAAGGGATCAGGCGAGCGTTTATCCGCGGCCACAATCGTTGCCGCCGCCAACGCACCCGCCGTCAAGGACTGTTGCCCTGAATGCAGGGCGGGAGGCTCGATTCCGCAACGCAAGGCCAACGCGTGTCGAAAAGCTGCTGCACTCGCCGGCGTCGCATCGACCCCAAGCAGCGTCAGTTTCGTTTCGAGCACAAGCGCCCGCGCCTGATTATAGGCATCGGCGGCGGCCTGGGCGCGGGCGAAGGCCGCGTCGAGTTCTGCCAATGCCACGCGCTGCTCCCGACGCGTCGTTTGACCCATTTTGGCACGTTGCAAGAGACTGCTCAACACATCTAGCCCGTGATTCAAGACTGGCACCGCGACGCTGACTTGGTTCACCGCCGCCTGCAACGAGGTATCCGCTTGTGTGAGGGTCGCGAGCAGGGTCGGAATAGGCGGTAACGCCACCAGTGCGGCACGCTGGGTCATGTTGCCGGATAGGTCGTCAGCAATTTCTTGCATGCTCCCGCCTATATCATCGAAGACACCGCTCTCGTGACCAGGCGCCAAACTACCGACGCCATCAACCACGGTGGCCAGGCGCTCGACGCTCGCATTCACGCGCCGGCCCAACTGCTCTAGCGCTCGAGCAAACGAGTCGTTGGCATCCTCGGCTTGCGATGCGTCTGGCAAGCCGGCGGTCACTTGCGATAACTCGTTCAGACGCGCCGTGAGCGAAGCCAAGCGCAGTCGATCGGTCTGCAATCCCACAAGCGTTTGATCGGCGCTCTTTTGCAACGAACGCCGCCCTCGCACAACCTGCCCCCGCCAATCGGCCAGCGTAGCAGGCGAAGCCACGGAGCGCGGCAGCGGTGCAAAGGGCAGCACGCGTAGCTGGGCGCTAGCCTCGAGCTGGGTCGCACGGTCGCCATCCCGCTCTGCCGCAGCAAAGCTCTGACGCGCACGGTTCGGCAAGCCTAAAGCCAACTGCATTTCTCCCAAGCCAAGCCAGGCACTGCCAGCGTGCGGCAAGGCGAGCAGCACCCGTTGGAATTGCGCGGCGGCTACCGCATAACGAGCGGTTTGCGCATCGTGCCAGGCATCGGCCAGCAGTCGCGCCGGATCACGTTTCTGCGCATCGAGTTCCGGATAAGTCGCTAAGCGTCGCAAGCGCTGCGGGACGCCTGGGTGATCGGCAAGGTACCCCGCGACCTCGCTATCATTCCCAGCGTTGCCCAGACGTTGGAGAAATGAAAGCATCGCATCCGGGTCATACCCTGCTCGCTTCATTATATTCAAGCCGTATTGATCGGCCTGGTATTCGTCGGTGCGAGATGCGTGAGCCATCAGGCTCTCTTGCGCAAAACTTCCCGCACCCAAGGTAGCGGGCACGAGCAGCGCCGCCACGCCAAAAAGCAAGGAGAGAATCTCACTGCGCTGCCGCAAGGCCAAGGGGTGACGATGCTCGTTATGACCGATTTCATGCCCGAGGATACCAGCGAGCTCGTCATCAGAGCTCACAAAATCAAGCGCACCTTCATTGATGTAGACAGCGCCGCCCCCAATCGTGAACGCGTTGACCGCGTTCTCATCGAGAATTTTGACCGTATAAGGGAGATCTTTGCGAGCAACCAAGGGCCATTCGCGGGCCGCAACACGCTGCACCCAGGCATTGAGCAAAGGATCATCAACCGTGCCTTGCTCTGCGACGATTTCGCGGTCAACTGCGCGCGCTTGAGCTACTTCGGCAGCGGTTGAACGCGCCGACACAGGTCCGCTGGCCAAGAGCACGAGACTCACACACACGAGGGCGACGAGTGCGCGCACTCCACATCGAGAAAAAAACATCGCTCCTTTATCCATCTGTCATTGTGAAAGCAGACAAATTGGCAGGGAGCTTGCCGAAGCATGTTGCAAGGGCCTCCGCATATGACTTTGCTCCGTGGTACGTCACAAGGACTCCAGATCACGATGGCAGCCGGTGAGTTCAGCGATTCGCTCGCCGAGCTAACCGCCACCCTGCAAGCGCAACCCGATTTTTATCGGGGTAGCGTTGCACGTCTCATCTTCCGCTCAACGGCGCCTGATCAGGAAGGGTTCCAAAAAATCAACGAAGCGCTACAAGATGCGGGAATTTCGCTTGAAGGCATGCTTGGAGATCAGTCTGTCGAACAGCTAGCCCGGGAACTCGACATGGACTATCTGGGCGCTGCGCCACCGGTCAATATTGAGGACCTGCAAAAACGACGCGGGACGCGCCTTGAACGCACGGAGCTTTCAGATAGCGCTCGCTCGCTTACTGCTGATTTTGCCGGAGCTCGCTCCGATCTCGCAGCCCGGAGAACCACCGCCGTTTCACCTCCCACACAAACTGCAACCCTGTACTACCGCGGCACCGTACGTAGTGGACAAGTCTTACGCCAACTCGGAAATATCGTCGTCGTCGGTGATGTCAATCCTGGCGCCGAGCTGATTGCCAGTGGCGATATCGTCGTCGTCGGCACGTTGCGTGGTCAAGCCCACGCCGGGGCCCAGGGCGATACGACTGCACGAGTCATCGCCCTTGATCTCTCTCCTACCCAACTCCGCATCGCAACCTTCATTGCCGCAGGCGAACACAAAACGATGCGCACCAAATCCTGCGACGGCGGCGAAGAAGCCCGAATCGAAGAAAATCGAATTATTGTTGTGCCCATAGTAAGGGGAGGATCATGAGCGGTCGACGCATCGTCGTCACATCAGGCAAAGGCGGCGTTGGAAAAACAACGACCACCGCAAATCTTGGCGCGGCTCTGGCCAAACGAGGCCGAAAAGTCGCCTTGGTCGATGCCGATATCGGGTTGCGAAACCTTGATCTCGTGCTCGGCGTTGAAAAGCGCATTGTTTTCGACCTGATCGAAGTAGTCGAAGGTCGCTGCCAGTTGCGGCAAGCATTGATCCGCGACAAGCGCATCGAGAATCTGTGGATTCTCCCGGCAGCGCAAACCCGCGATAAAGACTCGATTACGGAGGCCCAGTTTTTACGCCTCACAACCGACCTAGCTGAATTTCACGATTTTGTCATCATCGATTGCCCAGCCGGCATCGAGCATGGTTTTCGCAACGCCGTAGCCGGCAGCCAAGAAGCAATCGTTGTCACCACCCCGGAAGTCAGCGCGATTCGCGATGCCGATCGAGTCATCGGCAAAATCCATGAGCGGAAATTACCGATGCGACTGGTCATCAACCGCATCCGTCCCGACATGGTTAAGTCCGGCGAAATGATGTCAGTCGAAGACGTCTGCGAGATTCTCTCGGCTGAATTGCTCGGCATTGTCCCCGACGACGAGGAAGTTATCGATACAACCAATCGCGGCGAGCCAATAGTGCTCGACTCCACGAAGCGACTCGCAGCCATTTATGACAAGATGGCCCGTCGCCTCGAAGGTGAAATCGTCGAATTCACCCGATTAGATGAACCCAGCTTACTCAATCGGCTTCTCGCTGGTTGGAGAGGATAGCGATGTACGACGCACAGCCAGAACCGCAACCAGCCGCCGCTCAGCCACCGCCAAAACCTGCCACCCATCGCGGTCATGCGATCGTCATTACCTCAGGAAAAGGTGGCGTTGGCAAAACCACGACGACCGCTAATGTTGGCGCCGCACTGGCCGCCCGTGGTGCGAAAGTCGCGCTAGTTGACGCCGATGTTGGCTTACGCAATCTTGACATCGTGCTCGGACTCGAAAGCCGCGTGCGCTATCATTTGCTGGATGTGATTGAAGGCAAAGTTAGCCTTGAAGATGCGCTCATTCGCGACAAACGCTCGCCCACGATGAGCTTGCTCGCAGCCTCGCAGACCCGCGAAAAAGACGACGTCGACACCGAAAAAATGCGTGCCCTAATCGAGCAGCTGCGCGATCATTTCGACTGGGTCCTGATCGATTGCCCCGCCGGAATCGAAGCCGGCTTTCGCAATGCCGTGGTCGGTGCCCAATCAGCGATTGTCGTGTGTACCCCCGAAGTGTCGTCGGTACGCGATGCTGACCGCGTTGTCGGACTTCTTCCTCACTCGTTAGAGCCAAAATTGATCGTCAATCGCCTACGGCCGCACCTCGTCCGTCGCGGCAAGATGCTCTCGGTCGAAGATGTGAACGCGATTCTGCGGCTTCCCCTCCTTGGGATCGTCGCGGACGAGCCCGAAGTCGTCATGGCAACCAACCGTGGTGAACCAATCGCCCTCGACCCACGCTCGCAAACCGGTGCCTCGTATCGCTCAATAGCGGCGCGCATCGTCGGCGAAAATGTGCCGGTTGAACGGCCCAAAACTGGCTTTTTTGCGCGGCTTAGCGCGCTTTTTGGAGGACGATAATGTTCGATCTTTTCTCTCGCCTCTTTAAACGTGACGGCTCAAGCGCAACCGCAAAAGAGCGTCTCCGCCTCGTCTTACTCTCCGACCATCTCTCCCTCTCACCAGACACCGTTGAGGCCCTCAAGCGGGATCTCATCGCCGTCATTTCTCGCTACGTGAAGGTCGATGTCGGTTTATGCGATGTCAGCTTCGAGCAACAAGCTGCCACCGTTGCGATGCATGCCAATATTCCGATTCTCGGCATGCAGAATGAGCGTCCAGCGGTTGCTCCGCCAACCTACGCCAAGGGGGAACCACGGCGCAATCAAGCGAGCATCCACAGCTCCACCGGCGAGCGACCCTACCTTGACGATTTGAAAGTCACCACCCCAGCTGCGACGATGACTGAGGCGGACGTCGCTCATGTCGATGCGGCTACGAATGAAGCCTTGAATTCGTCTGAACACAGCGCACCGATCACCAAGCCAAACGCGCCTAGCAGCGCAAATTAGACCGCTGCTAGGCCCCTCGACCTAGGGTAGCGCCAAAGGAGCGCCACTGCGATTAAGGGAAGAGCGCCCTCCAGCCGATGGATGAAGCAGATCCTTACGTGTGAGGCCATACAGGCCCGCCGTTGATCTGCTGCCAAGTGGCAAAATTTTTTTGTAACCGTTTTTTGCACGTACATTGCGTGTGGCCCGGTGGACCTTCCGTCCCGGCCCCCGTCGAAAAACGGATTTTCGGGAAAGGTAGCCCGTTGTCAACTGATATCCTCATATCGAGCGACCCGTGGGAGAATCGCGTCGCGATTCTCGAAGATGGCTCGCTCGCCGAAATCTATATTGAGCGCGAAGAAAAAGTCATCGGCTCGATTTACAAAGGCCGTGTGCAAAATGTTCTGCCCGGCATGGGCGCGAGCTTCGTTGATATCGGCCTCGGCCGCAACGCGTTTCTCTATGTTGATGATATTCACAAGGCGCCGCTCAATATTGGTGATGTAGAAATCACTCAAGGCCGCTCCGGTTGGACAATTAACGATAAAGTTAACCGCGGCGATGATGTGCTCGTGCAAATCGTCAAGGAGCCTCGCGGACTCAAGGGCGCCCGCATCAGCACCAACATTACCTTACCGGGGCGTTATTTAATCCTGATGCCAACCGGTAAATATAGCGGGGTTTCCCGCAAGATTGAAAGCGCGGAAGAGCGCACCCGCCTCAAAAACGTCATGAAACGCATCCGCCCGGATGGCATGGCTACGGTAGTCCGCACCGCAGCAACCGGTGTGAGCGATGCCGAGCTCATTGCAGATTTGGGCGTGCTGATCCGGATGTGGCATGGGATTCTGGAAAATTTCAAGACGGCGAACACTCCCGCCCTCATCCACAAAGACATGAACCTCGTGTTCAAGGCGGCCCGCGATTTCATCACGCCACAAGTGGAACGCGTCTTAGTGGATACGCCAGAAGAATGCGAACGGCTCCGGGATTTTATGCGTTTACTCGGACCACAGTACGTGGATCGCATCAGCGCTTACCCCCAAGGCCGTGCCCTTTTCCATGATTTTAAGGTAGATGCAGAGATCGCCCGCTTAATGCGGCCCAAGGTCAACCTCCCCTCAGGAGGCTCACTCGTTATTGAAACCACCGAAGCACTGACAGTTATCGATGTCAATAGCGGTAAGTTCACCGGGAAAACGCAAGAAGATACAATTATCCGCACCAACCTTGAAGCGGCGGCGGAGATAGCGCGCCAGGTCCGCCTGCGTGATATTGGCGGCATTATTGTCTGCGATTTTATCGACATGCAGCTTGAAGGTAGCCGCACGAAGGTGCTCCAGACCCTCGAACAGGGCCTGCGCCGCGACCGCACTAGAACGACGTTGCAGTCGTTCTCAGCGCTGGGCTTGCTCGAATTCACGCGCAAACGAGTCGGGAAAGATCTCGGTGGGCAACTGCAAGCTCCGTGCCCGACCTGTCATGGCTTGGGCGATGTGCTCTCGCCGGATAGCGTGGCCATCGAGGCGTTCCGTCAGCTCCGCGCCGCCTCTGCTCATAAGCATGCGCATGGTGGACTCTCGCTGATCGCGCCACCAACCGTAGCCGCTCAACTCCGTTTTTGGTACGACGACGAAATCCAAGCGTTTGAGCAAGAGCTCAATGAAAAAATCCAGGTCGTCATTGATCCCCAACTGCATCCAGAGCACACTCGAGTCGTTCATGGCCTCAAGCCAACGATCGAACATCATCATAATAGCAATGCAGTGCCACTGCGAGTGGGTGATGAGTACGAAGTTGAAGTGCTCAGTGCTCGGATGCCCAACCCTACTTCTTCTGCAGCGTTGCTTTGCGGGCAAATCGTGGAAATCGAGAACGCCCAGGTCACCGCTGGCAGTACGGTCAGTATTCGCATCATCGACATCGATGGCGACGATGTATTGGCAGAACTGCGCAACCAACCAGCAGCTCTAGCCGCAAACCGCAAGCGGCGCCGCCCGGCGCGTGGCCGCAAGCTCACGCCGCTCGAACAGACCGAGGAATTGCGCGAACTCGCCGAAGAGGCCGCCCGCCTCTTGGGCAGCCGCACCGCGGTCCCCGTGGAACCAGCGACACCCGAGGCGGTCGCACCCATTGCGCCAGCACCCGAAACCGGTGCAGAGTCCGAAGAGCTCAAACGCCGCCGTCGTCGCCGACGGAGACGCGGTGGCAGTGGAAGTGGCGTCGGCGCAGCTCAACCGCTCATCGCCCCGGTCGAACAAGACCTTGCCGAAGAGACCGACGAAGAGTCGGAACTGGAACCAGAAACGAACGCCCCTGGGCAGGATCCTAGCTCACCTCAAGATCCGCTGCGCAAGCGGCGGCGCAGACGGCGGCGGCGGCGCAGTAATGGCGCTTTCACCCCGCTGGAAAATGCTGTTTCCGCAAGCGAAGGCAGCGAAATTCCCGCCGTACCTGATCGGCATATTTTCCGCGTCGATGCCAATGGCACAACCGAAGTCACCGGAGTGATTGCGCCACCCGAACCATCGCGAGCATTGACCAAGTGGAATCGCCGACCGGGTCATGTCGCCGTCGAGCCACCACCCCCATCGCTGGCCGCGCCGGCGCCAGTAGCAGCGCGGATAGCCCGACCCACGCGTCGGCACGCAAGCCCGCCGCCACAACCCAGCGCACCCGTTGGTGAGCTGACGGCAACACCGCCCATTACCGCACTCCCGCCTTCAGGGGCGAGCGAAGCAGCTCCGGCTGCGCCTCGGAAGCGAGGACGGCCGCCCAAGGCTGCTGCCGTAGCTGCCACGCCGATCGTCGTACCTGCTCAAGCCCAATCGAGTGAGCCATTGGCAGCACCTGCTCCACGTAAACGTGGGCGTCCACCGAAAGCCGCAACCGCAGCACCTGTACCAACCGCTTCAACGCCCGCCGTACCGGCGAAAGCCAAGCCAGCCGCAGCGCCAGCGAAGCGTACGACAACCCGCAAGAAAACGACTTAAAGCGGTTTGTTACGGCGCATCGCTGCTGGATACAGCGGCGATGCGCCCACGAAGATAATCGAGTGCTTGCCGCAATTGATTATCATGCGCTGGGTCACCGAGTTTGACGTTTTTGGCAAGCGCGACGTTCACATCGGGCTGGATTCCGACACTATTAATATCGCGACCATGGGGCGTAAAATAACGCGCGGTCGTTACTTTTATCGCTGCGCCATCAGGTAAGGGAAAAATGGTCTGCACGACACCCTTACCAAACGTTCGCGTTCCCATCAGCGTGCCGACCCCGTTATCCTGGATTGCACCTGAGGTAATTTCGGACGCCGAAGCAGTAAAACGATTCACCAATACCACCAAAGGCCGTGGCGTAATAGCGGTATCCTCTGCGTTGTACTGGGTGTTGCTACCACCGCGCTCTTTGACGGAAACAATCGGGCCGCTTGGCACGAATTTTGAGGCGACGTCTACGGCAGCGGTAAGATACCCGCCGCCGTTATCGCGTAGATCAAGCACGTAGGCACGGGCGTTTTGCGCATCGAGCTTCGATAACGCAGCATCAAGCTCGGTGCCCGTCGTTGCGCCAAAAACGGTGAGGTGAACGTACCCGACCTGATCTGGCAACATTTTTGCAACCACGCTGGGTTGATGGATGAGCGCACGCGTAATGCTCACGAAACCAGGCACGTGCCGCCCGCCGCGAAGCACGTCAAGCCGGACAATAGTGCCGGCCTTGCCGCGTAGCCGACGAGAATCGACATCTGTAGGCACGTTTTTGGTTGTTTGACCATCGATCGCTAGAATAAGATCATCAGCTTGCATGCCCATTTTTTCAGCCGGGCCGCCCGAAATCACCTGATCGACATGCAAATAATGGGTTTTCGGATCGACATTAATCGAAAGTCCTACACCGCTGAAATTGCCACCGTCTAGGTCTTCGTTTAATGAAGTGTACTCTTGGGGCGTTAAAAACAGCGTGTAGCGATCGCGCACCGAGGCAGCAAGCCCGACCATTTCGGCGTACAGTAAATTCTTGGGCGCGACCTTATTGCCGTACTGGCCATACGCGCTCTGGAGCTCGGCACGTAAAGCGCGCAGGTTGGCGGTATCATCGCCGACCGCACGCGGATCAGGCAGCGAGGGATTAGAAACGCCACTCGCTTTCAAACACGTGACTAAGCTCGTATGTGCACCAGTCAGCAGTACTTGCGGATTGATCTGCTTATAGTAATCATCTTCGAGATGATGATACACCGTGGCGAGCTCATCTTGATTTGCGTCGGTTACCTGCGGGGTTGCGGCATGGCCGACAGCGACACCCGTAGCAACGAGCATGGCGCAGAGACTAGTAACGAGGAACGGTTTATGGTTTTGCTTCACGGTGTAACAATGCTTTCGCGGCTGCAAGTTGACGATCGCGCGGAGAGTCGATGTAACGGAAGTCATCCGGCTGATCGATGATTATATTCGGCAGAATTCCCTTATGCTGAATATCGCGGCCGGCCGGAGTGATGTATCGCGCAGTCGTCACCTTGAGTGCGCCCTTATTCGAAAGGCTGAAGATCGATTGGACCACGCCCTTCCCATAGGTCTTGGTGCCGATCAGCGTGCCGAGATGATAATCTTGGATCGCGCCTGCGGTGATCTCAGACGCACTAGCGGAAAAGCGATTCACCAAAACAACGAGTGGCTTCACATTTAAGGATGTTCCCAAAGCCGAACTCGTATCACGGTCGCCGAAGCGATCGAGGATCGAAACAATCGGTCCACGCGGAATGACGAGGCTCGATACCGCTACAGCCGCGTCGACCAAGCCACCGCCGTTATAGCGTAGATCGAGGACGTAGCCACGTACGTGGTGGCGTTGTCCTTCGAGCAGCGCTTTGCGGACCTCGTCACCAGATGTCTCGCCGAAATCGTTCAAGCGAATATAATCAATGTCGCCTTCGATTTTTGCGTGGACCGAGGGGACATGAATCTGTTCTCGCACGACGCGGATTTGACGCGTGGTACGGGCCTTGGCGTCGCTTTTGACCGTCAGCAGAACGCTGGTGCCAACTTTGCCGCGAATGAGGTGCTCAACGCTATCAAGCTTCATGCCGTGAACGGGGCGAGAATCGACCGCGACAATAAGGTCCCCCGGCTTCATCCCAGCGCGCGCGGCCGGGGCGCCATCGATCGGGGCGACGAGCACATTGCCGTGAGCATCCTCGCCGATATAAACACCGATACCGCCGAAATCACCGCCTTTGAGCATTTCTTCCAGGCTCGTAAATTCGTGGGGGTCCATGTACGTGCTGTAAGGATCGTGCAAAGACGCCAACAGCCCGCGGATCGCGCCTTCGGTCAACGACTGCGCGCTAATCTTTGCTTGGTACGAGTTCATCGCCGAGCTGAGCAGTTGCGCCATCGCAACATTATCGCTCTCGGTTTGGCCGCTCGCTCGCGGGGTCGGGAGCGCATTCGGCGAGGCATGCTGGGCTTTGATGACGCCGATCAACCCGGTACGTTCACCGGCGAGCAGCTCACCGGTCTGAACTGGCTTGTAGTACGTCGTCTCGACTCGAGTGACAATATCATTGAACAAGTCGAGGTGCGTTTCAGAGACGACAGCCGCCTTGACTCCTCTGCTTTGCAGCGAAATCAGCGAACCCAAGAGCGCGGCGAGCGCAAGCCCGACGACTGGAACAATTTTCACAACACGTAAACCCACGCGGGGCCTTTCGACGCCTCTTCTCAGTTTCGCTGCCCGAACGGCCCGCAAGCGTCAAGTTTGGGCTAAGCAGACCCAAATATCGCCAGAAAACCGCTGTGGGCATGCTAGCATTTCTGGTGGCGACTTTGCGGCTTACACCAGCGACGGAAATCCAGCTCTGAAGAATGGACTGCTAATAAATTCGGCCTATTCGCCGAATCCCTGAAGTAGGGCGAGCCTGAGGATGGATATGGCAAAAGACATGAGATCCAATCAACATCTGCGTGGATCGGCGTTAGTAGAAAGCGCGCTTGTGCTGCCGCTGTATTTCATGATTTTCTTTGCGCAGCTAACAATTGCGATTATGGGCATGCAACAAATATGTTTAATTGGAGCAAGCTTTGATTATTTACACACGATGATATTTGCCAACGAATCAGATCCCACAAATGATGCAAAAAATATGGTTAAGAGTTGGCCTTTTATTCCTCATGAGTTGATATCTTATCAGACAACAAAATCCACAGCGGTCATTCCAAGCGATTCGCACCCTGCTGATTTCCCTCCACAGTTGGGTGCAGTTCGAGTTCCAATAATCGAAAGTGCAACCTTATCACTGCCCATAAACTATGGGATTCCTTTTTTCGGCGGAATAACAGGAACGCTGTCAAATACTGCACGCGATAATTATGTCGTATATAACGACGCACAGTATGCGTTACCGTTAATGAGCACTCAAGCCGGCACCGAGCAAATGATCTATGGAGGTTACACAACTACATTTTATCCATCAATTTCCGGAGCGAGCAATATGTTCAGTTGCGATTATGAGTTTCCACCTAATGGTGGAATCGCAGGCGGACCTCCACAGAACGATCAAGCTCCAACAGGCAAAGAGCCAAAATTTTCTACAGGAGCATATTATAGTAACGCAGCGTGGGATACTTGCCCGCCGTTCACCATTACCAAGCCACCAACGGGCTATGTCACGACACCCGATCCAACAGACACAAACAACGAAGTGACGTATTCATTTAAACCTTTAAACTTGAGCTTCAAACTCGCTACCGAGGAACTCGAACAAAAAAATCCGGGTGTCAGCACCCCTGTAAACTTATCTTTTATCACTGCCGATGAATGCAATACAAACCCAATACGAACATATTGCGAAGCTCCAAAACCGGATGAAACACCCCAGGCAACTCCGCTATACTCAAACACAGGAACAACTTTTGGGAATGCAGCCATCATGCAAGAGTTCTACGAAAGCATCGCACTGTTCCTAGGCGGAATAGCTGATGATAAACCTATAAGATCAGAACTCAAGCTCGTATCGTCAACAGACGCAAACGTGGCCTCAACCGCGAGAGATAAGCTTTTAGGCAGGTACGAGAATGGAACAAACATCTACTCCTTTCATAGCTTTGATTCGTATTTAACGGGCACATATGGCGAAATGATCAAAATCGACCCATTCACACAGATCGAGGATAAGGATAGCAACTTTAGCTTAGCACCCGGTCCGGCACGTATACCCTATTAAGACCTACTAACGCACAGTCCATTTGCAAGTTACGATAACTTCTGCTTCATTTCATTGCACGGCATAGCAGTTTACAACAGGATAGAATGCGAGAAAATCATGGCAATCAATCTCAATCTGATGAGATATCACACTAGGCGAAAACCTGCGAGGTGCAATCCAGTCAAGGGCGGGAAAGACACGCTAATTAGGCAGAAGCAACGAAATGCGCGGGGACAGACGGCGCCAATACTGGCGATCATGTTACCAGTCCAAATTATACTGATGGGGGCAACAAGCGCGGTTGGGAGCTATGCGTGGCATCATATAGCACTTCAAACTGCTGTTGATAATGCAGCAAAAACGCTTGCCAGCGTTCAAGCGTTCCAATTCAACCGCATCGAAATGATCACCCTCGCTGGATCTGTGGAAGAATATCGCATCAGATCATTGATAGATGGTGCATTCATCGCAGGTCAAGGGAACGGTGGCTGCGCGCTATCCACTAGTTGCCGAGACGATTTCCAAGCATTAAGTAAAGCCCTGGTCGAATCTGTCAACCGCTATACCAAGCTCCTTAATTTGGCGAATCAAGCAATGTATGGCATGGATCTGCCCTCACTCAAGTCAAATATATCATCAGTCCTTACCGTCATGAGCGATCCAACATTTAGCATTACATACAATCAACCAGGCCTACAAAGGCCATATCTATATTATGCTTTACATATGGACACAACACAGAATCCGTTGCGGGGCTATGTCGGGACTGCGCAAGCTTGTGACATACTTGGTCAAACTTTACCACAATGCTTCGTAGCCGTCGGCCCAAGAATGAAATTATTTTCATTAGGAGACATTGGCCTGACCCCACCGTACTCCCAATATTCGACATTCGCCCCTAGCCTACGGACAAATACCACATTCTCGCCAATCATCGCAGATTTTTGGAATCCACTTAAAGTCGAAATAAGCGCTTGTGACGACGTACAGCTAGGCCCTTTACTACCACAAATGATTATTACCGCGCATGCGGCAGCCGAGCCTGAAGCCAGCGTCTTTATGGCGCGCAATAATTCAGCATTCGACAACTTTAATTGCGGGTCAAGCTGCATTGACTATTTCCCCAAAGAAAGCTGGGCCAAAGGTCGAGATCAACAGTGGGACTGGTACGACCCAAATTGGCAAACGCCGGTTGGCATGTGGACTACTGGCGATCTTATGGTATGGTTTTCGCCAATATTAGTGCAACCAACCTACAATCCCATAACGCGTCCTCGTGCAGGAGCCAAGTGTGATAGCTAAGACCGCGAGCGAACAAGGCGTTTTCAAAGCATTGTGCACCAGACTCGGCAGACTGAAGCGTCTGCTTGTAGATCGCCAGTATACTTCACGGGGTCAAGCGATTGTCGAATTTAGTATCTTGGCGCCATTTATGTTGTTTGTGCTGATACTGACAGTGGGAAGATTAGCAATTGGCCTATATTCCTTGCAGCTACAAATGACAGAGCACACACTAAACAACATCCTCAACGATCCAAATCCCGCTGCTGACTTTAATACGAGCCTGATCCAATATAATATTGGCAAATTACAAAACGGTTCATTAAGCCTAACAAGTAAAGCATACGATCAGAAAAACCTGCTCGATATGCTTAATGGCACTGCAGATGATGGAACAACCACACAATTTTCACTAGCACAATTAAAGTTCAGCAACTGGTATGCAGCCAATAAACACAACGTTTCTGTGATGACTCCCCAAACGCTAGTCTTGCAATTTCCACCACCAGGATCATCAATACCAAGCTGGATAGGGTCTCCAATCTTTTTCACCACCACCACCACCACAATTGAGACCAATCTGCAAAGTAATCATCCGATCATTAGTAAGATGTTTTTCAATCTGGTAGGCATCAATCTCATCAGCTCTGTGTCAAACACAAGTTTTCGACCGGCAGGCATTCAGACCATGATGCATTGTTATAGGGATATTCACGACACAATAACCAACACACTCAAGCCGGACGCTGATACAATTGACGACACGAACATGACTCAACTCGGCGTCGCCGGCAGTACCGTCACGGCTGGAAACGTTCCGCTCGTCACACTACCGATTGGAAGCGATAATCTCTGCAAAAATTAGACCGAGCACTCATTGTCAATTTTCGGCAAAGCACGCTACAGCCTCAGCTGCAACAGAGAGGCCTATGCTAGCATTGCCGTAGTGCCTGTCGCGTACTATCAAGCCCAAAAGCGGGGTGCTAATAGATTTTTCCTGATGCGCCGAAAACCGAAGATGAGGGTATGGATGGCAAAGCAGATGAACGCAACTCGACACCCCGTGGATCGGCTTTAGTCGAAAGCGCAATTGTGTTGCCGCTGTATTTCATGATTTTCTTTTCTCAGCTACTAATTTCACTATTCATTACCCAACAGATTTCGTTAATTGGCGCAAGCTTCGATTATTTACATACAGTCCTTTTCTCAAATGAAAGTGTCGTCAAAGCCCAAAAAGAGGCTAAGCATACAATCGATGCTTGGCCCTTGATCTCCGCGAAGTCGGTTACCATCACTCCTCACACCCCGGAGCCAATCGTCCTCCCCAAAACACCGGCTGCTCCAGCAAGTGTGCCAGCGTCAGCACCAAATCCCCAAGCGTTTCCAGCCATCGGGGCAATACGTTTACCAATATTACAAGATGTGACATTATCGATGAGTTTCAAATATAATATTCCTTTTTTTGGAGAAATCAAAGGAGCAATAGAAAATACTGCCAGTGATAATTACATCGTATATAATACTGCACAATATGCATTACCCCTCATGACGACAATCAGCGCAACGACCACAGATACAGAGCAAATGATCTACGGTGGCTACACAACCGCATTCTATCCCTTCATTGCCGGAACCAACAACCTCTTCACCTGTGATTACCAGACACAGAATCCCGTGAATCTTTCAAGTGTCGTCACCTTGAGCACGGCTAATAATTTAGCAGGGCATATCTCCGGCGGACCTCCATGGAATGATGCAATGCCACAAACGGGCGAACCGGCGTTTCAGGCAAAATTCTACGATTATAAAATGGTAACAAGAAAAGGTTATGATGATGCTGGGAACATTATCACCTATGATACTTATCCATTTTTTGGACCAGCTGGAGCCGGAGGCGGCATCGGCGGGTACTATTATAATGCGAAATGGGATACGTGCCCGCCCATTCCGGTAAAAAAACCTCCTGCAGACTACGTCACAACACCAGACACAACAGTACCCAACGCGGTATTTAATGGGCTACCAGCACAGGCAGGTGCGACACAGGAAACCTACTCGCTGCAACCCATCAATTTAGGGTTTAAGCTTGCAACTGAAGAGCTCGAACAGCTAACGCCAGGTGCAAATAAATATCCGGGCAATCCCAATTACAAAACGAAATTTGTTTCTGCAGATCTATGTGATCCCATTAACAATACATGGACAAAGAATGCAAGCTGCGAAGCGCCCACTCCGGATCAAACGCCGCAGCCACAGCCATTATACCCTAACCAAGGTGCCACACTTGGTGGAGCAGCACAGATACAAGTCTATTACGCAGGGATAGCAAAATATTTGGGCGGCAGCGCAGGCTGGTGGGGCGATACTCTTTTGATGAGTGCCCTTGCGGATGCATCTTCCTCAAACGCCATCACCGGAATATGTCAACCTGTATGAGGCCACGGTAGCTTAAAAATACATGGACCGCCTCGACTAAGCCGCCATCGATATTGCTTCCTCTCCTAGCACCACCGGACGATTAATATACGATGCCGATGCGAGCTGAAGCGGACGCG
>CAIKPM010000027.1 GCA_903829325.1 uncultured bacterium
AGCGACGGCCGAATTTGTTTGTGCACTGGGGAAATGGGACAATAGGTTCGTTTGTTTAATAAGAGCGGTGTGAATCGAGAGATTCACGCACCGTTCCGTGAGGGGCTGGGGGTGCAATTCCCTCGGTCTACTCGACATATTGCCGTCAGGGCCCGTCACAATGCCATCTGAATTATTACTAAGGCTATCGACTGTAGCGGTGCCAAGGCTAGTGCCTGAGAGCGAGATGTGGCCGATGGTTGTTCCCTCTGTTGCATACCACAGTGATTGGTCAGGGCCAAAGCCGATTCCGCGAATAGCCGTTCCCATACCGTATGTGGCGAGTTTCAGTCCGCTCGGTGAAAGCTTGCCAATGTAGTGCCCATTCTCCGACGAATACCACAGGTTGCCGTCTGGACCCGTGCGGATACAGGTGCCAACGGCGCCACTGAGTGATAACACACGTGATACCTGGCCCGTCGGGGTGAATTTATCGATATAGCTTCCAGTGTTCTCAGTAAGCCAGAGGTTTCCGTCTGGCCCCGTAGTGATATAAAAAGGCTGACTGCATGGTGTACATGAGTATATCGTCACAATTCCCGATGTTGTTATCTTGCCGATTGCATTGCTGTTAGTTTCACTAAACCATAAGTTTCCGTCTGGCCCCCTCGCGAGGCCATAAACATAACCCGAAGTTGTATACTCCGTCGCATACGGTATCGTTGTCAGTGTTGCGCTGGTGGAACTCGTGATCGCGCTGCTCGTCGCTGCCGCAGAAATCGTCGCGTGGTCGAGCCAATTTCCATCGTAGTGCGCATAGATCGGTGCACTCTGCGGCGAGGTAATCCGAGCAGGCCCCTTGATCGTGACAGTCCCTTTTCCGCCCGCTTGAGCATTGGTTACACCCAAGGTCAATGCCACCGGATTTCCGCTGGTATCAACATAATTCGCGTTGCCGATAATTTGCTGCCCGTCTGCATCGAATGCATTTATCGTGAGCACATCGTCATACACGGTTCCGCCACGCGTTGTCGTATTTGCGAGCGATACATTGACCGAATGCACGACCGGGTTCGCGCTGAAATGGAACGTATTCAGTCCTGGACGAACGATAATCACACCGCTATAGCTCGAGAGTACATTCGTGCCATCGCTCAGAGCTAGCGTGATCGTGCTCGGTCCTTGGGTTGCTGCAAACGTCGCCGAACAACTCGTCGTCGTACACGTTGCGCTCGGGTTGCTGTACGACGAGGTGCTCGCCCCGATAGGCGTCACGGTAATCGCCATTTGTGTATTCGCCGTGGAGATATACTGCAGTCGACGTTGCATGCGACTTTGAACGAGACTCGTAGGTGCTGGCGTTGCATGAGGTAAGGTAAAGGTCACGACGATCGGCACCGGCTGGGTATTCGCCGGCTGCGGTGTGGCGAGCGTCGGTGCATTCACGCTTGCTGGTGCCGCGGTGTTCAACGCAGGTTGGGCGGCTGGTGCTGGTGCCGGCGGCAGCGGATTCGCTACGGTACCAGGGCTAGAGGAAGGTCCCCCCCCCCCCCGCAACCTGCTGTCGAGAGAGCGCCGAAAAGAAGCACTAGCTGGACAGCGTGCTTAGCGAGCTCACGAGTTACCTGGATGCTCATGGGTGATGGACCTCAGCGATGAAGAAGTGTTTTCTCCATTCGTATCGGCCGAAATGCGCACAAAGAATAGCTAGAAAAATACATATGCGGGCGTTTCCAAGGCCAGAAGAGAAGCCTCGCCCCGTGAGTAGCACTGGGCCACAACCACGCTTTGGCTGGAAACGCGTTCCCTATGCTGCGCGGCACCATCATTCGCGAAGCCCGCCTCCTCGCAACCTTCGAAACCACTCCTGAGAAAGGCGCTCCTTTCGATGCACGATAGTCGATACACCCTCGCAATGTCATGGATCGCGGCGGCTCAGATCGACCTCGAGGCCGCCCAAGTGCTTCAAGAGCGCCTTCCTCCGCCTGCGTGTTTCCATGCTCAGCAAGCGGCCGAAAAGGCGCTAAACGCTGCGCTCGTGTTTCTGACCGGCGACTCCCCTCGCTTTCATGTCATTCATCAACTGATTGAAGAAGTCGGGGCGCTCGGCAGACCGATTCCGCTAGAGCTGCATCGTGATCTCTTGCCCCTTGATCAATACTATTTGCCGACGCGCTATCCCGATGCATTAGGCGGGGGGAGTGCAATGAGTACTTACAGCGCGCGACAAGCGCAGGCAGCGGTGGAAGTTGCTCAGCAGCTGCTTGCCTGGGTGGCAGAGATAGTGCGCCTGCCCTAGGGAGACCTTTGCTCCCAGGCGCTTGCTTGCTTGAGGGCGAATAGTGCTCGGTCGACGTCCCCCGTGCAATTTGGAGCGCTTTGGGATCGTCCTCTGATGAGTCCCACTTTGCTAGCGTCATTTTGCGCGATAAGGATATTTTTTTGCAACTCGAACTTCCGGCGGCTTCGCCTGCCCCAGCATGCTCATTCGCTGATTTAGGCCTCGATGCTGATCTTGCCGCTGGCCTCGCGGCCCTCGGCTTTGTCCAGCCGACCCCCATCCAGACCGAAGCCCTGCCAGCCCTGCTCGCCGGGCGCGATGTGCTCGGCCAAGCGGCCACCGGTACCGGCAAAACCGCCGCTTTCGCACTGCCCTTGCTGCACCGCCTCAAGAATAATCCCGTTAGCCATCGCGGTGTTCGCGCCTTAATTCTCGTGCCAACCCGCGAGTTGGCGATGCAAGTTGCCCAAGCGGTCACTTCGTACGCTCGTGGCTTGCCGGTCCGTGTCCTCGCGGTCTACGGCGGTCAGGCGATGCATCTGCAGTTGCGCGCGCTCGAGCGCGGCGTCGACATCGTCGTCGCCACCCCAGGCCGCGCGATGGATCATCTGCGCCGTGGCTCGTTAAAACTCGAACGCGTCGAGATGGTCGTGCTTGATGAAGCCGATGAAATGCTCGATATGGGCTTCGCCGAAGATATTGATACGATTCTTCGTACCGTCCCAACCGAACGTCAGACTGCGTTGTTCTCGGCTACCCTGCCGCGTCGCATCGTGACGATCGCCAACAGCCACCTGCAGGACCCTGTGCGAGTCCGCGTTGAGGCCAGCGTCCCGGCCGACGGTGAAGTCGCTCGCGTTCGTGAGCACCTGTACGTAGTCGGTCGACGCTTTAAGGGCGCCGCCCTCGCCCGCGTGCTCGATATGGAAGAATGCAAATCGGTCATCGTGTTCTGCCGCACGCGCACCGATGTCGACAGTCTGACTGCGACCATGAATGCGCGCGGTAAAAGCTCTGAAGCGATTCACGGCGGTCTCTCGCAAGAACAGCGCGATCGCGTCTTGCGTCGCTTCCGCGATGGCTCGCTGACGATCTTAGTCGCAACCGACGTCGCCGCGCGTGGCCTCGATATCGATCATGTCTCGCATGTCGTGAACTACGATTTGCCGACTTCACCAGAAGTGTACGTCCATCGCATCGGTCGGACGGGGCGCGCCGGACGCGAAGGCACCGCGATCACCTTTATCGATGCACGCGAGCAGCGCGCGGTGCGTTTGCTCGAAGCGCACACCAAACGCAAGTTGACGATTATGCCGGTTCCCAGCGTGAGCGAACTGCGCAAAAAGCGTCTCGTGTTACTGCAGGCAACCGTTGAAGAAGCCTGTGCAAGCTCGACGATCGAGCGCTACCACGCTCTGGTTGATACCTTGAGCGCAACGCATCAACCGCGCGACATTGCCGCGGCAGCGTTGCAGTTGCTCGACCAAGCGCGCTCGGGCGCTGGCGATATCGATACCGAAATCCCGGTGGAAAAGGCGCTCACCCTGCCAGCGGCAAGCCCTGCCAGAGCTCGTACCCCGCGTGAACCACATGCCGAAATCCTCAATCCGGTGAAATTGTACGTCACGGTTGGTCGTCGTGATGGCATTCGACCTGGTGATCTCGTCGGCGCCATTGCAAACTTGGCGAATATCGAAGGGCGTTCGATTGGGGCTATCACCTTATCTGACCGCTTTACTTTAGTGGAAGTGCCCGAACGCAAAGCCCAAGGCGTCATCGATGCCTTACACGGCGCGATGATTCGCGGCAAGAAGGTCGCGGCTCGGCGAGATGCCGGCGAGAACGCCGCTCCAAGCCGTCGTCCGGTCGTGCACCCACCCAAACGCAAGCGCGAGGCGGTTGCGGCGTAATTGCCGTATCTTAGATGCATATGGCAGAGATGCAACAGAAAAACGGTGAGCGCGATCAGCGTGTTCAGAAAGCCTTGCTCTGGGTGGGCGCCGTAGCCGCGGTGTCGGTGGTTGCTGCGTTGGTTGTGGTGCGAGCCACCGTCGGCCGCGCCAAGATCGATCCTGCGGCCGAACGCGTCCAATCCTTGCTTGATGAGGCGAATGCCCTCCTCAAGCAAATCGAGCAACAGAAGGGCCATATCGACCCTTCATCTGCGCCGAAATCGTAGGGACCGGTATTAACACTCAGAAAACCGGGCTCCGACCAGACGTCGGGGCCGTGGTTGAGATTGTCGTCAATGATCTCTTAGCGAATGGCCAGGCGGTCGGTCGCGCTGATGGGGTCGTTGTTTTCGTCTGGGGTCCTTTGCCGGGTGAGCGCGTACGGGTCCGCATCGTTGAATGCAAAGCGCGCTACGTGCTCGCTGAACTCGTTGAAACCCTCACCGTTTCGCCTGATCGGGTTGAGCCTTTTTGCGGCGTCTTTGGCACCTGTGGTGGATGCCAAATTCAACACCTTGCGTACCCAGCGCAGCTCCGCTGGAAGCAAGCGGTAGTGCGGGCTGCGCTTGAACGGATTGGCTCGTTGGCGTTGCCCGAGATTCAAGCCACAGTCGGGATGGAGCATCCTCGG
This sequence comes from uncultured bacterium, assembly GCA_903829325.1. GTDB lineage: Bacteria > Vulcanimicrobiota > Vulcanimicrobiia > Vulcanimicrobiales > Vulcanimicrobiaceae > CAIKPM01. Next base: position 4,844 of record CAIKPM010000027.1, read on the forward strand.
GCGTATCGCAATAAAATGGCTTTGGTCGTGAGCCACGAGGGCGCAAAGCCGGAGCTTGGTTTCTACCAGGCGCGCTCGCACGAACTCGTGCCGATCGATGATTGTCCGATTGTTACCGCCCCGCTTCAGGCTGATTTACACCAATTTCGCCAGCTGCTCCACGAGCCAGCGGGCCAAGCGTTGTTTGCGGATGTCGCGCACGTGGTGGTGCGTCGCACGCGCCAAGATGAGAGCGGAGTCATCGCCTTAACTACGGCCCATCCCTCGAAGGCGGTGGCGCGTGGTGCCGAACTCTTGCAGCAACGTTGCAAGCGTTTACTCGGGGTGAGTAATTCGTTTGATCTAGCGAGTGCAAACGTGATTCTGGGCCGGGGAAATCGGGTTGTTGTCGGGACCGACCAATTAGAAGAAGAAGTTGGTGAGCTTCGTTTTCGGGTATCGGTGCAATCGTTTTTTCAGGTCAATGTCGCCATGGTCGAGCAAATTTTTGCACGTTTGCGCGGACGCATCCAGCCTGGCTTGCGCATTATTGATCTCTATTGCGGGGCCGGTACGTTTGCGGTCTTATTTGCGAAGTTGGGTGCTCAGGTCATCGGCTTTGAGGAAAATGCGCGAGCGATCGATGAAGCACACGAGAACGCGCAGCTCAATGGCGTTGCCGAACGGAGTAGCTTTGTGGTTGGGCGGGTCGAAACGCTGGTTCGTGGGGCGATCGGGCAAAAAGCGTTGGCCAACAGCGACATCGCCTTTTTGGATCCGCCACGGAAGGGCAGCGATGAGGTCACTTTGCGTGCGATTATCGCGAGTCCGGTGCGCGAAATCTGGTATTTGTCGTGCAACCCCGCTACTTTAGCTCGCGACTGTGCGCTGCTCGCAACTGGTGGGTTTGTGCTCGAATATGTTCAGCCGTTTGATATGTTTCCTCAGACGGGTCACGTCGAAGTGCTGACAACCTTAAAACGGACGCAGGGTTCCTCCGAAGCCTCTGCGTAGGCCAGGGCATGCAGCAATCATCATCATCCCCATCTAGCGGGATCGACGTCCGTTACGTCGCAAAACTCGCACGCTTAGCCCTGGACGATGCCGAGGCAGAACGCTACGCCGTTGATTTAGCGGCGCTTTTTGCTCATGTCGATGAATTAGCGGGTTTGCCTACCGACGACGTCGCGGCGACCGCGCAAGTGATTGCTGGTGAAAACGTGATGCGCGCGGATCAACGCCAGCCCGGACTGGCCCGCGATGTGTTTTTAGCAGGCGCACCCGATACACAATTGGGCATGGTGCGCGTGCCGCGCATTTTGGCGGAGGCAGAATAAGATGGCGCAGACTACTACCGTTGCAGCACTCGCTGCTAGTGTGAATGCGCGCGAACGATCCGCCCGAGAAATCGCGCAAGCCGCATTAGCCGACGCCGCCGCGCGTGATGGAGCAATCGGCGCGTTCTTAGCCCTTAACGAAGACGTAACGTTGGCTTGGGCTGAGTCGATCGACGCCCGCATTTCTGCCGGTGAACAGCTTCCCTTGGCTGGCGTGCCAGTCGCGATCAAAGACAATTTAGCGCTCGCTGGCACGCGCACGACGTGTGGCTCGAAGATGCTCGAAAACTGGGTTGCCCCGTACACGGCAACTGCGGTTGAGCGGGTTCTGCGCGCTGGCGGCGTCCCGTTCGGCAAAACAAATCTCGATGAATTTGCGATGGGCAGTTCGTGCGAGAATAGTGCTCTCGGCGTTACCCGCAATCCCCTCCATCTCGAACGCGTGCCGGGGGGCAGTTCGGGTGGGAGCGCGGCGGCGGTTGCGGCAGACTTGACGCCGTTGTCGTTGGGTAGCGATACCGGCGGTTCGATTCGTGAGCCGGCGGCGTTTTGTGGAATTGTCGGGCTCAAGCCAACCTACGGCCGCGTTTCTCGCTATGGATTAATCGCGTTTGCCTCGAGTTTGGATCAAATCGGGCCTTTCGGACGATCCGTCGCCGATGTCGCTTTGCTCTACGATGCGATTGCGGGCAAAGACCCACGCGATGCCACGAGCGTAGACCGCCCCGCAGAAGCGACCTCAGTATTCACCCGCCAAGATTTACGCGGTATGCGGATTGGCATCGTCAGCGAATTTGGTCTTGATGCCTTAGAGCCCAGTGTCCGCGCTGTATATGAAGCCGCCTACGCCGATTTACTTCGTTTAGGCGCCGAGCTAGTAGATGTGACGCTGCCGACGGCACGCTATGCGTTGGCAACCTACTATTTGCTGGCGCCAGCGGAAGCGTCATCAAATTTAGCGCGTTTTGATGGTATTCGTTATGGTCTACGCGTGGCTGGCGATGACGTCGGTGACCTGTATGAAAAAACCCGTGCAGCGGGTTTTGGTCCAGAAGTAAAGCGACGGATTCTGATTGGTACGCATGCCTTATCAAGTGGGTATTATGATGCGTATTATGTCAAAGCACAAAAAGCGCGCACGTTAATTGCCGCAGATTTTGCAAAAGCATTTCAGGCGTGCGATATCATCGCTTCCCCCGCCGCATCAACGACGGCATTCGCTTTTCAAGCGAAAAAAGATCCGTATAGTATGTATCTGATGGATTACTACACGATCCCAATTTCTTTGGCTGGCTTGCCGTCGTTATCGCAACCGTGTGGTTTCGCACCGGATCCGCTCGATGGAACTCCGATGCCGCTTGGTCTGCAGTTGGCTGCGCCCTTATTCGAAGAACGACGACTCCTAGAAGTCGCTAGGGTTTTTGAAGCACGTTAGCTCTAGCAGCTCTGACGTTTACCGCGGCTTATCGCTTGAGTAGCCGAGGAGCCTAGGTGCGAAGTGTACTTTAGTACATGAGCACCGTAGCGACGACAGCTACTCAAGCGATAAGCCGCGGTAAACAAGGAATCGTTCGGTGTGATGCTATATTTGCAGCACACTTTAGTGCCTAAGTCCTTCCTTCTTGCGTTCGTGACCTCACTAGGAGAACTGGTTCCTTGTTCTAAGCCCTACGTTGCTCTAAGATCGGAAGTGTAACCGTGCCTACGATAATTCCAACCTTAGTCGAAGCTGTTGATGCCCCGAGCTCTATCCCGGCGAATGTGTGGCACGCAGGTGCTGAGCAAACGCTCAAGGCCTTGCGCTTACGTCGTCAATATTCTCAGTTACATGTGTCGCAAGCTATGCAAACAAGTCAAGGTGAAGTATCGCGGATCGAAAAACGCAAAGATCTGCATTTAGCAACCCTCCGTTCGTATATTCGTGCGCTTGGTGGTGAGCTGGTCCTGTTGGCGAAATTTACCGATGAGCAAAATCAAGAAGTCATTCGTATTGCTATTTGATTGTTGATGGCTGATGCAGACGCGACCCGCGCATCGATGAAGCGGGTACTTGCCTGTCTGCTGTTGTGTTCTGCGCTTTTGCCGCTTGCTCGTTGTGCGAGCCAGCATGCGAGCGATGTACAAGTAACGCCGCCGGCTCCACGCTTGGCTGCTAGCGACGAGCAGGTCTTGGCGCTGGCCGATATTCACTTGGATCCGTTTGATCGGCACGAGATTGTCGATCAATTAGCGCAGGCGCCGGTTGAACGTTGGGCGAGTATATTCCATCAGGGGATGCATGCCGCACATCTGAGTTCGTATGGGCACGACGCGAACGGTGCACTTTTTCTTTCGGGGATCGACGAGATGCGTCGCTCCGTCCCGCACCCCCGCTTTCTTTTGCTCGCTGGTGATCTGCTCGCCCATAATTTTTATCAACGTTTTGTATGGGCTGCGAGCAAAAATGATGCGGTTTCATACCGGCGTTTTGTGGATAAAACGGTCAGGTTTATTTTTTATGAATTAACCCAAGCGTATCCGCACACCCAGATTTTCCCTACGATCGGCAATAACGACGGGTACTGTGGCGATTATGCGAGCACGCCGCACGATGCATATCTTGCTCGACAAGCTCTATTATGGGCACCGCTGGTCGATCCGCAGCATCGCTTTGCGGATATTCCCACAACCATAGCGCGCGGTGGATATTATCGTGCGAGCACGGCGAGCGGTTTGCGGATTATCTCGTTGAATTCGGTATATCTTTCGCAAAATTACCAGAATCGCTGCGGCATTGCGTCGGAACAACCAGCTCAAAGCGAGTTAGCGTGGTTACGCAGCTTATGGGCGAGTACTCCAGCAGCGCCGACCATCGTATTGACGCATATTCCGGTGGGGATAGACGGCTTTAAGACATTTTTTCAGCCGGGCTTTCCCGTGTCGTTATGGCGACCAGAGTATCAAGCGGCATTCTTGCCTCAAGTCAATACGCCAGCGCATCACGTGACCGCGCTCTTCACCGGGCACTTGCACGATTTGGGGTACCGCCAGAGCGACGCGGGTGGAGGCGAGAATCGCCCCTTGGTCGTGCTTCCGTCGCTTTCACCCATTTTTGGTAATTCGCCGGCATTTTCTGAAGTATGGTTCTCGCGCCAAGGCGCAATCGATGATCTGCGGGTGCACCGCTTCGAGGCGCCCCTACACGGAGCGCCTCGTTGGCAGACCACGCTCGATTTTCGCCAACGCTATCATCTGCCCGCGCTCACGGCGCGGAGCATTGCCGCGCTGCAGCGCACAGCGGCGCGAAATGCGGATTTGCGCCTGCAGCTCCAGCGTGATTCCGTCGGTAACGCGCCAGCGCTCGCTCTCACCACGCTCGATTGGCGAGCCTCGTGGTGTACGAGCGTAGCGCTGACTGCGCAAACCTACCTGCGTTGTCTCAGAGCTGTGCGCTCGTCTGGAAAGCCTGTTCCAAGTCAGCGATAAGATCGTTCACATCTTCGATTCCAACGGAGATCCGCAGTAGATCGAGGGTGATCCCCATTGATTCCTTCGTTGGAATCGGAATCGGACCATGGGTCATGGTGAAGGGGCTGCAGATGAGCGATTCAACCCCGCCGAGTGAAGTCGCGAGGTTAAAGAGTCGGGTGCTTTTCGCAACCGCCAGCGCGCGTGCTTGCGGTCCGCGTACCCGGAAGGAGACGATTCCGCCGAAACCGCTCATCTGGCTGCAAGCGAGCTCGTACTGCGGATGCTCGGGCAAGCCTGGATAATACACCTGGGCGATCGCGGTTTGTTGGGTGAGCCATTGCGCGATGGTCTGGGCGTTTTGCGCGTGGCGTTCCATCCGGAGCGCCAGCGTTTTCGCGCCCCGCATCGTCAGAAACGCATCCTGGACACCAGGAATCGCGCCGATGGCGTTTTGGTGGTGAGCTATGATCGCATTCAGGTCAGGGTTGCTCGTAATGACCGCGCCGCCGATGACATCGCTGTGTCCATTGATGTATTTGGTGGTCGAGTGCGCGACGATATCCGCGCCCAGTTCGAGCGGTCGTTGGAAATACGGTGAACAGAACGTATTATCGACCCCGACAAGCAGATTGCGGCTGTGGGCTAGGTCTGCGACCGCGCGGATATCGATCAAGGTTAAGAGCGGGTTGGTTGGTGTTTCGATCCACAGCATTTTGGTTTGTGGGCGAATCGCCGCTTCGATCTGCGCGAGGTCGGTCATATCAACGTAGGTGACGTTGATGCCGTATTGAGGCAAGACCTCGGAAAACAGGCGGAACGTGCCGCCGTAAATATCCTTGGTGGCAATCATATGGTCGCCGGCGCGTAGGACCGAGCACGCCCCAAAAATCGCAGCCATCCCCGAAGCGAAGGCGCAACCGTAGTTTCCGCCTTCGAGGTGGGCTAGTTGCGCTTCGAGCGCGCGGCGGGTTGGGTTCCCGCTGCGCGAGTAGTCATACCCTTTGGTGACCCCAACTTCGTCCATCGTGAAGGTTGCGGTTTGGTAGATCGGCACAATCGTCGCGCCGGTAGTTTGATCGGGGTCTTGGCCGATACGGATCGCTCTGGTGGAGAAGCCGGCTTGGGTACAGCTTGCTCCTCGCGATGGTGAGTGGCCGGTAGCATGATTCGGCATGAGATTCACTCCTCAAGATGATGGTAAACACATGAGCTTGTGCACAAAAAAAACTCTCGCTTGTGGCGAGAGCTGGCTATTGCGGGTGGGTATGGTACGCGGTGTACCAGTCTAGCCAGCTCGAAAAATCCGCGATTCGGGCATGAATCGCATGGACAGCATCGAGGTGATTGGCGCAGGCATCATCGCAAGTGAGGGTATCATGCACAACGCTCGCCTGTCAATTCTCCCGCGCCCAGGGTCGGCGAAGGGTGCATCGCGGCCGACGAGCCTTGATGCGACGATGTTGCACATTGCGTTGGTCGATCGCATCTCGGCCAGCAAGCGTTCCGACGAGCCGTTGATCGTGGGGATTAATGGGGTTGACGGGAGCGGAAAGAGCACGATCGCCGGGGCTTTGGCGCAGCATTTGCGTCGATCACATTACGATGTGTGCGTCATTTCTGTCGATGATTTTCATCGTCCTAGAAGTGAACGTTACCGCCGCGGCGAGTTGTCTCCGCTGGCTTATTATCATGATTCAATCCACTACGAGATTCTTGCGCGGCACGCGTTGCAGCCCGTTTTCGAGGCGCGTGCGTACCCGCTACGCTGCCAGACAAAACTGCTCGACTTGGCTTCAGATCTACCTGATGTTCGGTTTGAGCCTGTGACCAAAGAGACGATCGTGCTGCGGAATATGTCAACCTGTATGAGGCCACGGTAGCTTAAAAATACATGGACCGCCTCGACTAAGCCGCCATCGATATTGCTTCCTCTCCTAGCACCACCGGACGATTAATATACGATGCCGATGCGAGCTGAAGCGGACGCG
>CAIKPM010000028.1 GCA_903829325.1 uncultured bacterium
AAAGAAATCACTCCCCTGGATGGCCTCCGTTTGGTGTTCATGTAGACGAACATCCATTCTAGAGGCCATCCCTTTTTTATGCTTGGGGGTGCAATTTCTCGTTACCGCTAGGGGTGCACTTTCTCGCGAGCGTTACCAGGATGGATCATATCGTTTCCGCTTTTACCAGCGGAACTCAATTAGTACTTGCCCATCAGAGCATGACAGGAAGAGATAGTGAAATAAAGACGATTCCAAAAGTTCTCGACATGCTTCCTTTAGCTGGTGCCGTTGTAAGTATCGATGCGATCGGGGCTCAAAAGAAAATCGTTCAACAGATCATAGAGGCGAAAGCCGATTACGTCATTTCTCTCAAAGAAAATCAATCAAATCTTCTGCATGACGCTCAAATGACACTTGAAGATGAAATACAGAGAAAAAATATTTCCTGTATCGAAATTACCGGAAGAAGTCATGGGCGAGAAGAATGCCGTCGATCTTGGCTCAGTACGTTGCCAGAGAGCTTGCGTGAACGTGCTGGATGGGTTGGTCTTCTTGCTGTCGGTTTGATTGAGTCAGAACGCACGATCAAGGGCAGCACCAGCATAGAAAAACGCTATTATCTGACATCGCTCACCAGTAATGCAGAATTTCAAGAAACCGTTCGTGCGCACTGGTCTATTGAAAACCAGCAGCATTGGATATTGGACGTACAATTTAAGGAGGATGCGAATCGAAGCCGAAAAGACCATCGAGCAAAAAATCTCGCTGTTATGAGGCGCATGGCACTAAATCTTTTGCGTCGGGATCCAAACGATAAGCGGAGCATGGTGAAACGAAAAATGCGAGCTTGCTTTAATGATACCGAGAGAACGCGTGTTCTTTTTGGAGATCAAACTACATAGTGCGTACGCCCTGGCCGCTAGGGGGTCAATTGGTGACCGCCGTTACCATACTTTCCCACTTCCACCCTCAATGAGCATTCGTCACTTTACCGACATGAGAACTCAATTGTGCGACTACAAACGTAGTTGTCATTGAACGCTCAAGTGGAGCGCTACAGGCGTGCCTCGCGCAATGCGCGCTGCACCCTGCGAAATACGGCTTCGAACGGCGGTAGAGCGCTCATTTGATAGCCAAGCCGAGATGCCCAAAGTTTTGCAAGTCTAGGCTGTTTCGCAGTCAAAGCAGCTTCTAAACCATCGAGACTACGATTGCGAAAACGGAGCTTGGCCTCAAGCTCTATCTGCAAGTCAGCAAAACGTACGCCGGTATAATCAAGCAGATGATCAAGATCATAGAGATCACGTGGTTCGGTACGTGCCCGATCAGTTAAGGCCACGAGCTTTTCAACCATGATTTCCTCGAGCGCATAAGAACGGATTGTCGCCCCTTCTGGCAAGTCAGAAAAATTTTTATAGGTGCGAAGCAAGGGTCGCTCAATCAGCGGAAACCCTAGCGTCTCGTTAATGGTGATGTCAACTTTCACATCGTTTGCGGCGGGGAGCGGCCCCTGGTAACGCAGATAAAACGTGTGGGTGTTTTGGTGCCCGTGGCGGTCTTGACGATCAAATGCCATGCGAATGCCGGAAGCTTCCTCAACAGCAGCAAAAATGGTATCAAGCCCGCTGCAGATCTCATCAAATGATAGTGCTTGTGTCAGGCTAAAATCTAGGTCCTCGGAAAATCGGTAATCAGCAAACCAGCAACGGCGCAGTGCAGTTCCACCTTTGAAGGCGAGAGTGTCGCGCAGCGGATGACCAGCTAGCCCTGTAAGAAACCAGGCCAGACAGTAGTCTCGCTCGATAACGGCCTCTGGGATGCGCAGGCCACCATCTTTCTGGTGTTGGTTAGCAATCAGCGAAAGGGCACGTTGAGGGATCATCAGCCGTGCCGCACTGCATCAAGCTCTTCCGGCGCGATGTTGATCTGTAGTCGCCAGCGAGCAAGCTTATGTCCTTCAGCTGGAAACAAGGGATCGAGCCTCTGATAACCCGCAGTGAGTCGAGCACGCAAGGGATCAAGTGCGCCATCATCGGCAAGGCCGTACGCTTCCAGCAGATAACCAAGCCGTCGAATAACCGCGCCAATATTTATGCGCAGCGCATATTCCACTAGACGGTCAACCTTCATGTGCTCGCGTGCCATCCAGAGCGCTTTTGCGACCTCCGTTATTCCACCAACAAGATCAGGTTTCTGCAATCCGTCGATAATAGAACGCTCAGGATCACTGACGAATACGCAGTTTTCTTTCGTGACCCAATACTTGCTAATGCCAAACATTGCTGAGTCGGGTACCTGAAAAAAACGATAGGCATAGCCACCGACTGTTTGCGGCCGAATGCGCCGAACACAGGATGCCGTGATGACAAGCTGCGGTTGGGTTACCATGCGATGCAATTCAAAGGCACTGCCGTGTGAGATAAAATATTCAGCCCCCGCAGCGATTTTTTGCGCGATGAGATACGGGTTCCCAACATACTCAGTCGCCCGACCAAGCTCAAAGGGCACCAAATTAAAGAGTCCGGGCTTCAGTCTGGTGACTAAGCATCGCTTTTGTGCTTTTTGAATGAGGCTACGTGCAGAAACAGACCGTAAGCCGGTAATCGCTTCGACGTCCGCTAGGGTAAAAGCTGACTGGTTCCGCTGGTTCAACTCAGTAACAAGTTGGGCCGTACGCGGACCCATAGTTTTAAAGCCAGAGTGATACTCAACAACCATAACGATTTCCATGGGTACGCATTATGGACCTAGAGTATCACTAACGAGACTGTATTGCAAGTTTGGGATTCTAATGTTGGCAGTACGGCCACAAACTTTGTCAAGCGCTTTGCCCCAAATGTGATTTAAAAGCCCTGGAAGCGCGTTTAGCTGGCTTGCCGCAGTTTTTTTCCATATCGATTCGAGTCAAAGACATGCTTGTAGGGGTGTTTCTTGGCCCGGAATGGCTATCGTAGTCGGCTAGATGGAGTATCTGCTTCGTAGCTGGAGGGTTGAGGTGGGACCCTTCGTCGTCTTTTGGCTTTTGGGGAATCGGTGTCGGATTACCTCATGTCGCTTGTCGATCAGCGTCCGGCGCCGGTTGTTGATCTCGCACAGGTTGCGCAACTCACGGCGGTGGTTGCGGCATTGGCGGCTATCCCGAAAGCGATACGTGATTTACAGGCCGATCTCGGTCGTGTTTCCGGTCGGCTCTCGCATCTCTTCACGGAGAATCCGCCGCTGGCGCGAGAGCATGAATCGGAGATCAATTCGGTCTTTTGGGAGGTAAGAGATCTCATGACAAAAGTGCTGCCAGAAATTGCAAAGGTACAAGTCTTGATAGCCGAACCTCGTGCGGCTATTGCTGAAGTGATGAAGCACTTAATGCGTGAGGTTTCCCGCAAGTCATTCTCATCGAAGAGCTCACGTAACATTCTACCTTGCAACGAAAAAATGCTAGCGATATCATCTTTCATGCGTGAATGGAAAGAGGAGGATCTCGTATGTTGTTTCCATCGCTAGATACCGCGAATCGATCTCTTGCCGAACGCCATGGTTTCGCTGACGAAGCGTCGAGTAAGCGTCTTGAAGAGTCACCTCTTGAGGATGCACTTGCAACGAATCAGCGCTATGAAGGAGATGGGGTGCTGGAAGGTGCTGCTGTTGAGTTGCTTGCTGTTGCTAGCGGTGCTCTTCTGGGTGGACCTGTAGGAGCGTGCGTTGGTGGATTCGCTGGCCTTTTTGCCAACGCAGTCCATGCGTCCGATCTCCGCGGTGACCTGTGGTTCTATGAAAAAGTTCCCGGTGACACTGTGTCAGGAAACGTACGATAGCTTCATGGGCATTCTGATGAGACTACGTTCGCTTTGGGGGCGGCTGTGGTTCTACGAGGAGGTACAACCGCTGAAGCTGGGCTTCTCGATTCAGTATCGTCTCCGTTATTTTTTGATCGTCGTGTGGACGTTGAGCATTTTTGGCGTCATTGCTCTCGCCTTTGTTGCTCATTTGATCCATTGGGAAGCTGGCGCGACAACATTGTTGGGCCTTGCTACGGTGATAGCTGGTGGTAGCTGTTATAAGCTCTTGGATGACACACGTACTGTGAAGAGACTGCATCGTTCACAGGAATGATCTTGCCCATTTTCTTGATCATAACCGAACGCATGGGTTATAATGAACGGTGTGAGCAGCTTGAAGTTTGGTGGAGTGGTCTTCCGCATTTATCCGCAAGATCATGAGCCTCGCCATGTTCATGGTGAATGTGGAGGCGTTGAGGTTGTCGTCGCTTTGAAAGCGGATTCCACCGTTGCTCTCGCTGAGCGCCCTGATCGCGTCAAGCCTCGTAACGCGAAAGCCAGCCATGTCAAAAAAATTGCCTCATTTGAATTAGGTGTGGGCAAACATTTGTTCGCTCCCTGTATATGCCGAACTTCGGAGGAGCCCTCGTCCAGCTTGCCGTCTCTTCATCGGTCGCCCACTCTGTCCGATAACATGAGCGTCAAGGCCACGTAGTGCCGCGCAGCGGTCTGCCTTGATGTTCATGTTACCACGAATCTGGCGAACGATGGAGAATGCTACGTATGATGAATGCTCTTTTTGAATCAGCTCTTGGGCTCAAAGCACCCTGGCATATTCGCTCTATGATCCTCAATGGAGTGGAAAATTAAGCGGATTCACGTTGCTCTTTGAGGCGCTAGTGCTACTGTTCGCTCAGCATTCAACGTTTCAATCAACGGCAGAATTGCTTGGCATTTCCTGGCATCGTGTGCATGCAATCTGCGAACGATACGTTGATATCGCACTGGAAAAGACCGATTTATCTGACGTGCGAAAAATTGCCGTCGATGAGACGTCTTGCCGTAAGGGTCATGATTATTTAACGTTGGTAGCAGACATGGAAAAACGCCGAGTAGCCTTTGTCACAGAAGGGAAAGATGCTACTACGATTGATGCATTTTCGGCAGATTTCGTGCAACATGGTAGAAAACCAGAACAAATTGAGACGGTGACTATTGACATGTCTCCAGCGTTCATTCAAGGCCTTGGAAATGCGTTGCCAAATGCGGAAATTACCTTTGACAAATTTCATGTCATTGCTCATGCGTCTCATGCGCTTGACCAGACGCGACGCTTAGAGCAAAAGGTTGATCACTCACTCAAAGGTCTGCGTTGGCCACTACTCAAGGATAGCGGTAATCTCACCGTACTGCAGCGCACCGAACGCGATCGGTTTTTTGCGGCGCGCCCGAGCGCCTGCACAACTCGCGCTTGGGTATATCGCGAACAATTGCGGGTCATTCTTGATCGTAAGCAACCGAACGTACTGGACCGAGAACTGCGTGCGTGGTGCAACGGTGTCATGCGTTCCAAGGTCGATGAGATGAAGCGGGTGGCGAAGATGATTCGCGTTCACCATGATGGGATTGTTGCGTGGAGTCGTAGCCGCCAAACGAATGGCTTTATCGTGTTGGCACCGGGATAACGTGAACCCAGTTCCACCGGGATAAGACGAACCCACCTCCGAGCCGGGCCGGTGCCCGAAGCAAGCGAGCCATCTCTACCGATGCTGTTAGTTATGAAGAAACAACGAGCAGCAGAGATGGC
>CAIKPM010000029.1 GCA_903829325.1 uncultured bacterium
CAATGGCCTGGCTTTTGCCTTGGGCTATGTGTTTGAGTAACAATCGGACCTCACCGTCGGTTTTCATCCATCCCACTTCGAGAAAGAAGCCATGAGATGAAGGGCTAGAAAGCTAGCCCTTCATACCGGTAATTCTAATTGTCGTTAACCGGCGTTTCTAATTGTCGCTGGACATAAGGGGCGACCGCGGGCGGTAAAGCCATCCGTTGCCATTGCCGCTGCGGCGAATATGTGGCATAATCTCCGCATTTGATGCGGAGATTATGCCCTTGTATATCCATGAAGCCCCCGAATGGCCCCATTTTCGATGGCGTCAAGAATCACTAGCCACGCTCCTTGCCTCCGTGCGGCATCAGCAAGGCCGCCTGATCGGACGGATGGAAGCGATCGGCCTTGCCCAGCGCTCGGGAACCGTGCTTCACACTCTCACACAGGACGTCGTGCAATCCAGCGCCATCGAGGGTGAACAGCTCGATATTGCGCAAGTGCGATCCTCGGTGGCACGACGACTCGGCCTGGACATCGCTGGCCTTCTGCCCGCTGACAGCCACGTGGAAGGGATCGTTGCGATGATCCTGGACGCCACCACGCGGTTTGACGCGCCTCTGGACGAGGAGCGCCTATTCGGCTGGCACAGCGCGCTATTCCCGACTGGGCGCAGCGGACTGCAGCGCATCATCGTGGGGAGGTGGCGCGATGATCATGCCGGGCCGATGCAAGTGGTGTCAGGGCCCGTGGGGCGGGAGCGCGTCCATTTCACAGGACCGGCGGCTGAGCGTGTGCCTGATGAAATGAGGAAATTTCTCGCATGGTTCACCAGCGATCAGGGCATCGACCCCGTGTTAAAGGCGGGGCTCGCACATCTCTGGTTCGTGACGATCCATCCCTTCGAGGATGGCAACGGGCGCATTGCCAGGGCAATCGCCGATCTGGGTTTGGCGCGTTCTGAGAAAAGCCCACAGCGCTTTTATAGTATGTCAGCGCAGATTAACTTAGAGCGCACGGCCTATTATGACAAGTTAGAGCGGACTCAAAAAGGCAGCCTTGACGTGACCGCATGGCTCACCTGGTTCCTGGAATGCCTGGGCCGGGCCATCGCCTCAGCGGACACCCTGCTGGATGCTGTTTTGCGCAAGGCGCGCTTTTGGGACAGCCTATCCAGCGAATCCCTCAACCCTCGGCAGCGCGCGATACTCAACCGACTTCTTGACGGATTCGATGGCAAGCTCACCTCATCGAAATGGGCCAAGCTGGCCAAATGCTCGCCAGACACGGCCCTGCGCGATATTACGGACCTCATCGACCGCGATATCCTGGTACGCAACGCCGCCAGCGGACGCAGCACCAGTTATTCGCTTGCGCATCGGTTCGTGCTTGAAAACCAGCATTGACGCCCAATCGCAATTGACTTACTACTCAGTTCACAGTAAAATGTAAGAAAATCGAATCAAATATCTTACATAGAGAGGTAGCATGTCAGCGTCATCTGGCCATGGGACAATGTCAGCACTTCGGCAACAACTGGATCGCTACGCGTCCGGCACAGTCTTTCGCACGAAGGATTTGCTCCAACTTGGACTTGCTGCGTCACGCACCGCGTTGGATATTGCACTCAAGCGACTTGTCGATCAAAAAATTATCACTCGCGTCGGGCGGGGGCTCTTTTGCATCCCTGAGCGCCATCCACTACTTGGCATATTGCCCTCCAAACCGGAGCACTTAGCGCAAGCGTTGGCGTTGCAAAATGGTGGCCAGCTTCTGGGTGTTCGACCTGATGCAGCGAACCGTCTTGGGTTAAGTACGCAAGTGATTGCGCGTCCAGTGTTCTACACCACCGGACGCAGCGTGCGGCGGATGCTCGATAATCGAACAATAGAGCTACGTCACCGAAGTCTGCGTTTTATGGAAGCCGATCCTTTGGTTCTTGAGGTAATTGAAGCCTTACGGATTGTAGGCAGAAAAACTGCGGAAGACGACACGGTTGTTGCGCATTTGAGTCGTCGACTCAGCAGCTCACAGAAAACGCTCTTACTGCAGCAAGCCCATTTTGGAACAGGCTGGATGCAACCCATTATTCGGAGGATCGTGTCATCGACTTTGAATCATTCGCAGGGTTAAGTGTCGCTGAACGCCAGCCATATTTTGAGGCAACTGCACAGCGGCGCAACACAATTTCCGTCATTATTGAAAAAGATTTTTGGGTTGTCTGGACGCTAAAGCACTTATTTTCTTTAAACAATAGACCACCGATAATTTTCAAAGGGGGAACGGCGCTCTCAAAAGCCTTTGGAATTATCGAGCGCTTTTCCGAAGACATTGATCTCATTCTTGACCGTCGTTATTTTGGATTTTCTGAGAACAATGAAATTACGGATACATTAAGTCGCACCGCTCGGCTGAAACGCATGCAATCTTTGAGCTTATCAATTGCCAGCTATGTAAAAGCAAAGCTCCTTCCGGAACTTCGAGATCAGTCGATGCAAGTTATGGGAAAAACGGGACAGTGGAAAATTGATCCACAAAGGGAAGAGACTTTGCTCTTTTTTTACCCAACGATGCTTGAGCATGAATATATCGCTCCGGTTGTGAGAATTGAGATGGGTGGGAATGCCGATGGATGGCCGACATCGACGTGTAGTATTTTGTCCTACGTCCAACAAGAATTTCCTGATCTTATTGAGGGTACTGGAACCGATGTCGTAACGGTTGATATTGCAAGGAATTTTTGGGAAAAAATTAGCATTCTTCATAAAATAGCTTGCCGTTTGGAAGAAAATCCGTTATGGAATATTCCCGAGCGATATTCGAGACATTATTATGATGTCTATCGCCTTTCGCAGGCAGGCATTGTGCAGGCGGCATTGTCAAATTCATCGCTTATTTCTGATGTCCGACGTGCGGCTCAAATATTTTTCGAAGATCGCAAAGCAAAGTACGAAGAATTTGCTCAAGGAAGCATTCGCTTGCTTCCTCCAGAAAGTGGAATACAGCCTTTGACGCGTGATTATTCCGCGATGCGTGATATGATTTTTGGTGAATATCCACCAATTACAGCAATATTTGAAGAGCTGCAGTCAATCTCCAATAGGGTTAACTCATCAACGTAGCTCATCGCAGCATGTCCATATTACATCGCGGACGGCATCGCATCAGATTCGCTCTGAGATCGCCGCTGTTCGCCATTGACTTTATGCTAAGCGACAGCGTTGTTGCGATAATCAAGGATCTACCCCTGAAGCCGCACAAGCTCCCGGAGGCCAGCCATCGCGCTTTGCGATAACCGTAATCGCCTGGCGCGCCAAGTCACCAACGTAGCCTCAGAGCACAAATTTCGCGACGCTGTTTGAGCCACTTTCCGCAAACCAAATATTGCCATCGGGCCCAGTGGTGATGCCGATAGGGGACGCGCTTGAATTAATGCCGATCGCACTGCCCGTCCATTCGGTTACCGTGCCACCTGGCGTCACACGCGCAAGCGTGTTTGTTGCAGATTCGCTAATCCAAATATTTCCATCGGGACCGGCGGTGAGGCCAACTGGAACAGAAGCGCCTTGCAGCGGAATAATTGTGATGTTTCCCGCCAAGGTAATTTTCCTGACGCTATTATGACCAGCAATGGCAAGCCAAAGATTCCCATCCGGCCCGGTAATCATGCTAGAACTACCCCATGAACCACCACCAATATTGATGCTTGCTCCATAGACTCCCGATGTTGTCATCATCCTAACAAGGCGGTTAGCACTATCGGCATACCACAAATTAGCATCACTCCCGACTGCGACAGTATTCGCATACCCGCCATTAGGAAGATGGTAGATTTTTTCAATGCCCGATGAGTTAAGTGAAACGAGCGAGCCTCCGCTGCCGCCCTCAGTCGACGACCAAACTTGCCCCCCCCCTATGTGTCAATATGACGTGAGACCAGTCTGAACCAGTAATCTTGCTAGGGCATATAGGATAGTCACGTATGTCAAACGAGCAACCACACCGTCGTAGCTTTAAGGCCGCTGAGAAGGCTGCAATCGTCTCTGAGTAC
>CAIKPM010000030.1 GCA_903829325.1 uncultured bacterium
AAACCTGTGCTCAACAGCGAATCCATGCTGCTAATTATATTGAGGAGGCTGTGCAGTTCACGCGGCGCGGGCTTACACCGCCTCCTTTGGTTGTGAAAGCCGTAACCTGACCTTATTAGGCTGAGGGGCTGAACGCTTACAATGACTCAAGTCGCGCAAGTCGATGATCAATCGACGTGAGTAGCGTCATCACCGCATCGTGATCAGCGTGAGTCGATGACCCTCGCTTACGTTCTTTGCTCTCGACTTCGATGAACGACGCCGGAGACACATGCAACTCTGCAGCAAGGCGCAGGAGCACTTCCGTTGTTGGCAGTGATTCAGCTCGGAGTATGCGGTAAAGCGTCTCGCGACTGATACCAGTACGCTTGTTGAGGAGCGAGATCGAAATGTCTCGCTCCTTCATTGCGCTCTTCAACGTGCTCGCCAGGTGGTGGGCCACCTTTTTATGCATATCCACGAGACATATTGTCTCAAGGAATAGGCGCCATGATTGACATAAGTAATGGGCACTATGTCCTTTTTATGGCATTGCTTGATTGCTCGACGCCCCGCATGCTCGCGCCATGCGGCTTCCATGCTTGCCAGCCTTCTGGCAGTGGCGTTACTGTTTTGCTCGACTGCCAGCGTTCAAGCTGATCAATCCCCGCCAAGTCCTTGGCATTTTAAAAATGTGCCTTGTGTCGACACGACTATTACAAGAGTCACTCCGAGGCTAAGCAGTATTGGGCAAAAGAGCTTCACTCTCGAAGAATTTGAACAAAGTGGCGTATCCGTTAGTTATGATTCCACTCTTGGCTCAAACCCAGCAGCTCACCGTCTCTTCAATGCCGGCATTATGCATTACCAAGATGAGGTGGGCAATGATGTGATGATCAACGAGCGCCCAGGTGACAGAGTGCAACTTTGCTTCCTCGGAGCGCCTGCGCCAACTGATCAATGCAATCCTGACCTTGACTCGCGCGGACGCTCTTTTCGAGTGTATGATTACCGGCAGCGAGCCGACTACACTGGCGAAAATTCAGAACACACCTGCGGCGGAGCTTAGCGAGTTTTCGTATGGGGCGCCCTGGACAAAATCCGATCTCAGAATGCCCTCTGTTGCTGGCGGAATGGCATCATGAAAAGAATGGTGACCCCCACAAATATTCAGTCGGTAGCAATAAATTAGTATGGTGGCATTGCTCCTTAGGGCATGAGTTTCAAGCAAAGCCCAACACACGCTCTGCCCCATTAGCAAAGCAGGGGCGCATCACAGAGTGCAGTGTGTGTCGGTCAACAAGGCAAGCTGAGTGGACGTGGGAACACATTCTTACAACTGCGACACAAATAAAAAATCAGCGTGGTACATTACCGCCAGTTCCGTGGTTTCAGAAAAATGGCTACAGCACGATGGTAAATGCGATTTACAATATAGGAAAAACATGGTTGGATGTACGTCAAGAAATCGACTCTCACGAAACATCTTCTTTAAATGCGATCTCGCGAATCGGGATACGCTGGAGAAGCAAGGCCGAGGCGTGTCTATCAGATTTCCTATATGCGCGTGATGTCGAGCATTCGATAGGTCGACGTTACCCACCATCTTATGCCAAAGTATCCGGAAAGAAAAGCGGCATGTATGACATGCATTTTCGCAAGCCAAATTCCAACGAGTGGGTCGATGTTGAAATCTGGGGTGGACATCCGGGCGGCGAAGGAACCGTTGAATATCAACGGGTGCGTCAAGCGAAAACAGATTTCCATAAAGGAAATCGTAATTTCTTCGGTGTTGAGCATTCCGATTGCTACAGCGAATCACGCCTCGAATTTCTATTAAAGCCATATATTGGAGAACTGCCGGTTGTCAAACAAGGGCATGAACTCGACCACACAGTCCCGACTATACGCTGGTCAACGTATCAAGAGGTGCTCGACTTCTGCCGCCAGGTAGCGGCGTTGCAAAAGGACGGGATCTTCCCTTCAGAAAAATGGCTGCGCAAGCAAGCTCCGTACGAGAACCGCATGGGCGATGCCTATCCTTCGCTTATGGATAAAATATATCAACACTTCGAGAGCATTGCGAATTTACGAAAAATTCTTGGCCAACAAGATCATAATCGGCGCAACTGGTCTGATGATATCGTTAAGCAAGAACTTGATGCCTGGATGAAACGCTATGGGCGCACTCCAGGCGTCATAGCTACAGCCTTCAAAAATGGCGATACGAATATTTCACAATCAGAAGTACGTCGTGGAAATCTAATCGCGACAATGGCGCAAAAGTACTGCGGCGGCGTGACCAAAGCTCTGCGTAGTATTGGATACGATGTAAAACCAGAAAGACAAAAATCTTCAGCCCTCAGCATGCTGCATTTGGCGGCATCAAAAATTGATAATATCGCCAAAAATATTAACGATGTGACGACCTCACGCGATATTCGACTCAACGTCAAAAAAATATATCTCTACGCGAATCAGCTTGAACGAAAAGTCGATGAGCTAAACCAAGCAGCTGAACGGTCAGAGAAAAACGCATTGCAAACTGCATAGCTTGTGAAGCATCACATAAATATCATTTTTGCCGACCTCTGAAATTGAGGTTGACTCTCGAGTATGAAAGGCCTCAAGGTATGATTCGATATCGGTTATTAGCTACAAATTTAGCAACACTTGCACTCGCGTTTTTATCGCTGACAGCTATGATGTTTGGGATACCACAGAGCGTACAAGCAGATGAAAATACCTCTTTCGGTGTGCAAAACAATTCCCCGGGACATCCCGCCGGTTCGCCAATTCAAATCGAATCCTGCGAGACTGGAACGATGTTAGGAAGTACTCCATTCTTGGCACAAAGCGATCGACGTTTTCATATTGCGTTTACCAATGAAGGTAACGTTACAGCAGACCTCGTCCGATTTTATCTCACCTATGGCGAAGAGCGGTTTTATATTAGAGATAAGGGAAGCTTCGCTCCTGGGATAACGATTAACCATTCATATAACCGACGGGGCGGCACAATTTTCTCATCCCCCATCTTTGGTCACACCGTATTATCCTGTGAAGTCGTCGCGATTCATTTCACCAACGGAACAAACTGGACAAGTGATAGCAATGCGGCGAACGCCGGTCCAGGGGCAAATTCACCATCACCAGTTCATAAAATTTTGGGCGTACTACTCCGCCAAACAAATGAAAATATCCTCATTACCGCGGTGATCTCTGGGAGCGCGGCAGAGGCGACCGGCCTTCAAACCGGTGATATACTGAAAGCGATTAACGGAATGCCATTGGCAACAGTTAGTGATGCCAATGCTGCGATTCAGCAGGCGATTGACAAGGACTTTCTTATAACAATAATGCGTAATGGGCAAACAATCAATTTGATGGTAAAGTCACACACAGCTTCAGCGACACCTTGAGTCCTTCACTTGTATGAGCAATCAAATCTTCGATCAGACTCGGAACGAATCCCTGGGCTACAAAGTAATAATCATCCGCTCGTTGCTTGCAGTATTGCTTGCATCGTTAACCTGGAAAATCCATGACAATTTCGCTCAGTATGTTCTTCGTCAACAAGCGGCCTATCAAGCATCGGTCGATGCGGCGAATTTAGACCTAGCTAATTTCACAAATAGTGTCGATGAAATCCAAGTTGAACTCGTGAACACAACCGGTGGAATCGAACGTGTGTATCTTGGGACCAATGGTGCCATGACCTCCCTATCGAATGGGGTGGATAAGTCTACTCCGCCTGAGCTTGTGGATACGTTGCCTTCTCATTCGAACGACACGATTAATGTCCACGAGTGGGAAAATAAGTATATTTCTCTGGTAACCTCATACGTCTTTCTGACCCCTGTCAGCTCACCCGCATATCAGTTGCAAGCCAATTTTTTCAGAGAAGATCAGTCAAATTTTGTGACCACCATTTTTGCCATACCGAATCAATCTGATCGTAATTTTACTGGATATCCCACAACCTTTAATGCTCTCCCTGGAATGACTGTCGCATATCGCATTCAAAAGAAGATAGACGGCTACAAGCAAGCACATCAACCCGATCTGAAAGACTTTCCTACTGATTTCTGGTCGTATGTACAGACCGTTCTGACTCATGGTTGGATTACGAATGATGGCGCGGGATGATTGAACCGCGAGCATGCTTGGGGGTTGCTGATCGATCAAGGTCGTTGCTTGTCCTAAACACGCTGCTCGGCGGCGTAATTCTAGCTGCGGCATGACCAGGAGCATAAGTGAAAAGTGAAGGGAGTGACCAAAGTTGCTGGGCATTGAGTTCACGCGGTACTCGATCCATGACGCACTGGGTACCGAGCGCCACGCCTTCGAGTGTCACAAGCTGAGCCGATATAGAAGCTGAGTCGCGAAAATCATACCAGCGGGCAAGCAATACATTGGTTGCACCGTCATCACCGATTCTATGAAAGGCGCCCACTAAATTTCTGTCGACGCATGAACCGAGAGAATATGGCGATCTCAGCTTAGGCTCTAGTGTCTATGAATGCATGTCGTGATAAGCGTGCACCACTTTTACGACAAGGAGCACCCAGCGATGTCACTTCCGATTACCGCAGTCACCCCTGTCCGCGCGTCAAAATCCGAACATGAAGGAGGTGGCGTTTCGGAGCGACATTCGTTGCAATTCGGCGTATATCGCGATGGAGACAACAACCTTGACGAGGCCCAGTCACCCGTGATCGACCAAGCGCGGGATGTCACGCAAGCAGATTCAAGTATCGCTGTCAATGTCGAAGATACCACTCAGCGCGACGATGAAGTGGGGCCAGACGGCTTGCTGCGAACAGAAGAATACGATTTTGTGGGCGGTGAGCAGAAACATGTAGATGTAGCGGCACCCCAGGACATGGCGGCACGCTCAACGTTAACCCGTTTTGTCGAGCATACACTTGACGAAGCGGAGCACAACGGCGCTAAATCAACTTGGCTCGATCTTGTTGATCACGGCGGTGGCGACGGTGGCGCATTCCAAACCAACATAAGCGGTGGCAAGGTCATGAAAGAGGACGACATCGCGGGCGCTATCGCTGACGGGATTAAGGATCACGCGCAAGCGCACCCCGAAGACGCCGGCCGTGGTGTAGACGGCGTACTCCTCAACGCTTGCTTGATGGCGAGTTTAGGGGCAGAATCTTCGCTCTCACATGCCGGGGTTCGCTATCTCGCCGCAAGTCCGGAAACAATGATCGCTCCGGGTGCACCAAGTGAAATTGCCGAGGACATTGCCCGGAACCAAGACGACCCAGCGGCAATGGCCAAGGCGATGGTGCATCGCACCATGACGACACATTACGGTATCGGGGATGTCAAATTCGGTCCAGCAGCGGCGTTCGACGTTCTCGATCTCGACCCGAAAAAGATCGCAAACATGGAGCAAAGCGTCAAGCAGCTCAATTCCGCGATTGTTGCAGCAGCAAAGAACCAAGCAACAAAGTCGGAGATCAAGGCCGACGGACGCGATGTTGAGGGGATGACCCGTTCACAGGCGCCTGGCCTACCGTGGCACGCTGATCGACCCGCTGAAGAACTGTATGGCAACCTCGCCAGCGATACCAGTCTGCCCTTGGAGCTAAGAACCGCCGCGCATAAAGCGGTGGCAGCAATTGCCGCAACGGTATTGGCCCACGGCGAATCGAAGGACTTTGCGCCCTTTGGTGACGAGAGTTATCGCGACGCTGCCGGACCTACGGTGCATTTTCCTACGAGCAAACGACAAATCGACCCTTGGGCTCCCAAGATATCCGAAACACGTAACGAGTTCGCTCGTGAAGTGGGCGAAGCTACTGTCGCAAAAGCGTTAGCGTAAGATAAAAGCCTGGAGCAATAGGTCTTCAGCTGCGATCAATAAGCCTCTGCCGAGGTGCTGAGATGTTCTGCGCGAATTCGCTTGCTGTTGACTATTTCAGCATCTCACTTCGGAGGCTTTTCGTTGGAATGAAAATTGCGGATTTGATTGCCGCGAGGCGTCGAGAGCTTCGATCAAAAATAATTCAAGGGGCAGCAGTTATCGATGTAGCTACTAATTTATCATGTCGCATACTTAAAAATATCAGCTTGATTAGTCTGCACAAAAATCCAATAAAAACATCAGCTTCTTTTTTGATAGCAATGTTGCTGACATGGGCGATCTGTAAGCCAAGTTTTAAAATTCCTTGGCATGAAAACCTTGGCTCAAGTGATAAATCGATTTTCTGGACAACATTTATCGGAGACGTCGCGAACTGCGTTATGGCACTGTCTACAATATTCGTGATGATAATCGCAAATCAGCAATATATGGCATTCAAGCGCGATTCCAAGACTAAGGCAACCATCTCGACGATAGACGAATGGTATCAAAAAGATATTCAAAGCTATTTGAGCTTTCCCGAGCTTTATTTGATGTCCATTTGGGATTATGAGCCCTGGGGAAGCCGTCTATTCGCGAGAAGAGTTTTCAAGGGTTTAATCTACAAGGCTCGGAGATCAAGCGGCCTAAAATGCAGAAAAGAATACCGAACAAAACTTCAAGAAATAAACAACGTCATCGAATCGATCAATACGCTCGCCGTAAAAACATGGAATCTTATAGGCAAGAAAATTATTGATGCGGATTTATTTTTTAGTCACTTGGACTATTGCATTGTCTCGTCATACTTCGAGTACGAAGACGTTTTGGCGATTCGTCAATCCG
This sequence comes from uncultured bacterium, assembly GCA_903829325.1. Classification (GTDB taxonomy): domain Bacteria; phylum Vulcanimicrobiota; class Vulcanimicrobiia; order Vulcanimicrobiales; family Vulcanimicrobiaceae; genus CAIKPM01. The sequence continues at coordinate 6,692 of CAIKPM010000030.1, forward strand.
AATACAGCTTCTTGTACAACGAATTCACCGATCTTGCCAGACTCGCTCAATCTTACTATGCAAAGAGAGGAAGTGATTCAATCGTCTCACAGTTGATTGATCAAAGTTTTGACGACTTACCATGTGACGAAAAGTCTTTCAAAATTTTTCACGCGAAGGTCGCACGTAAAGACTTGCGATTTAAATGTTACGACCTAATTTATTGTATATTCTCGTTTGAAATTTTCTGCTTTTTAAGAAAATATAGAGCATTGAATACGCTGTGCTCTGGCGTGTTTTGGAAATATTGCGATAACTTGATGGTGGAGCATTTTTCCGAATCTTAACTTATCTTAAAGGTATTTATTTTCGACTGGTTTCCAAGCAATAAATCTTCCGTAATTATCATCCGACAGATTTGAACCACTGCCAATTCTCTTAGTTAAGAAATTGCATCTAAGTCAAACGACTTACACCTGCGAATGAATAATAATACAGCGCAGAACGACACGGCAAGCTCAGGAGGCAATCGGACGTTCCTACCCCCTTGTATAGTATCCCGATTCCACGCCCAAACTGCCCATTAAACACGCGTTCATCAAGACGCCATCGACCCCGCGTTTTGCATCTTCGGGGTGTGCTTGCGCGTGATCCTTAATCCCGTCGGCGATAGCCCTCGCGATGTCGTCTTCTTTCATGACCTTGCCACCGCTCATGCTGGTTTGGAACGCGCCACCGTCGCCGCCGCCGTGGTCGACGAGATCGAGCCAGGTTGTCGTGGCGCCGTTTTTTTCGGCTTGGTCGAGGGTGTGTTCTACGAAGTGGGTCAGGGTTGAACGTTCGGCCATGTCTTGCGGATCGTCAACGTGGGCCTGGCGTTGTGCTCCGTTGATGAGGTTGTATTCTTCGGTGCGTAAATCGCCGGGATCGCCCAGGGCATCATCGCGTTGGGTGGTGTCTTCGACGTTCACCTTCACCTGAGGATCGCGTTCGGTGACCGCTTGCGCTTGATCCAGCACTGCCGATTGAGGCTCATCAAGATTATTGTCCCCGTCGCGATAGATTCCAAATTGCAGCGAATTGCGTGGGGTGGTGGGGGCTACGGTGATCGGGAGTGGCATGCGTGGGGCTCCTTGTCGGAAGATGTGGTGCATGCATATCACGACCTGGGCCTTTTGGCGCTAGGTGGGCGCTTGTCGATTTGGCGGAAGGAGACATAAATCAGAGTAAGCGACGGTTCTTGCGGCTTGCAGCTATCGGAGCGACGCTAGTTATCGCTAGAAAAGGATCTTTATTATGGGATTTCCCCCATCGGGCGCTCCGAGTCCATATAATCCCGGTCCGTACACGCCGCCGTACCAGTCTCCGCAGCCGTCGCAACCGCAGCAACCGACTTCCTAGCTTTGATTTTGGGGCCGTGCTTTAGCGCGCGCGGCATTCCTTGTCAAGTGGTCCTTCTGCGACATACTCAATATTAACGATTGCTTTCCGTGAAGGTGCAACATGGCCAACGCTACCGGTATCTCTAGTGCTCAGTACGGTACGAATGCGTACCAGCCTCAGCAGTATGCTCCGTACTCTGACCCTACGCAGGGTGCATATGCGATGCCGGGCGGCGGGATCGGTTCAGCGCCTCCTGCATCTTCGACGTACTCTGCGCCTGCGGCAGCTCCGCAGCAACAGGGCTGGGTTTCGCGCCATCCTTGGTGGACGCTGACGCTTTCTACGCTAGCCGGTGGCTTGCTGATTTTCGCGATGTATAAGATATTCTCGAGCAAGGACAAGGCCAAAACTGAGGGAGAGGACGATAACTCGGGTCAAGCAGGGGGCGCCGGGACTGCAGAAACTCCGGGTAAGCCAGATGAGCAAGTCCAGACTAAGCAGCAAGCGCCCTCGAGTGGCCTGGCGACCCAAGATGATCTGACTGCTGAAGAGAACCACGAACTGGATACCTTGGAAAAGAAAGCTACTCAATGGCTTGCAACCTCTAATCGCACCGATCTTGCGGCGACATGGGGGGAAGCTAAGCTTACTGAGGCTGATGTCACCAAGTTCCAAAACGCGGCGAAAGAGCTCGAAGTAGCAGAATATAAGCTTAAAACTTCACACAGTTACAGAACTCCAGCGCCCGCACCAGCAGACGCAGCAGCAGACCGAGCTCATCTGCAAGCAATGGTTACTACTAAGGAAAGTGATCTAGGTGCATTAACTAAAGATCGGATCCGCTTAAACGAAGAACTCTCTAAAGTTGTAACAGGCTCTGCTAGAGCCAAAGAGTTGGGTTACCAGCTTGATCTGATTAAGAAAAAAGAAGCTGCTGTTGACGAGTTGTATAAATCGAGCGTTAGCAAAGTCGAAGCGGAGCAATTAAACAGGCAGGCGCTTCAAACCGAAGTCTCCACCAAAACAGCTGATTTCAACAATGCAAAGAGCAAATACACAGTCGCTATCTCTGACGCACACAGTAAGTTTGATGAATTGTATCGCGGCTTCCCACATCAAGAACGCTTGCGTACCTTGCGACGCTTGCCTCCGCGGATCTAAGGATCTAATCACCCGCACGAAGCCGCAGCGATGTCTGCGGCTTCGTGGCTTTTTGAGGTGGTGGTGGGTGCGAAAGATCCGGGGTTTGGGGTGGCGAAACCCGGGCTAGATGAACCGCCCGCGTTATTCCCCCATGCTCGAACAATATTTCACCATGAAAGACCACCACCCCGAAGCATTACTGCTCGCACGGGTCGGTGATTTTTATGAGGCGTATGGGGAAGACGCCGAGACCCTGGCCCGTGCACTCCAGCTCGCCCTGACTGGGAAAGACGGTGGCGGGGGGAAACGCGTCGCGATGGCCGGCGTTCCGCACCACGCGCTCGAACGCTACCTCGCCAAACTCGTCGCCCAACGCTTCGTCGTAGCCATCGCCGACCAGATGGAAGCCCCCGTCGCGAATAAACTCGTGCGCCGAGAAGTTGTGCGCATCGTGACCCCGGGCACCTTGGTCGATGAACAAATGCTCGAACGCAGCAGCAATAATTACCTCGCTGCGGTGGTTGGCGCACCGACAAGCGCACTCTCTGACGCCGCTGGGATGTTCGCTTTCGTCTATGCAGATCTCTCGACCGGTGAAGCGAACGCGACGATCATCGACGGCGCGACCACGTTCGATGAATTGCTCGCGGAAATGCATCGGATCATGCCCGCGGAGATCCTGCTCGAAGGCATCGGCACGCAGAGCACGCAGCTCGAAGCCTTTCTCGAAAGCCTGGGCACGCGCATCGCTCGGGAACGCCTGCCCGCGCAAGCCGCCGCAAGCACCGACCCCGACCTGTTTTCCGGATTTTCGCGCGATGAATCGATCGCGATGGGCCGTGCCCTCGATCTGCTCCAGGCCTACGCCAAACGCGTGGGGTTTGCGCAAAGCGAGGCCCTGCGGGGGATTCGCTGCTACCGCCGTGCGGGCTTTCTCGCGCTCGATCAATCCACCAGGCGTCACCTGGAATTAACCCGCGCGGTGGGATCGAATGCCCAGGCCACCTTGCTCGCCACCCTCGATACCACGCGCACCGCGATGGGCGCACGGTTACTCTCGCGCTGGATTTTAGCGCCGCTGGTTGATCGCAAGGCGATCACCGCCCGCGCTGACTCCGTCGCTACGCTGCTGGCCTTGCCGCGTGAACGCGTGAGCCTCGCAGAACAGCTCGGCGCGCTGTTCGATCTCGAGCGGATCGCGCAAAAAGTGCGCTTCCGGCGTGCCTTACCGCGTGATCTCGCGAGCCTGCGCCGCACCTTGGCCGCCTTAGCTCCCCTGCGCGAGCAGCTGGGTGCGTGCTTGCCGCATCTAGCTGATCGAATCACCGATTTCGCGCCGCTGGCGAGCGAACTCGAACGCAGTCTGTTACCCGAACCGGCGGCTAACCTGGTCGATGGTGGGGTGATGTGCCCCGACGTTGATCCCGACTTGGCTGAATGTCTGGCCTTACGCGCGCATGGTCGCGAGCGGCTCAACGCGCTCGAAGAAACCGAGCGTGAACGCACCGGGCTGAAATCGCTCAAAATAAAATACGCGAGTGCGTTCGGATATTCGTTTGAAGTGTCGACTGCGAATGCGGCCTCGGTCCCCGATCGCTGGATTCGCCGGCAAACCCTGACCAATGCCGAACGTTTCGTTACCCAAGAACTCAAAGATTTAGAAGCCGCGCTCGCCTCTGCGGCGACTCGAGCGATCGCGCTTGAAGAACAATTATACCGGGCCTTGGTCGAACGCGTCGCGCTCGATGTCGATGCCTTGTTAGAGGCAGCCGAAGCGATCGCCGAAGTCGATGTCTTTGTGTGCTTTGCGCAAAACGCCGCCGAACGTGGCTACGTGCGTCCGGTGATCGTCGATGAAAGCAGTATCGAAATTATCGACGGTCGGCATCCGGTGATGGAAGCGCTGCGCGGGATGAATTTCGTGCCGAACGACGTGAGACTCGAAACAGAACACGATCGATTTTTGCTTTTAACCGGCCCGAATATGGGTGGTAAATCAACGTATTTACGGCAAACCGCGATGCTCGTTATCCTGGCGCAAATCGGCAGTTTTGTTCCGGCGAAACAGATGCACTGGGGCATCGTCGATCGGATTTTTACCCGCATCGGTGCCGGGGATGATTTGGCTTCGGGGCAATCGACGTTTTATCTCGAAATGGCTGAAACCGCGCAAATTCTTGCGCGTTGCACGCGACGTAGCCTTGTCCTGATCGATGAAGTCGGGCGCGGTACGGGCACGAGCGATGGCTTAGCGATCGCTCAAGCGATTTGCGAATATTTACTCGGTTTAGCTGAGCATGCTCCGATGGTGCTTTTCGCAACGCACTTTCACGAATTAGTGAAATTAGCCGAAGACTGGTCACTCGTCGCAAATTATCATGTGACCGCGCTCGAACAACACGGACGCGATGGCGCACCCGTCTTCTCGCATCGCATTTTGCGCGGCAGTACGTCGCGTTCATTTGGCATCGACGTCGCCAAAATGGCCGGCTTGCCCGAGAGCGTGATCACGCGCGCGCGCGAATTAGCGCAAACCCCCAGCGCCGCTGCGCGTCCGCGCGGGCAACGGCGCGAATCACGCTACCAACTGGCGCTGGACTGGCGGGGATCTCAATAATGGCTTGCGACGGCTTCACGATCGAGGCCCTCTGGTGATTCGTCGACTTGATCCGATCACGATTGGGCAAATTGCTGCCGGTGAAGTGATCGAACGCCCGGTCTCGGTCGTCAAAGAACTGGTCGAAAATGCGCTCGATGCGCAAGCGACCCGGATTGTCGTGACGATTCGCGGCGGTGGGTTCGACGAAATTACCGTGAGTGATGATGGCATCGGGATTGCGCCCGAAGAATTACCGCTCGCGGTTGAACGGCACGCAACGAGCAAATTGAGCGATACCCAGGGCTTAGAAGCCTTGGCGACGCTGGGTTTCCGCGGTGAAGGCTTGGCGAGTATTGCTGCGATTGCCCGGGTCTGCATTACCTCGCGGCGACCTGGGGAAGAATTCGCCGCGCAAATCGAAGCCTTTGAAGATACGGTTTCTCCCGTGCACGTTGCACCCGGACCGCTCGGTACGCGGATTAGTGTGACCGATTTGTTTGTGCACGTGCCGGTGCGTCGCGAATATTTGCGTTCGCCGCAAGCCGAATCGACCCGCATCGCGAATTTTCTGACGACCTTAGCCCTGGGGTATCCGAGCGTTGCGTTTACCCTGCACCTCGACGGCCGTGAGAGCGTGACCTTGCCGCCGGCGTTCACCACTGCTGAACGCTTGGCGGCGGTGTTCGGGCGTGAAGCGGCTGAACGCATGCTGCCGATCGAAGATTTCGCAAGTGGCATGCACGGCACGATTCGCGGCTATATCAGCCAGCCGGGCGCTGATCGAGCCGATCGGCGGATGCAGTTCCTGTTCGTCAACGGGCGCGTGCTCAAAAGCACCGTCTTAACAGGCGCGTGGAGTGGGGGGTACTCTGGCTATGTGATGACCGGGCGTCATCCGTTTGGGGTGTTGATGCTCGATCTGCCGCCCGATCAGGTCGATCCAAACGTGCATCCCACCAAGAGCGAGGTTCGTTTTCGCTACAACGCCCAGGTGGCCGATGCCGTCCGACGGGCGCTCGTCACCACCTTGCATCGCGATGCAACGAAGCGCTTGGGCGCCGCGGTTTCGTTTTCTCCTCACGTGCCGCCCAGGCGCGATGAATTGCGTGAAGCACCGAGTGAATCGTCGCGTGAAGCATCCCCGGAGCCGTTTGTGCCCTCGCCTTCATGGCAGAATACGCGTCGCATCACCGTCGCGTCCGAACAGCAGACGATTTTCGCAGAGCTGCCTGCATCTTCGGCACCAGCGGTGGCGCCGGCCGGATTGCGGGTGTTGGCGCAGCTGGATCGGGCTTTTTTGCTGGCGACCGATGGACGCGCGATTGTCTTGGTCGATCAGCACGCGGCGCACGAACGGATCGTCTTCGAGCAGATTCGGGCGGCGGGGCAAGCCGAAGTCGTGACCCAACCGTTATTGGTGCCCGATGTCTTAGAACTCGAACGCGCCGATGCCGAGAAATTGCAAGAATCGCTCGATACCCTGCGGGCAATCGGCGTAGAAATCGAGCCGTTCGGCGAGCGTGCGTATCGCATTCTCGCGATGCCGGCGAGTCTCGCGGGCCGGCATTTTCACGTGCAGGGCTACTTGGATGATCTCGATGACGAGACACCCGGTCTCGACGCCCGCGAGCATATCTGGGCCACCATGGCTTGCCACTCGGTCGTGCGCGCCGGCGAAGCGATGGAGCTGGCGGAAATGCAAAGCGTGATCGATCGACTGGCGGATTGCGCCAATCCGATGCACTGCCCGCACGGTCGCCCCACGATTGTCAGGCTCGACGCGCCCCACATAGCCCGCTTGTTCAAACGGGTGTAGATCGTCTTCGGCGCACCTCTTTTCGAGGTGGCCTTAATCTCTCCACGAGGCTAGCTTAACCTAATCTTGACCTTGGTGTGCGATACTCTCCAGTGATGAAATCACGGAAAGCGATCGCGTTGCTTGTTGGCGTGCTGCTAGGGTTGAGCTGGGTTGGTTCTGCGCAGGCGATGGTGCGCGTGACGGCTGCTGGTTCCACCGCGTTGTTGCCGCTGATGAAGGCCGCCGGCGCGCTGTATGCCCGTCAGCACCCTGATATCGAAATCAGTGTTTCGGGTGGTGGCTCGAGTAGCGGGATTACTCAAGTTGCAGCCGGTGCGATCGATATTGGCGATAGTGATTTGGCCTTGCCGCGGCATAGTAGTTTGGTCGATCACCGGATCGCGGTGGTGGGTTTTGCGTTAATCGTTCATCCCGATGTCCGCTTGCGCTCGCTGACCCAGGCGCAAATCGCTGGCATTTTCTCGGGAAGCATCGTCAATTGGCGCGCGCTCGGCGGACCGAACGAATTGATCACGGTGGTCAATCGCCCGCGCAGTTCAGGGACGCGATCGGTCTTTCGTCGCGAAATGATGCACGGCGCACAAATCGCCGATTCGGCGCTGACGGTCGATGCCTCGGGTACCGTCGTGGAAACGGTTTCGAGCACGCCTGGAGCAATCTCGTACGTGGCGCTTTCCGCGCTGACCCATTCGCATTTACAGCCGCTAGCGCTCGACGGTGTCGTCCCGACGCCCGCGAATATTGCTTCGGGACGCTATCCGTTGTGGTCGTACGAACATCTCTTAACGGCAGGTCCGAATCCAACGCTCGATGCGTTTATCGCGTTTGTTGCGCAGAATCGTAGCCTCTTGCGCAGCATGCATTATCTTGCGTTGTCCGAGATGCACGTGGTAAAGAACGATAGATAGGCCGTACCGCACCCTCTTGCGTTCTATGCACCGCGAAGAAGCGTTCGCGCTGTGGGTGTTGCGAGCGTGTGCATTGTTCTTGGTCGTGGCGATGGCGTCGCTGGTGGCATATCTAGGCTATCAAGCGAGTGGACTTTTTACGATTGATCAGGTGAGTCTGGGCGAATTTTTGACTTCGTTCCGTTTTGATCCCGATCTCAACCATGTGGGCGCGGCGGTCTTTTTACTGGGCTCGCTCAGCGTCACGGGTTTGGCCTTGCTCATTGGGGGACCACTCGGTGTCGCGGTGGCAATTTTTCTTTCCGAAATTGCTCCGCCCGCTTTAGCAAGCGTACTGACGCTCACCATAGAGTTGCTCGTGGGGATCCCTTCGGTGGTGTATGGCTGGCTGGGTTTGCTCGTGGTCGTGCCCTTTGTGCGCGCGACCTCGCTCACCTCGGGTTTTGGTTTTTTGGCGGCTGGCTTGGTGCTTGGGGTCATGATTTTGCCTACGGTTGTGGCTTTAAGCCTCGAAGCCTTACGGGCTCAGCCGCAGAGCCTGCGCGAAGGCTCGCTGGCCTTAGGTGCAACCCGCTGGGAAACGATCTGCCATGTGCTCTTGCCGGCGGCTCGAGCGGGTTTGGGGGTCGCGTTTTTGTTGGGCATCGCACGCGCGATTGGCGAGACCTTAGCGGTACAGATGGTGATTGGTAATGCCAGTGTGTTTCCGCACGATCTTTTTCACGCCGCCGCGACCTTGCCCACCGAAATCGTGCTTGATATGGCCGGAGCGCCGCCAGGTTCGCTCTTGCAACACGCCCTTTTTGCGATGGCGTGTGTGTTGCTGGGTATTTCTTTGCTGCTGGTTTTGCTCGTGCGCATGATTGCGCGGCGCAGCTGATGGAATATTTTTTGCGTCGGCGACGGCAGTGGGGCAATCTCGTTGCTTTAGCGTGCTTCTGGATGAGCGCCATTCTCGTGATGGTGCTGATTGTTGCACTCTTAGGCTGGCTTGTGTGGTCTGGAGCGAGTGCATTGAGCTGGTCTTTTCTGACCTCTGTGCCCAACGAAACGGGCGCGGGCGGCGGTATTGGTCCGGAGATTTTTAATTCGTTTTATCTGCTGTTCCTGACGTTGTTTTTCACCGTGCCGTTGGCGTTGGCAGTCGCGCTGTATCTCGAAGAATACGCGCAACCCGGTATTGTCGCGAGTGCAATTCAATTAGCGGCCGAGGCCTTAGCGACGGTGCCGTCGATCGTGATGGGGCTTTTTGGCTTGCTCGTCTTCGTCTTTGTGCTGCGTTGGCGGTTTTCGGCTTTGGGTGGTGCCTTGACGCTGACACTGCTCAATTTACCAACGATGATGCGTATGACCCAGCAAGCCTTACACGCGGTGCCGGGGAGTTTACGCGAAGCGTCGCTTGCACTCGGTGCAACAAAATGGCGCACGATTATTCACGTGGTCATTCCGGGCGCGATCGCTCCTTTAACCACGGGCATTGTCTTAATTGCTGGCCGTATTTTTGGCGAAACGGCAGCGCTCATTTATACGGCTGGAGTGAGCGTCTCGAACGCTAATCCCTATGATTTCGGGCTTTTTCATCCCGCCGAAACATTATCGGTGCATCTGTGGTACACCCACGCCGAGGGCGTCGCGGTCGATGCCCAGCGGATCGGCAGCGGTTCGGCGGTGGTATTGGTCGCGATGGTGGTGATCTTTAATGTTCTGGCGCGCTTGATTGGGAATTTCTTTCGGAGAAGGACAAGTGGACGATGAAAACATTTCTTGAGCAACCACCGCGTAACGGTGATGAGACGGTTGTCAAAGTTGCGATAGAAGATCTCAATGTATACTACGGTGCGACGCACGCGATTAAATCCGCGACCTTACGCATTCCGCGTCAGCGCGTCACGTCGTTTATCGGTCCTTCGGGTTGTGGGAAATCAACGTTTTTACGCGCGCTCAACCGGATGCACGATCTTGTGCCTGGCACGCGTGTTACCGGACGCGTGTTGTTAGATCAGACCGATATTTATGCGCGTGACATTGACCCGGTCGATATCCGGCATCGGGTTGGCATGGTTTTCCAGCGACCGAATCCGTTCCCGAAATCGATTTACGAAAATGTCATCTATGGAGCGAAATTGCAAGGCGTGCATCGCCGCAGCGACTTGGAACGGATTGCGGAAACGAGTCTGCGTCAGGCGGCGCTGTGGGAAGAAGTGAAAGATCGCTTGCAGCAGTCCGCCCTCGATTTATCGGGTGGGCAGCAACAGCGTCTGTGTATCGCGCGGGTCTTAGCGGTCGCTCCCGACGTGATTTTAATGGACGAGCCCGCGTCGGCGCTCGATCCGATTGCGACTTCGAAAATTGAGGATCTGATCAGCGCGCTCAAGGCTCAGTATACGGTTGTGATCGTGACGCACTCGATGCAGCAAGCGGCGCGGATTTCCGATGAGACGGCGTTCTTTCACCTGGGGGAAATCGTCGAAAGCGGTCACACGACTGAAATTTTCACCCGACCAAAACAGAAGAAGACCGAGGATTATATCACCGGGCGTTTCGGGTAGCCCCACCGGCTCTTGGGCTGGGCACTCTTGGGTCTTTCGTGGTCTCAGCTCGTGCTGAGCAAGACCCCTGGTTCCGATCACGAAGCCAGGCTACCACTATGTCAGCTCGTGAACGGCTGCCCGGCTCGCTTTCTGCCGAGGCTTCGCCTACTCGTCCTACTCCCCAAGCATCGCTTGCGCTAGCCGCTTTAGGTGTGGTGTTTGGAGACATCGGCACGAGCCCACTGTACGCGTTCAAGCAATGTTTTGGCGAAGGTGGCGGCTATCTGCCCACCCACGACCACGTGTTGGGGATTTTATCGCTCATCACGTGGGCCTTAATCGGGGTTGTTTGCTTCAAATATGCCTGGTTCGTGCTGCGGGCTGACCATGACGGCGAAGGCGGCACGCTCGCGCTCTATGCGCTGCTGCGTCCCAAATCTCACGCGGGGATTCCGGCCCGCCTCGCGCTGTTGACGGTCGTTGTGCTTTTTGGCTCGGCGATGCTCTACGGTGATGGAGTGATTACCCCGGCAATTTCGGTGCTCTCGGCGCTCGAAGGGCTCGATGTCGCGACGACTGCCGCCCATGCCTACGTGCTGCCGCTCACCGCGCTGATTCTGGCTGGGCTGTTTTTGGTGCAATCGCGTGGTACGGGCAATATTGGTGCGGTTTTCGGCCCGATTATGCTCGTATGGTTCGCCTCGATTGGCATTGCCGGCTTGGATGCGATTCGTCACGTCCCAGCGGTGTTGGCGGCGTTTAACCCGATGTACGCGATCTCGTTCTTGCTCGTCAACCGCTGGTCGGGATTTCTCGTGCTCGGGGCGGTTGTGCTCTGCGTTTCGGGGGTTGAAGCACTCTACGCCGATCTGGCTCACTTTGGCCGCAATGCCATCCGCTGGGGTTGGATTGCCGTTGTTTTCCCCGCGCTGTTGCTCAACTATTATGGCCAGGGGGCGCTCACGCTCGCCGATCCTAAAAATTTAGCCTCGCCATTTTATTCGCTGTATCCATCCTTTGCGGTGATACCAATGGTCATTTTGGCGACCGTCGCTACCGTCATCGCTTCTCAAGCCCTCATTTCGGGGGCTTTTTCTTTGACCCAACAGGCGATGCAGTTGGGCTATTTACCGCGCTTGCGCATCGTGCATACCTCGAAACAGCACGTCGGGCAGATCTACGTTCCACTGGTTAACTTTTTGTTGATGATCGCCTGTATCGCGCTCGTGTTGGCTTTCCGCACGTCGGATAAGCTTGGTGCAGCTTATGGTCTCGCTGTGACGGTCACCATGTTGGCAACGTCGATCACCTTCTTTGTCGTGGCGATCCGCCGCTGGAAATGGCGTTTATGGCAGGCGATTATCGTGGTCGGGATCTTCATGCTCTTCGATGTGAGCTTCTTGGTCAGTAATTCGCTGAAAATTGTCAGCGGAGCTTGGGTGCCCTTGGTTATTGCGCTCGTCATGATGCTGCTCTTCACCACTTGGATCGATGGGCGTCGGCGTTTAGCGGTTGCCCTGGCCGACCTCTCGGTGCCGGTCCACGAATTTCTGCGTGATGTGGCTGATATCGATTGTTCGGGACACATCGAAGAAACCGCGATTTTCTTCACCCCGCAGACGGTCGGCATTCCGTTTGTGTTGCGCCATCAGTGGCTTCGGGCACATGTCTTGCACGAAGAAATTGTGCTGATGACCATCGTCAACGAGCGTCGGCCTCACGTGCCGTACGCCGAGCGGATTACGATTGAGCGTTTAGGGCCTCGTTTGACGCGTGTGCTTGCGCACTATGGTTTCATCGAAGAGCCCAAAATCGAAGAGATCTTCACGTGTTGTGAGCACGTTCACGGCAAGCGTTTTGTCGATCCGACGTTCTTTTTGGTGGATCCGAAATTGCGCAGTATTCGCTCAGGTTCGTTTCCGGGTTGGCGTCGCGCGTTGCTGGGCTTTTTGATGCGTAATGCGCGCCCGTTGACCGATTATCTCAATCTCCCGATTGATCGCGTTGTTCAGTTTGGGGTCGAAATCCGGGTGTAACGCAAGCGCGTTGCGCTGAGCGCTCCCGCAGCGAGCGCAACGCCAGCTGCGATACCTAGGGCTAAGCGCAGGCCTCCAGCGAGCCCAGCCCCACTGAGTGCGAACGCTGAGCACCAAGAGGCCGATCGTGGAAAGCAACGGTGGTGGGTAGCGATCGGCGAGCCGCCCAGCCAGCGGTGGCGACGACTACGGTTGCGAGCGTGCGCGGACCAGGTGGGACTCCGTCTTCTGGGGGTGCAGATGTTGTCGTCATAGTGGCACTGTGCATGAAAAAAGACGAACGCGCAATGGCGTTCGTCTTGAAGTGGTTGCGGGGAGTGGATTTGAACCACTGACCTTCGGGTTATGAGCCCGACGAGCTACCGGACTGCTCCACCCCGCGGCAGCTACAGCAGTATACGCGATAGCAGGTAGCACTGTCAATGCCGCAACGCACACGTTTTCCCAGGACGCTCATCCGAGGAACGCGGCGTGATGCGCTTGATGGGGGTGATGCTGATATGGTTCGCGCCGTTGAATCGTGTGCTTTATCTCTTCTCCGATGTGCTTTACCGCCAGATCGAGTTCATATCGTTTTTGCAAATTCATCCAAAAACCGGCTGAAACGCCCAGCCACTGTTCTAGACGCAAAGCCGTATCCGCCGTCATTGCTCGCTTGCCCGAAATCAGCTGGTACAACCGATTGGATGGAATGCGGAGTTCTCGCGCTAGCTCAGCTGCCGTTATGTCCAGCTCGGCTAGCTCATCACCAAGAATCGTGCCCGGATGGATAGGGTAAATAGGTCGCTTTTCTTTCTCGGTCATGAAGTGCTCCCCCTAATGATAATCGACAATTTCAATATTAACAGGCTTTATATGATTTTCAGGCCATTCAAAGCAGATGCGCCATTGTTTATTTATCCGGATGCTGTATTGCGCTTGACGGTCACCACTCAACGCCTCGAAACGATTGCTTGGCAAAAGCATCAAATCGTTGAGTGACTCAGCCTCTTCCAAGATCATGAGTCGCTTTTTAGCCTGCTGCTCGAAGTTCTGGAATGCTTTGACCCGTTCTCCACTTGCAAACTTCGCTGTTTGTTTATCACGGTAGGTCGGCAATGCTGATTTCTCGTCCGCCACGCTCTGAGTATTCCACGAATGACGTACTACGTCAAGCGTCTACTGGGGGTAAGGAATAAGGACGACGGCTTTGCCAGCCCAGCGTAGTGGAGACAATGTGTGCTTGCCCTAAAGGGTACCTCGAAGAATAGTGAGCGACGGCTTTGATTTGTCTTTTCCGCCGACTCTGCGTCGCCAAAACCCTTAAAACGCTCTGCGTTTCTGCGGCTTTTGGCTCCTTGATCCGACGAAAAATCCAAACCAAATCCATCACTCCCTATTTTTCGAGATACCCTAAAGTTTTGGTGCATTTTCTCCGACGTGGTAGGTACTGATAACTTAGAGCTGGCCGTTGGAGGCATTCGGGTGAAGCGTCGTATTTCTCGTCATGAGCAACCGTTGGTTTCGGTTTGCATAACCTCATTGAATTATGCTCAATATATTAATGATGCGATTACTAGCGTCTTGACCCAGAGCTACCCCAATATCGAAGTCGTCGTGAGCGATAACGGATCGAGCGATGACACGTTTGAGGTCTTGGCGGCGTACCGTAAAGATCCGCGTGTCAAAGTGTACGTCAACGATACGCAGCTCAGCATGGTTGAGAATCACAACGCGGCAATCCGACACGCCCGTGGTGAATATATTGTTGTGCTCTCCGCTGACGATATTTTGCTGCCGAATCATATTGCAACGCTGGTCAGTCGCATTTTTGATCCGGCTGATCCGGTTGATATTGCGATGGGGCATGCAACCTATCTCGACGCAGATTTGCAACCCTTAGGGAATCCCTACGCTCAGGGCGTGCTCCCGCTGAATTATAGTCGTCGCGATGAGTTCGCCAGCATGGTGTTTTGCTACGCGCATATGTATCCGGCCAAGATGATTCCTAAAGCAATTTATGAAGAATTAGGCTACTTTGACGAGAACCTGCTCGCTTTTGATGTTGATTTTTCATTGCGCATTGAAGCGGCCGGATATCGTGTTGCCTTTGTTCCGCAGGTCGTTGCCGCATTACGTATGCACGGCACGAGCGCTACAACGAACTTGACGCACAAACTCGGCATGTATCATCGCGATAAATTGACGTATTTATCCAAATTCCTCAATGCCGAACACGGCTGGCGTTTTGAGTACGTCGGTGTCCATATCGCGCATCTCCTTGAATTTGAACGCGGGATGATTCCCGCTGAACAACTCGATGGCCAATTACTCGCGTTCTCGCAAAGCGTGTGCGAACAACTGATCAGCTATGCGGGTCAGCATACAACCTGGCCAGCTTCACGTCCGCGAATCAGCGTGATTGTACATACCTTAGGCGCGACAAAACAATTGTTAGCGAGTTTAGATGCGCTCTGGGCGCAAAACGTGCCAGGCATGGAAATTTTGGTGATTCAAAGCCAGGGTATCGGTATCGGTCCCTTATTGCAAGGTCGCGCGTATTCGCAAGCCGTGCGCTGGGTCCAAGCGCCCTACCTTCACAACGTTGGCGGTGTGATGAGCCTCGGGATTGATTTAGCGCGTGGTCAGTACGTCAGCTACCTCGAAGAAGGGCAAACCACCGCGCAGGATCAGCTGGCGAGCCTCTTACGCGGTATCGAAGAAACCCAAGCTGATTTTGTCTACAGCGACGCGTCGGAAATTCAAGTGGTTCACACCCTCACATCGACGGAAGGCGTCGGTCATACGCCGTTTATCCCCGTGCAGCGTGGCGAAGTCTTGCCTGCCCCGGGAAGCGTGACGTTTTCGCAAATCCTCATGCGTCGCAATCTCTTGCTTGGTACCAATATTTTTGAAGCGTTACCCAAGGTTGAAGAAGCCGAATTCACCACAGCGATGAAAGTGCATTTCCGCTACGTCTTTTTTGAACGCCGTCCCATCACTGAAGCGATGAGTATTGCCTAATTATCGTTGAGGTCTGACTGCACGTCGCTGGGCGGCTTGCTGTTGCCTCGGTTGTTTGCTTGTGCTGGCGTGCAGTCGGTCGTGTCGTTGGCACTGGAATTCCCGCTATTTTCCAGTGACCTGGCGACGAAACTCAGCCAGCGATTCATGACATCAGAACCATAGTTGCCGTCGGTCGTGACCGAATCGGGTGAGCGTCCGGCGCGTAACGCGTTTTGAACAGCGCCTGCACCGGCGTTGTAAGCAGCGAATGCGGCTGCGTGGTTGCCCGAAAATTGTTGAAGCAGTGGTTCGAGAAACGCGACTGCCGCTACGCGGAGATTCACGTCGATATCGAGCAGCAAACCAAAACCCGGGTACACCGGTGTGGCGGGATTGCTCCAATCGACCCCCGAGGTAATTTGGCACAAGCCAACTCCGCAACCCGGGCCGGGCGACATCCCGTATTGCAGCACGTTTTGCCCGCCGGATTCACGCGCGACAATTGCCGCAAGCATGCACGGATCAACCAGGCTCGTGCCACCGATTGCGCGAGAAAAATTGGCGGCATAACGCATCAGTTCAGGATGAGTCGGCACGTTGAAAGCCGGGCGTAGTGTCTGGGCTTGACTAGCCAGTTCAGCCGGAGAAAGGGTCGCAGCCACTCGTATACCTCTCGAAACAGACAGGAGAACGCTGTTTTGCACGCGCGCACGGAGTATTCTTCTCAGCGCGCGCGTTGTTAGAGGAGTGAAATCGTCGTGGTTGGTTTTTTGAGCTTGGCCAGACGATCAAGAAACGCCGCTGCGAGCTGATCGCAGCGCTCATCGTTGATCGTTTCTATCGCGCCTTGCTCGGCTGCATCCATCCAATCAGCGTCAATCGGTAAGCGCGCAATTAAGGGCGCTTCGGCAAGTGCCGCAACATCCTCAGCATACGATGGCCCGAATACGTTGTAGCTTACACCGGTATCAGGCGCAGTAAATGTGGACATGTTTTCTACGACGCCTAGCACGCTGCGATCCAACTGCGCGATTAGTCGCGCCGCTTTGCGCACGATCATCGTGGCTAAGCGTTGGGGCATTGTGACGAGTACGACCGCCGTAACGGGCAAGGCTTGCAATACGGTGAGTGGCGCATCTGAGGTCCCGGGCGGCAAATCGAGCAGCAACACGTCTAGGTCGCTCCAGAGCGTCTGTTCGAAGAATTGTTTAATAACCCCCGAGACAATCGGGCCGCGCCAGATCATCGCTTTATCTTCCTCGTCAACGAGCAGATTCGAGCTGACGACTTCGATCGCCGTGCGGGTGCGTGCTGGTACAAAGAGACCACGGGGTTTTTCGAGACCGAATTGGGCCGGATCCGGCACGACATCGAGGGGCTCGCGCAGGCCGAAGAAGCGGGGAATCGACGGCCCGGTAATATCCGCATCTAAAATCCCCACGCGGAGATTGCGTCGGCGCAAACCGACTGCGAGTAAGGCGGTGGTGAACGATTTCCCGACTCCGCCCTTGCCCGACATGACCGGAATCACGTGTCCAATGCGGGCTTGGGGCCCGGCGATCTGGCCGGGCGCACGGCGCACGGGAGTGCGCTCGGATTCGACGATAATCGGAACGCGACCAGTTTTGACGGCGCTTTCGAGTGCGCGCAATACCGGTGGCAAACTGAGGCCGTGGGCCGCGACGCCCTGAGCGAGGGTTTCCGAGCTACTCACGCTGCAGCCGCTACATTGCAAGCCGAATGCGGTCAGCACTTCGCGGGCGATGGGGTAGCTGGCGACGAGGAGATCAATCCTACTCTCGGGGGTGATGGGCAATGCTGGATCCATAGCTGATGCTTGCGCTGTGCTAGCGAGGTTGCCCTGGAACTCACCAGAAGAACGCCGCATGCAGACGGGAGAAGAGCTCGAGGCCCAAGCATGGGCGGTTTTCGGCGGCGGAGCCAGTTCGCCGGTACGCGCCGGGCGCCGGGTCGGGGGCGTGCCATTTTTTCAGCAAGCGGGGGCCGGGGCGTTGGCCTACGATCATACCGGGCGGGCGTATATCGATTATGTGATGGGGTATGGCCCACTGCTTTTCGGCTACCGTATGCCGGGCAGCGAGCGCGTTAAAGCGCAGTTCGATACCGGTGTGCTGTTTGGATCGACGCATCACGCAGAAATTCGCTTAGCAGAACGCATTCGCGGGCATCTGCCCTCGATGGAACGCTTGCGGTTCACGACGACCGGTACCGAAGCCGTGATGGGAGCGGTGCGCGTGGCAAGAGCCGCGACCAAGCGGTCGGGCTTGGTGCGCTTCGGCGGAAATTACCACGGCCACACCGACATCGCACTGCTCGATGCCGGTGCCTCCGCCGAAACATCGGCCCCACAGGCCGCGGGGATTCCCGCAGGGGTCGCTCGCGATGTGCATGTGTTGCCCTATAATGATTTGCCGAGTCTCGAGGCGCTCTTGGCTTGCGAGGGTGAGCAGATTGCTGCGGTCTTGCTCGAACCAGTCGTCGGGAATATGGGCTTGGTTTTGCCTGTTCCAGGGTTTTTGGAAGGCGTACTCTCAGCCGCTCATGCGGCTGGCGCGTTGGTTATTTTCGATGAAGTTATTAGCTGGTTGCGACTAGGTTTGGGGGGAGCGCAAGGTCGCTTGGGCTTGCAGCCTGACCTTACCACGATCGGCAAAATATTAGGTGGTGGCTTACCGATCGCGGCGTTTGGTGGTCGGGCGGATTTGTTGGCGTGCTTGGCACCGCAAGGACCTGTTTTTACGGGCGGAACGCATGCTGGTCACCCCTTGGCAGTGGCGGCTGGACATGCGGTCTTAGACGAGCTCGAGGGGCAACCCGAGCTTTATGATACGATGCGCCGCCGTGCCGAATATCTGGCTCAAGGTCTTCAGCGCCTCTTCACCCGCTACGGCTATCCGTATCAGGTGGTGTGGCTCGAGAGCATTGTCGATTTTAAATTCCGCCCGGGTGACCCGATTCGTGATTATACTCAGGCAAAAGAAGCCAAAGCAGAGGTATTCGCACGCTATTATCACGCGATGCGCGAGCGCGGTATTTTGCTCGCGCCGTCTTATAACGAAGTCATGTTTCTCTCGACCGAACATACCGATGCGCAGGTAGAAGAAACTTTACGTGCGGCGGAAGGCGCGTTGTTAGCGATCAAACACTAACGGCGTGACCGTGAGGATGTTTTCGTAATACCACCAGAGCCCACGCGCACGACGCGGGGTTGGGGCGTCGTGCCAATCGATAATATCCTTGACGCTCATCATCTCGCATTCGTCGAAGCTGCCGCAACGCAAATAGACAAGCAGCGTCGCGTCACCGTATCGAGCTTCTAAGCGAATCAAATCTTCAAAAGAAAGCCCGTAATAGGCATCCTCTTCAGAAATGGTGCCATCAGCAATCGCCCGTTCTAGCGAGTGAGTCATGTGCTGGTCTCCTCAAAGCGAGTTACGTCATCCGTACGAGAGAACGCTCCGTCTTGAGGAATATCGGCAGAAGTGCCGCAGAGTTATAGCAGAAAAACAGCCTGTCTAGGGATCAGACAGGCTGTGCACGATTGTTGTGAGGCGAGCGGTTTAGAGGCTGAGATCGTCGTCGAACATGATTGGTCCAGTCAGCTGCTCGCTGGGCGCAATCGAACGGTTGCCATTGCCACGGCGTTGTTGCTGCTGCTGTTCTTGTAAGACGATATGCGGCACTAATTCGCGTAATTCGGTGAATTCATCGGCTGCGTCGAGCAATTCATCCGATGCGCGCGCGGGGAACGAGCGCGGGTGTTCGGGGCTGGCATTATACGCCAAGGGGGTTTGCGTTGCGACAACTTGCACACGCACGCCGCGCATCCCGACCGCACGAACCACCGGGACAAAATCCGAATCGCCCGAGACTAAGATCTGGCGATCGCAACGATCGGCGAGGGTTAACATATCGATCGCTAATTCGATGTCCAAATCGGCTTTGGTGTTGCCGTCAGCGAAGACTTTGACGGGTTTCTTCACCACTTGATAGCCATTGCGGTTGAGCATACGAATGAAGCCTTGTTGTTGTGCGCGTTTGCGCTCTGTTTCGGCGGGATCCGGTGGTGTATACACGGCACCACCGTCGACTAAGCGGGCGCGGCGCAAGCTCTGCAAGAGCGCAAACCCGTCGTCGGTCCATTCGCCGATGTAATACAGCGCACGAACGAGCGTGCGGCCACCAGTCAAAGCACCGAGTAAGCGCTTGAAATCAACCCGAACGCCGAGGCCTTCGTACGTTGCTTTTGCAAAATTCCAACCATCGATAAAAATTGCGACACGCTCTGACGAGTGTGCGCTCTGAAAATGCGACATTTGTCATACCTTTATATGAAAGGAGCGACCAAGCATGTAAACAGGTCTGGCCGCTTATAATAAGTCCGACGATCTCTTACACAGATTACCCGAGTGACCTTTTCCTCAGTATCGGCTCAAAGGAGTATCAAGCAGAGATGCAGACGCAATCTTGATAAAACCCAAAAGCCCGGTGGTGTACGTCTTGCGTTGTGCTGATGGGTCACTCTATACCGGGTGGACGAGCAATTTAGCGCAGCGGGTTGCGCAGCATCGTACCGGGCGAGCGGCGCGGTATACGCGCTCGCGTTTGCCGTGTGAGCTCTTGGCGTATTGGTGCGTGGCTGATCGGTCGGCTGCGTTGCGCGCAGAAGCCGCATTTAAGCGCTTAACGCGCGCAGAAAAAATCGTCGCGCTGAGCGAGACCAAGGTGCTGGGCTACGCGATCCGCAAGGCTCCCTTTGTAGAAATGCCCTCTTGTTGTTCAGTAAGGAAAGACATGCCTGACTACCTTCCACCACTCGAAAAAGAACTGGGTGCCTTGCTTAAGGAAGTGCGTACCCACCGAGCCCGCATTACAACTGAACATGGTGATATTGTCCTGACGTTTTTCCCTGATGATGCGCCCCGCCACGCGGCGGCTTTCGTCAAATTGGCTCGTGCCGGTTTTTACGACGGCCTCACCTTTCATCGGGTTGAGCCGGGTTTTGTCATCCAAGGCGGCTGCCCTGATGGAGACGGTACCGGCGGCCCCGGTTATCGCTTACCAGCTGAATTCAATAAGCGCCCGCATAAAAAAGGCACATTGGCGATGGCGCGTTCGAGCGAGATCAATTCGGCCGGCTCGCAGTTTTATATTTGCCTGGAAGATGCACCATTTTTAGACGGCCAGTACACAGTTTTTGGCGATACGCTTGAAGGTCTCGATGTGATTAGTAAAATCCGTCCAGGCGATGTCATGAAAACCGTTACGATCGAACCCGCCACTCCGTAGAGCCAGCACAACGCTTGTCGATTATGTAAAAGGCCTTCTTTTTATGAAGAAGGCCTTTTACATAATCGAGGTGTCGGCGATGGTGCTAATATAGAGCTCTTTGCCTTCGTGGGCAGATTGATTTGCTTGTTCGACTGCGTGCAAAATATCGACGAGACTGGTGGTGATGCGCGCCATGGAGCTTGCGGCGGATTGCATGTTTGCCGAGATATCGCGCGTGACGGCGCCTTGTTCTTTGACGGCATCAGCGGTGTGCACAACAGCTTCCTCAACCGAACCGATCGATTGACGGATCGAAGAGAGTCCATCGACAACTTCGTTCGCGACGGTCTGCATTTGTAAAATCTCTTCGCCGATTGTATTTGTCGCGGCCGAGACTTGTTGCGCGAGCGATTTAACTTGGTTGGCAACGACCGAAAAACCACGCCCGGCAACGCCCGCACGCGATGATTCAATACTTGCGTTGAGTGCAAGCAGATTAATTCTTTTGGCAATATCGGTGATTAAATCAACCACGCTCGTCATCGTGCTCGCTTGCAGGCGCAAGCGCTGCGTGGAATTATCGGCGAGGTTGGCCTCTTCGATCACTTCGGCGACGGCTTGACGAGAAGAGGTCATGCTATCGCTAATCGAGAGAATCGAGCAGCTTAATTGTTCGGCAGCAGCGGCAACGGCTTGGACGGTGTCCGAAGTCGTCCCCGAGGCATTCGCAGCGACGGCCGAACGCTCGTTGACCGAGCTGACGGCTCCCACGATGCGGTTTAAGGTTGTATGAATAAGCTGCTCTTGCTCGTGACGATGTTCGACGAGTTGCGTAATATTACGAGCGAAGGTCACGATTTTGAACGGTCGACCATCGTTGCCAAAAATCGGATTATAGGTGGCTGAAACCCAAATATCTTTCCCTTGTTTGTTGCGATATTTCAAACACGCCGAATGATGTTTCCCTTGATGCACGCTCTGCCAAATTGCTTGGTATTCTTTACTCTCGGCGAGTGTTGCATCCACGAGAACCTGATGGTGACGTCCACGAAGTTCGCTGAGGCTATAACCGAGGATATCGAGAAAATTGCTATTCGCGTCAATAATGGTGCCCTGTAGGTCAAACGTCACGCTCGCACGCGAGCGGTTGACGGCATCCATCAAACCTTTGACTTCGAGATTCTGTAATTGGCGTTGGGTGACATCGATCGCGAAGAGGACAATGCGAATCGTTTTGCCATTGCGATCGAGAATCGGGTCATACGAGGCATCAAGCCAGACTTCGCGCCCACCTTGCCCGATTCGCCGATACACATTGGTTGCGCACTGACCACGCTGCAGATTATTCCAGAAATTGCGATATTCGGGGCTCGTGCGGTAGGTCGGGTCAAGAAAGTAGCCATGATCTTTGCCCTGGAGATCGGCGTTGGTATAACCGAAGGCCGTGAGGAAATTCTCATTTGCCCATAAAATTTTGCCATCGGTTTCGAAATGAATCACGCATTGCGCCCGATTGATGGCGGCAATCTGCCCTTCGCTCAGCGTCGTGTTGTGCAGGCGTTCGGTGATATCGCTCGCGATTGCTACGACTTTATATGGTCGTTTATTCTGATCGAGTATCGGGTGATAGGTTGCATGCAGCCACAGCTCGCGTTGATCTTTGCGGACAAAATAATATTCGTCGCTTTGGCTTTGGCCTTGCTGGAGTGCCTGCCAGAAGCGCGGCGAGCTGGGGCCCGTGCGTTGCTTAGGGTCGAGCAAGCGCTTGTGGTCTTGCTGCACGAGCTCACGCAGCGTATAGCCGCTTAGGGCAAGAAATTGCTCATTGGCGTTGAGAATGGTCCCTTGCAGATCGAATTCAACCACGGCTTGGCCAGCGAAAAAAGCCGCCTGTTGTGCTTGCAGCTCCTCAATCTTTTGCAGTTTTTGTCTGATTCCCGGAGTGAAACTGACGAACATAGCGTAGCCTTCTGCGCAGAGAGGAAGGACGAGGGAGATGTGCTCTCCCTATCTATCTCGGCGAAGAAGGCTCAGATGTTAGCTCTGGGGTTCGGCGCGGCCACCCAGGTGGGTCGCGAAGAATGCTTCAGCGGCTGCGTAGAAGCGCATGCGGTTCTCAGGGCGGGCGAAACCGTGGCCCTCGTCTTCGAAGACCAAGTATTCGACCGGCTTGCCGTTGTCGCGCATCGCCTTGACTATTTGATCTGACTCGGTGATCTTGACCCGTGGGTCGTTCGCGCCTTGGGCGATCAGCAAAGGTGCCACAATCGCGTCGGCGGCGTAGAGCGGCGAGCGGTCGCGGAGGAATTGCTCGTCGACCGCGGGGTCCCCTAAGCGCCGCTTGAATTGCGCTAAGGCCGGGGCCCAATACGGCGGAATCGAGTTGATCAGAGTCAGCAGGCTCGAGGGGCCGACGATATCAACCCCACAGGCAAACGCGGTTGGGGTGAAGGCAAGTGCGACGAGGACTGCGTATCCGCCGTAGCTCCCGCCATAAATAGCACAGCGCTGGGGATCAGCATAGCCTGCTTCGATGGCCCAGGCTTTGGCATCGAGCAGATCATCGTGCATCTTGCCCGCCCATTCGCGGTCGCCCGCGTTGAGATGCGCCTTCCCGTAGCCCGTTGAGCCGCGGAAGTTCACTTGGAGCACGCCGTAGCCGCGATTGGCCAGCCATTGGGTATCCGGCCGGTAGCCCCACGAATCACGTGCCCAGGGGCCGCCGTGGACCAGCAAAATCAGCGGAACCGGGCCGTGGCTGTGGGGTGGCAGGGTGAGGTAGCCGTGGATCGTCAGGCCATCGCGGGCTGGGTACGAGATCGGCTGCATTTCGGCGAGGGTGTAGGGCTCGAGCGCCGGTTGGGTGGTGAAGAGCAAGCTTGCGTCGCGGCGCTTGCGATCGTAAAGATAGAAGGTTGAGGGGCCGTTATCGACCACAAATTGCACCGTCCAGGTGGTATCGGCGAGATCGCGGCTGACGAGCTGCCAATCGCCGTGCGACACCTTGCTGAGGGCTTCTACGTCTTGAGCGATCGCGGGAGCAATGTGACTCCAGGTGCTGCGTTCGCGCTCAAAGCAGACCGCTTCGATTTCGTGGGTTTTCGGATTGGTGATGACCCCGCTGACATCGTAGTGCGGGTCTTCCGCGATGACCTCGAAGCTTTTGCTTTCCAGGTTATAGGCTAAGAGCCGAGCGGCATTGACCTCAACCGACGATACGATGAGTAAGCGTCCAGTCTGGTCAAAACCGTGGGCATCGAGCACATCCTCGGGCTCGGCTTCGAGCAAGGTTGCCCAGCTCTTGTCGGGTTGCCGCAGCCGTAAGGTCGTACCCCCATCGGGGCGGATCACGTGGGCGACTTGTACCTGGAGCTGATTGTCGGTGGTCCAGCCGGCCACGTCGCCGGGGTTCTCTACATCGAGGGTGATATCGCCCGTGCGGAAATCAATCCGATGGACGTCGAAATATTGCGGATCGCGGGCGTTGATGCTAACGAGCATTTCGTCGGGAAAATTGCGTTCGACCGCGAGAATATCAGCGCGTGCGCCGGCAAACGGCGTCAGATTGCGCGTGATTCCGCTGGTCACGTCGGTCAAGTAGACGTGGAAATTCTCATCGCCGCCTTGATCCTGGAGGTGGATAATTCCACGGCCACCGGGTTGCCAGAAGAAGCTACGAATCGGCCGCGTGGTGTCGTGGGTGATGGGGCGGGCGTTACTGCCGTCGAGGTTGCGAACCCAGACGTTGAGCACGCCGTCGTGGGGGGCGAGGTAGCCCAGCATCTGGCCGTCGGGCGAGATCCGCGCGCCGGTTTGTTCTGGGTTGCCGAAGAGAATGCTGCGCGGAATCAGGGCGACGTAGGTTGGTGTTGAGGGTGTGCTCATGCGATGTCCGCAGTTTCCTTCGTGAAATCAGCCGACCGGCGCTCTGGGCCACATGCGGTTAGTAGGCCCACGAGCAGAAAGACGACCGTAGTGATGGCGGCTAGCGCGAGTGCGTAGTTGCTCCCGCCGTTTGGTAAGGGGAAATACTGTGCTGCGATGATGCTTTCTTGCACTACGGCTCCGGCTGCCAGAAAGTTGCCGAGCTGGTACATCATCCCGGGAAACGAGGCGCGGGCGTCGGCTGGCGAGAGTTCATTGAGGTGAGCGGGAATCACGCCCCACGCGCCTTGCACGCAAAATTGCACGAGAAATCCGCCTAAAGCCAGTAGGGGGAGTGTGGGTGCTAAGGTCCACAACGGGACGACACAAACCCCCAGCGCAACGGTGATGCCAATGGCTTTGCGGCGCCCAATCCGCTGCGAAATTGCCCCAAACACTACCCCGCCGATGATGGCGCCGAGGCTGTTGATGACGTTCATCAGCGTTCTGGTATTGAGGTCGAGCCCGCGTTGTTTCTCCAAGAAGGTCGGATACAGATCTTGGGTTCCGTGCGAGAGATAATTGAAGCTGGTCATAAACGCGATGGCGTAGAGATAGAGCGGCCAATGTTTGCGGAAATTGCTGAACAGCGGAAAAGGCGGGGTCTTGGTGACGGATTTCTCGCGTGCCAGCCACGCTGGCGATTCGGGCACGTTGTGGCGGATATATCCGACGAGCAGTGCCGGCAGCGCGCCGACCAAAAACATGCCGCGCCAGCCGATATGATTGAGCAGTAACCACACCGCGAGGGTCGCGAGCAGAAATCCGCACGAGTAGCCTTGTTGCAAAATGCCCGAGAAGAGCCCGCGCGATTCACTGGGCAGTGTTTCGAGCGCGAGCGCGGCCCCGAGCCCCCATTCGCCGCCCATCGCAATCCCGAAGAGCGCGCGCAGCACAATAAACACGGCGAGGTTCGGTGCGAAGGCGCTGGCGCATTCGAACAGGGCAAAAAGCAAGATATCGAGCATAAGCGGCCCGCGCCGCCCGAATCGGTCGGCCAGCAGGCCAAAGATCAGCGCCCCGACGGGTCGCAGCAGGAGGGTGCTGGTAACCGCACCGAGCAGCGCGGGTATGCCGACATGAAAATCGTCCGCTATTTTGACGACGAGCAGTGGCAGCAGAAAAAAATCGAATGCGTCGAGCGTCCACCCGAGGAAGCTTGCTAAAAACGTGTGGCGTTGTACCGGTTTGAGTTGGGTCCAGGCATCCAGCAATCGCATGGCCGCTCGTTCCCTAGCGTCAAGGGCGAAGCCTGGGGGCTCATTTCCTGGCTGAATCTTGACCTTTGTGCCCTAGCGGGTTCATGAGCCGTAAGGCATAATGCCATGAGGAAGCAAGGATGCGTAGGCACGGATGCCTCTTATCCCCCTTGCCATCATCACTGCTTGGTTACAGAGTAAGAGAGCGTGCCTATAGGGCTGGCGCTTTTTTTGTTTTGAGGGATCACGGTTTCATTCGAATGCGTACGCAGACCATTGCTCCATTCATTTCCGCAGCAATCATGTTGGGGAACTTATGACTCGGGTCAGTTTTGATCCCAATCAGATTATTGACCACGCGGTAAAGTTGCTTGAGGAAAGAAATTCGAAAGCACTTTCTTGTCTGAAGCACCCCTTGTTCCCAGTCGTGACGTATTCGCGGGTAGATGCTGGCACATATATTGAACGAACGGAACAAAAAATCAAGATTGGCATGAGCGGTGATGATGCGGTTTTGCTCAATGGTCGAGTGAAATCTGCCTCGGAGATTTTAGCGCGACAGCTAGAAACGATCGTTGCCGAGCAATATGAAAATGAGATGCTGAAGTCTCCTCGCGCATTTGAGACCAAAGCGCTCAGATTCGCAAGCGGATCTTCCGATCTCGGAGAGCGTCAACACACGGCTCAATCTAGCGATAGTCTGGCTAGTGATGACGAGTCTCAGGGTTCCTCAGGCAACCGTGAAAGCAGTCGCTCGGGTTCCCCGATACCAGCGTTATTGCAACATGGCGTAACCGACTACCCGGTTTTATTTTATTGTCGGTCCGGTTTACGCGAAGCTGCTCGCTCGGATGCAGATAAGCTGTTGAAGAAGTTAGGTCAAATGGCTGAGCAACGACCTGAGGTAGCGCAAGTATTTCGCAAAGAAAAACGTGGCCTCTTGTTTGTGAACCGGTCAGATGACGAATGCCTTAGCACTATTATGGAGCTACGTGAGGCGCTTCGACCCGCGATTACCCAGGACTTCGTAGTTGGTACCGAGCGCACGCTTGGCATTGGGGCCTTAAAACACAACCTGGCTGCCGATCAATCCTCGTCTGATCAGCCGCCAGATCATCTGATGGCCTAAGACCCAGTCGAGTTTGAAGGCAATACATCCATGCAAATGTGACACGACATGTCATAATTGCAAGGCGGAATATAACCGAGTGCGATGAGCTTACCGGCAGCGTGGGTCTTGAGCTCCTGGATCCAGGAGCTCAAGACTGCCGAAATATCGGTGGCCTGTTACGCTCCAGCTGCGCTCAACACGTAGTTGACCAGCGCGCGAACGGGAACTCCCGTGGGGCCCTTGGCCAGTCCTGGGCCGTTGTCGTCGGTGTACGCTGTCCCGGCGATGTCGAGGTGAATCCACGGAGTGTCGCCGACGAAGGCCTGCAAAAAGGCTGCGGCGGTTAAGGTGCCCGCCGGGCGCCCAGTCGAGTTGCGCAAGTCGGCGATGCTGCTCTTCACGTCTTCCTTATAGTCGTCGTAAAGCGGCATCTGCCAATAACGTTCGCCGGTGCTGTTCGCGATCGCGAGGAACCGCTGCACGAATGCATCGTCGTTGCTGATCGCAGCACTCGCGGCGTGCCCGAGCGCGATAACGCACGCTCCGGTTAAGGTCGCGCAGTCGATGATCCGCGTCGCGCCGAGGGTTTTGGCGTAATGCAAGGCGTCGGCCAAAATCAAGCGCCCTTCGGCATCGGTATTGATGATTTCGATCGTCTTGCCGCTCATCGCCTTATGGATATCACCCGGCTTGGTCGCGGTGGGTCCAGGCAGGTTTTCGCTCGAGGGAATCACCCCGAGAATATTGATCTTGGGCTTCAATGCCGCTAAGGCACCCATCGTCGCGATGACCGCCGCACCACCGCACATGTCATACTTCATTTCATGCATCCGGTCGGCCGGCTTGATCGAAATCCCGCCGGAATCGAAGGTGATCGCTTTGCCAACGAGCGCGAGCTTTTCGCTGCTGCTTGGGTCGCCGGTATAGCTGAAGACCATCAGCGTGGCGGGCTGGGCGCTCCCTTGAGACACACCGAGGAGAGCGTTCATGCCCAGCGCCTGCATCTTGGCTTCATCCAAAACCTCGAGGCTGAGCCCAGGCGCTTTGGCGACTTCGTGCGCGCGTTCGGCGAGGATGGTCGGCGTCATGTCGTTCGCAGGGGTGAGCGCCAAGGTGCGGGCGAGATTGATCGCTTCGCCGATGATGCGACCACGCTCCGCGCCGGCATCGAGCGCGGCGGTGTCGCTGCCAATAAGCGTGATACTCTTGAGGCTGATGACTTTCTCGGGCTCGCTGCGGTAAAGGGTGGTGTCGAGCGTCGCAGTGAGCGCGCCTTCGATAATGAAGGCTGCAGCCAGGCTTTGATCGGCGATCTCGGCCGGCACGACGAAGGCGAAATCGCTTACCGCGCGCTTGCCGAGTTGGCGGACTGCTGCTCCCGCCCACTTGGCGAGGGCCTTGGCTTCAAGCTTGTTGCGGTCGCCCAGGCCGATAGCGTAGATGCGCGGGCTCTTCGTGGCTTCGCTGCGGAAGAGGGCGACTTCGCCGGTTTTGCCGGTGATTTCTTTCTCGGCGAAGACCTTGGCAATCGCTCCACCCAACGCGCTTTCAACGGTTCCCACAGGGCCATTGAGGGCGAGGTCGGTGAAGACCGGGAGAATCAGGGCACCGGCTTCAATCGAGACCGGTGATTCGTTGGATGAACGAAGCTGCATGGCATGCCTTTCGAAGCAATGGAACGAATGCTACCCGTGCGATGTACAGTGACAAGACTCCTCGGCTAGTTGACCCCCTTTGAGTGATGCATATGCCCGCGCCGGCGTTGATATTTCCGCCGGTAACGCTGCGGTGGCGAAATACCGCGAGGTCACGTCGGAATGGCGTCACCCTAACCAGTTAGGCGCGATCGGTGGCTTCAGTGGCCTCTTCGCTTTGCCGGAAGACGACCATCGGGCCTTAGTCGCTTCGACCGATGGCGTCGGGACGAAGATCGTGTTGGCGGCTCGGGCGAAACGCTACGACACCGTCGGGGCCGATTTGGTCAATCATTGCGTCAACGATATTCTGGTGACCAATGCGACTCCGTTATTCTTTCTCGATTATCTGGCGGTCGGCAAGCTCGATCCAGCAGTCGCGGGCGCTTTGGTTGGTGGCGTCCAGGGTGCCTGCCGTGCCCATACCATGGCTTTGCTCGGTGGCGAAACCGCGGAAATGCCGGGATTATACGCTCAGGAAGATTTCGATCTCGCCGGGACGATCGTCGGCATTGTCGATCGGGATAAGGTGCCCGATCCGGCCAATGTCCAGCCCGGCGATGTGATCGTTGGCCTCCCCGCTATCGGACTCCACACCAATGGCTTCTCTTTGGCCCGCGCGGTTTTTGCGGAAGCTGAGTACGACCAGCCCCTTCCCGGCGCGCCGGGAGTGACGATTCTCGATGCGCTGTTGGCGACGCATCCTTCGTATTTGGCGGCTGTACGCACGCTCGAAAAATCGGTCAACATCAAAGCGATGGCGCATATCACCGGTGGTGGCTTGCTAGAGAATGTGCCGCGCACCTTGCCTGAAGGCACAGCCGCTATTTTCGACGCTACGACCTGGAGCGTTCCACCGATCTTCCAGGAGATCGTGCGCCGTGCCCAACTCAGTGCGCATGAACAATATCGCACCTTTAATATGGGCATTGGCTATACGCTGATCGTCCCGGCGACCGATGGGCCCGCCGCTGAGCGCGCCTACCCAGGGGCGAAAGTGGTTGGCCGCGTGGTGGCTCGGGCCGATGGCGACGAGATCGTTCGGATCGAAGCAGCGGCGTAACCCAGCGTGAGCGAGGAACGCCTTGATCTCACGGTGACGCTCGATGACGCGTGCATCGCCTGGCAGCCTTTGCACGAGGCCCTCGAAGTTGTCGACGAAGCTGGCTTCGTGCCGCACCGCTTCCACGCGCTGGCTGAACGCGAGCTCGCGCGCGTCGAGGCCGATTTAGGCACGACCCTCGGGGTTGCTCTGTCGATCGGGGGAGGCTGGCTGATCGAGCGCAAGACCGAGGCGCCCGCGGTGGGCGTGCCGCAGTTGCTTGGTTGTGCCGGCTATCATGGCGAGGGCGATCGTGGCATCGTCGGCCCCTTCCACCTTGATGGTGAGCTGGCGGCGACGCGCTTGACGATGTTGCTGGCGGCCTTATTTTCTTTGCGCGAGCGGGGCTATCGACGCGCGCTGATTCCGGGGGTCAAGGCGAGCGCCTTGCCGGCGATCCGCGCTTTTTTGGGTGGCGCTATTGTGGCGCAGCAGGCCTCACCGGCGCCGACCCGACCTCGGGTGGTGGTCTGTGCGTCGGGCAATGGATCGAATTTTCAAGCGGTCATCGATGCTGCTGCTTCGGGGAATCTGGCGCTGGATATCGTGAGTCTCGTGACCAACCGTCGCAACGCTTTCGCCCTCGAGCGTGCACAGCGCGTGGGGATCGCTAGCCAGGCCTTGGTCTGGGAGCGCGGCCGCGAAACCCGCGCCGAGTTTGACGCCCGGGTGATTGCGGCGGTTGCGTCCGCCGCGCCTGATCTGGTGTTGTTGCTCGGCTGGATGCATCTCTTGCCGCTGGAATTTGTCACCGCTTTTCCCGCGTGCTACAACATCCACCCGGCGTACTTACCGCTCGATCCGCGGGCTGAGCGCGTCACCTTGCCCGATGGCTCGAGTCAAGCCGCGTTTCGCGGTGCGCACGCCGTTGATGACGCGCTGGCGGCGGGAGCCAGCTGGATCGGCGCGTCGCTGCACGCCGTGACCGAAGACGCCGACCGAGGCCGCATCCTCGCCCGCGCCCCGCTCGCACTACGCCCCGACGAATCGCGCGAGCAGCTCGACGCGCGCTTGCACCAGCTCGAGCATCGCGTGTTACTGGAGGGGCTACGCGATGATTACCGCGCTAATTGGACTCGTAAGGACGCCGCGGCGGTTTCAATCGAGCCATAGAGATCATCTGCGCCGAAACCTGCGGTAAGTGGTGCGGTAATGGGAGCCGGTGCATTTCGGCCAATAATCAGGCGAGGCACGTCGAGATTCAGATTCAGCGCTTGAATGTGGCCTTCGAGATTGGCGATGACGCGCTGATCGATGGGCTGTTTTTGCCATTTGACGGTGCCATAAAATGTCGGGTGATGGTTCTGCGCACCGACAATATCGATTTCGTTTTGACCATCCGACGATTGCCAATAGCCGACATCGTCTGCGCTGAGAACGCCATTAGTGACTAATTCATAGGCAAATTCGCGCGCTATGTCCTCATAGACTTGCCCCATATGATCATCAAGCAGGGGCAGAATCTGCGACTCAACCACCCCACGACCAAGCCCCCGCTCAATTTGACTGCGATGAGGGAGAATAAATCGAAACCAGAAGCGGAGATTCGGGTCGGGAATTCGGTAGCGTACTCGGCGCGAACGTAGCGCATCTTCGGTAATCGGTACGCGGCGTTCGAGCAAGCCTATCGTCACGAGCTGAGTAATCGCGCGATCGTGGACTTTTGCAAAATCGCGAATCTCGGCCCAGCGTGTCTTTCCAAATGCGACGGCTTGGAGAACACGGTACGCGCTGCGAGCATCGTTCAAGGTTGTCGTCAACATGCGATCGGGTGCGTCAATGAGGGCACTCAGCGAGTCGCCAAATAAGCGCATGACGTTATCGCGAAACGAAGCTTGTGTCTCCCACTGATCGAGATAAAAAGGCGTTCCACCTAATAAGCCATAGACCAAGGCTTTCTCTTCGCTCGAGAGGTCCGGGACAAATTCTGCTGCTTCACGATACGACAACGGTTGGACACCTAAGCGTGCGGTAAATCGTCCGTATAAGGGGGCCGCATGCATATCCAATTCGTTCATAAAAGTCTGTGCTGACCCGCACAAGATCAGCATGATGTGCGAGTGCCGTCCTTTGTGATCCCACCAGCGTTGGATGAGCGAGGGGAGGCCTTTGGTTGATTCGCAGAGGTTGGGAAATTCATCGAGGACGACAACTAAGCGTTTACCCGTTGCGTAGTCGCTCAGGGCCTCAAGAGCGACTTCCCAGTTTGGAAAGTTCACCCCGGGAGGCAAACGCAGGAGTGAGCGTACGAAGTCCGAGAACGCCGCGAGCTCTACTTCGGCTGCCTGCTGAGTTGCTTGGTAAAAGATTGCCTGCTTGCCCGTAATGAACTCTTGGAGCAAGTAGGTTTTGCCAATGCGTCGACGGCCATACATCAACACCAATTGTGCGCTGGAACGTGCCCAAAGCTGCTCAAGCTTCAGCAGATCTTGCTTGCGGCCAAGAAATCTCACCAAACAACCTCCACGCACTGGAGGCTCCAGGGTTTGGAGGCTCCAGTGCGTGGAGGTTGTTTGGGCGGGTGCACTGCCCCTTTTCGTTGCCGCTTGGCCTGCGAGGGTCAATACCTCCGCAGGTAGGTTTTGCGTTCCCAGGGGTGGACCGCGCGGCGGTACGCTTCGTATTCGCGGATTTTTGCATCGTGGAAAGCGTGGTAGATGTGGTCACCGAGGGCGTTACGGATGACGGTATCGTGGGCGAGTTCGTCGAGGGCTTGCCGCAGCGACTTGGGCAGGTGGCGGATGCCGCGCTCGATTTTTTCTTCTGCGGTCAGCTCGTAGGTGTTACCGATGAGCGCCGCGCCTGGCAATTGTTTGGTGCGGAAGCCATCGACCATACTCGCGACAAGAACGCCGAGCGCGAGGTAAGGATTACAGGCCGGGTCGGGGCTGCGCATCTCGAGCTTGATTGACCCGGTGGTGTTGGGGAGACGGACGAGGGCATTTGCGCTGCGTTGGGACCAGACGGTATACACCGGCGCATCCCAAGCGGTGACTAAGCGCTTATACGAATTGACCAAGGGGTTGCAGATGGCTGTGCACGCTAGTGCGTGAGCGAGCAAGCCGCCGACACCGTAGAGGCATTCATCCGGTTCTTCATGCCGGTCATGCAGAAACGCCTGGAGTTCTTGTGCGTCGAGGTCGAGCTGCTCGTCGAGCGCGTAGGCACTGGGTTCTAGCGGGAAATCGGGCGGGGTTGGTTCGGGCGATGGAGGCTCGGCGTGTTGCGGGCGATCGGTGCCCCAGTGGAAATAAAAATGCAGACCGCTCCCGGCCGAATTCTCGATCGGTTTCGGCATAAATGTGGCATGGATGCCAAAACGCGCGGCGACGCTTTTGGCGACCAGGCGCAGGGTAAAGAGCTGGTCGGCGGCGCTGAGGACACTCGTCGCGCTGAGGTCTATTTCGTGCTGTCCGGGGGCATGCTCGTGGTGCGCTGCAGAAATCGCGATACCCATGTCTTCAAGGGCGTTGACGATCGCCGTGCGGGCCATTTCTCCGCGATCACTGACCGAGACATCGAAATACGAAGCGACATCATCGGTACGCGGAATATCGTCGGTGAGCGCGTCGAAGAGATAAAACTCGACCTCGATGCCGGTGCGTAAGTTGGGCAAAATTTCGGCGGCATCGTCGAGGATGCGTCGCAACGTCGTGCGGGGGCAACCTTCAAACGGTTCGCCGTCGGGCATGGCGATATCGCAAATCAGACGGCCTTCGGGCACCGCGCCGTCGATCCGCGGCAAGAGCGCGAAGGTGCTTGGATCGGGGCGCAAGATCATATCGATTTCTTGATCACGGACAAAACCGTCGATCGAGCCACCGTCAAACGTGACCTGACCGTTGAGCGCCTTATCGAGGTCGGCGAGCGGAATGACGATGCATTTGCTCGCCCCGAGCACATCGGCAAAAAAGAGACGAATTTGACGTACGCCCGCGGCCTGGGCTTGAGTTCGAATGCGATCAATGGCGGCCTGGTTATTCTTTTTATTAGGCATAGAGTGTATCAATCGCGATAGCAGCACGGAGGGTTAATTGGTCGTGCGGAGAGTCTAAGTTGAGTCCGCTAATTTCGGCTATTTGCCGCAGACGGTAAAAGACGGTGTGGCGATGGACATTTAATTCCGCTGCTGCCGTCTTTACGTTTTGACCTACTGTAAAATACAGCGCGAGGGTGCGGATCAATTCGGTTTGGTGTTTCGCATCGTAGCTGCGTAATTTTTCGAGAATGTGTTCGCTGAGGCGATGCCAGTCTTCACGCGAACTTGCACCCCGTAAAATAAATGGGTATATGCCGAGTTCTTCGTGGGTAATGACGCGACCGATTCCAAAGAGGCGGCGGGTAATAAACATTGCCTCGCGCGCTTCTTCGACGGTGCGCGCCGCGTCGATCGCATCGGCGTAGCGGCCCACGCCTCCGACGAGTTTCGCCCCTACGAGCGTCTTGCTCGCGATGCGGGGAATGAGCCCGGCGGCGGTACGGGTGTTCGCGACGTCAACTTCCAGCGGTGCGGGGCACAGGAAGACAAAGCCGCTCCCTCGCTCCACGACGACAATCTCAGCGCTGCTACTGCGCAGTGCCTCGAGGCAAATACGGCGCAAATCAGCGTGTTTTGACGTTGCGGAATTTTCGTCGAGCCCCTCGGCTTCAATCGCTACCGCGACATAGCCGCTCGCAAGCGTAATACCGCGTGAGGTCGCGTCGTCTTTGGCTTCAATCGGATCTTCATACGCACGGGCGAGAAGTCGATCCCAAAACGACTTGCGACGATTTTTGTTGCCGCCTTGTTCGCGCGAGAGTTCGATCGCGAGGCTGGTTGCCGCTAGGCGGGCGAACGCCGAATCGGTTTCGCGCAGCGTCTGATCAGGGAAGATCGATAAGCGTCCCAACAGCGAATCGCCTGCTCTGATTGGGAATGCGATGCCTTCGCGATTGCCTGGCAACGAAAAATGCATCGCACCGCTGGCGGTCGTGTGACCTTTCCCGAGCAGATCGCGTGCCGAGGCAGGAACCGTGCGACCAGTTGCACCGGAGAGGGCGAGATGACGCCACTCGGCATCTTCGACTAACACCGCCGCTTCGATGTGCTGAGCTAAGTGTGTAGCCAAAGCTTTAATCCCCCCACCTGAACACGCAATGCGGGTTAATTCTTCGGA
The DNA here is from genome assembly GCA_903829325.1 of uncultured bacterium. Lineage (GTDB taxonomy): Bacteria > Vulcanimicrobiota > Vulcanimicrobiia > Vulcanimicrobiales > Vulcanimicrobiaceae > CAIKPM01. Next base: position 41,553 of record CAIKPM010000030.1, read on the forward strand.
AAATATTAAGACGGCTTCCGTTGTGGTCGCGGTCGCTGTGTCAACCATCAGCGGACCTGCTGGGGTGAGACGCGAAATGACTGCGAATGGCTTCCGTACTTACTGCACATCTGTTTGTTGGTCTCCTCGCCTTACTCGCAGCACTAACGCTCGTTTGGCGTTTGCCGGGCCGGCGACTTACTCTCTACGTGCTTACGCTCCAAATTCTTCTGGGTGGCTTCCTGATGGCGGCTGGTTTCCGGATTTCGCCGCTCCATATCGTGCTGGCCCTGGTTGGCTGGGGGCTGTATATGGCGGCTAACGCATTGGCGCGACGGCAAGCCCCAGCTCCACGGGTGCTCGTATTGACGAGCATCGGTACGCTTTGTGTGGTATTAGCGGGAGCAATCGGCAGTATGGCGATGCACCAGAAGTAAAATTTGCCGCGCTCCCCGTCGATAACACTTCGGTGGGTAGTGAATTTTTCTGTCGGCTTCAGCGCAGCTACGTATTGTGCTGAAAACTCTCGAGACGTGCTTTCTGGCGCTGTTTGCTCATCATGCGGACGCGGTGACGCTTTATGATGCTGATGGGCACATTGCGGTCCAGAATGCTGCTTCGGAGCGTTTGCGAACCATGGCGTCTTGGGACAAGGTCGTTGAGTCTGCTGCTTTTCAGGAAACCCTCGCGGAGGCGTACCGCGGCAAACAGGGCGCCTTTGAGCTTGCGGTCCCTTCAAGTGAAGGGGAGCTGCGTCTTCGGGTTGATATTGCCCCGGTTATTTATGAGGGCAATGTCCTCGGCGTTTCGGAAATAGCCCGCGATCAGCGCGTGCGACTTGCGGAAGAAGAACGCGAACAACTCAATGCGGACTTTCCATCACGGCTGGTGTTTTATGATCGCGTTGGGCAGTTGCTTTTAGCGATGCGCCGCGATGGGCGTCTGTTTGCGCTGCATACCCTCACGCTCCAGACGCAAAAAATTCTCGCGCCGGACTTGCGTCAACAATTAGAGCAGGCATTTTTACATCGCTTACGCCAAGTTTTTCGTGCTCATGATACCGTCACATGTATCGGTGCCGATTTTGTCGTGATTCAGCCAGAAATCAATGATTTACTCGAAATTCAGGCGCTTGTACGACGCGTGATGATGTTGCTCCAGGCGCCCATTCAGTTGGATCGGGAAGTCTACGAAGTCAGCGTAATGATTGGCAGTGCGATTGCTTCTAGGCGGACAATGTCGGTGGACGACCTGTTGGCAGAGGCTGAGTTGGCCTTGTCACGCCAACGCATTGCGTTAGAAAAGTAGGGGTTCACGATCGAAATGGATGTACTTGAGATTGCTGTTAGTTTGGCGCAGGAGGCCGGTGGCTTGTTGCGCGAGCGTTTGGACGCCCCGCGCGATATTCAGGAAAAACACGCTCGTGACTTGGTGACCGATGCGGATCGTGCCAGCGAGGCGTTGATTGTCGGACGGCTGCATGAATTGCGCCCGCAAAGCAGCATTTTGGGCGAAGAAACCGGTGTGACGAACGGTTCGAATGACGAACGGTGGATTATCGATCCGCTCGATGGTACGACGAATTACGCTCACCGCTATCCGGTATTTTGCGTCTCGGTTGCCTGCGAACAAGCAGGTCAGCTTGTCGCTGGTGCGATTTATGCGCCGATGCTCAATGAGATATTTGCGGCTGGCTTGGGTCGCGGCGCAACGCGCAATGGTCAGCCCATCACGGTTGCGAAAACTGCGGAGGTGCGCTCGGCACTTGTGTGCACAGGTTTTTTACCGGGTCACGGTGAGCGCAATATGCAGAACTTCGTGCGCGCTTCGTGCGAAGCACAGGCGGTGCGGCGCGATGGTTCTGCTGCCTTAGATTTGGCTTCGGTTGCATGCGGTCGCTTCGACGCGTTTTGGGAATTCGATTTGAAGCCCTGGGATGTCGCGGCCGGAGTGCTCATAGTTCGTGAAGCTGGAGGCGTGGTTGCCACCCTCGAGGGTGACGCTTGGCAGCTCGGTGCAGCGTCACTGCTTGCTACGAATAGCACGCTCCAGCAGCCGATGTTGCGCCTGTTACGAGACCCCCTGTAGTCGGCTGGGGTATGGGGAATAGCTGCCGCGCGCTTCTCAGATTTCTGAGCAATTTTGCCGTTAATACTGAGAAGAGTGCTGTGCGCTACACATGCCCTCTCAAGGGGTTGCCGTGAACGGAATATCCTCATTGGCGGGTCGAGTTCAAGCGTGGTTTCAGGCGAAATTCATGCCCGATCCGCGGCAAAGGAGCATGTATGCCCCGGAGCCGTGGACTGAGCGTGCCTTGCAGCGCTTGGAGGCTATTTCTGCAACGTTTTTGACCCGCGCAAACAAATGGTTTTTTGTCAATGTGGCCCTGGGCATATGTGTCCTGCTGGTTCCATATAGTGCTGGTGCGTATCTTGCCTTGCACCACAGCGCGATGGATCTGGTCGCAGTTCATGAAGAGCGTCATGCAGCTGCGTTGATGCGGCCGATAGTCGAAATGCCTGCAGCGCTGGTCGCCTATCGCGACGCGTTGCTCGTTGCGCCTCGAGATGCGCAAGCGCTGCGGGCCCAGGATGTCACACGATGCTTGCATGCTGCGCTAACCGTGCAGAGCGGTGCCGACCGTGCGACACGCCGTGCTTGGCAGCACGTAGCTCAGGAATGGGCGGCATTACGCAAGCATCCGAATTCGGCTGGTGCCAATCAGTTGTTGAGCTTGGCGAATCGAGCCTCGATGCTCACTTTAAGCTCGAGCGAAGTGCTTAACGATAGCGATCGTCCGGTCAGAATTTTGGCCGGTATTCAAGTCGATGATATGCCGATGCTCCGCGATCAACTCTACGCGATGACGATGCGCTTGCGCGAACACAACCAACTCTCGTTTCACCAGCGCGTGAGCGAAGCGGTTGACGTCAATCAGGTTGCTGAAACGCTCGAAAATATCTCGGGATATTACGTGGTGGTTGGCCGACTTCGTTATCAGATTTTGGATCCAACGCACAATAATGCGCAAGGTATCCATCGCGCGATCGACCCGTTGATTGCTTTGATCCGAGAGATCGTCGAGAACCAAGATACCGGCAACGCCGCAGGAGCCGAATCTCGACAGCTGCTGACCTTGCTCGTTCACGCTGATAGCGAGCTGAATGTCCTACTCGACAGAACCGCTGACGAGATGGATTTCTTGTTAATTGAGCATTATAATAGTCAATTGCAACAGCAGTGGATTACTCGGTGCACATGTCTCTTCGTGTTATTCGTGATTATTTTGATTTTACAAGGGATGAGTGAAAATCTGCGGCAGCGCGCCGATGACATGGATCGCCGCGAAGCTTTAGAGCGGGAGCGTGCTGCCGATCAACTTGCCCGAAAGACTGCTGAGCAAGCGCTGGCTGCGACCGCTGCTTTTCGTCAGATTGTTATGGATTGTGCCCCCTTAGGGATCGCTACGATCGACACGTATGGCACTATTATCGATTGGAATCCGTATTTAAAAGAATTTATTGGCGATAAGAATGCCGATATCATCGGTGAATATCGTGATGAATTTATCGATTTTATTCGGGGGAAAGATGCATCGCTGCAGTTCGAACGCAACTTTGTGCAGCGCAATGGCACCCAGCGGTGGGCTGATATCGTTATCTCGAAGATCTATGACGATTCTCGGCATATTACCGTGTGTATGTTGCGAGATATTACTGAGAAGAAAGATGTTGAACTTCGCCTCAATTATGAGGCGACCCACGATGGTTTGACCAAGCTCGCGAATCGCAACCTGTTCCGCAGCACCTTAGGTGAGATGATTCCTGAAGCGCTCGCTGCGTCTGAGAGCTTCGCGGTTTTGTTTATCGATTTAGACTTATTTAAATCCGTCAACGACACGTATGGGCACGCTGCTGGTGATTGTGTGTTGATCACCGTTGCGAGTCGGCTGCAAGACTTAGTCGGTGAGCACGATCTAGTGGCGCGTTTTGGCGGTGATGAATTTGCAATTTTAGTGGCGGCACCCACGCAGTTGCCTCAAGTCGAGGCGCTCTCCCAGGCTATTGTTGCCAGCTTGGCTGAACCCATCGTCTGGGAAGAACATAATGTCAATATTGGTTCGAGTATCGGCCTCACATTGGGTCCGAGCGCAACTGAGACTGCGGAAGAGCTGATGCGCAATGCCGATACCGCGATGTATGCCGCTAAGCAGATGGGGCGTGGCCGGTACGTGGTGTTTGATCCAGAGATGCAGAAGAATGCGCATCATAGCGTGCAGCTCGCGAATGATCTCCATACGGCACTCCAAGAGCAAACACAATTATATACGCTCTATCAACCGATTATCGAATTAGCGACGAATCGGATTTATGGTTTTGAAGCCTGTGTGCGTTGGCGGCATGCGGTGCTTGGTGAGATTGATCCCGATGAGCTGATGAGAATCGCCGAACAATCTGGTGCAATTCGTACCATTGGTCGCTATATGCTGCGTCAGGCTTGTCAAGAAATGACCGGATTGTACGCCAAAATCCCCGTGGCCGCTCGGCTACGGCTTTGCGCGAAAATTGCCCAGAGTGAATTAGCCGCACCAAATTTTGTTGAGTCAACCATTGATGTGCTGCGTGCGACTGATTTTGATCCTAGTAATCTCTATCTTGAGATTTCAGAGCGTAATCTGCAAGAGAAAAGTGAACAGGCGACGCGTATCCTCGCGCGCCTACAAGAATTTGGCATTCATTTGTCGATGAATGATTTTGGCGCAGGGTATTCGTCGTTGCGGCATCTGCAAGATTTGCAATTGAGTTCGCTCAAGGTCAATCACCGCTTTATCGATGCAGGGGTTGATGATGAATCAGAGCGCGCGCTCTTGCGCGCGGTGGTTCAGCTCGCTGCGGGATTCCAGTTGCCAGTGGTTGCGGAGGGGATTCAAAGTCCCGTTGAATTGGAACTCGTGCGCAGTGTCGGGTGCCAGTATGCCCAAGGGGTGCTGTGGGCAAAACCTATGACCATTGCTGAAGTTGCGGCTAGTCTGCTGCCTCGCTCGAGTAAGGCGACATAGGAGTCTGCGCCAGGCTGCTTCGCGCCTATGGCGAAGCGATTACGCCTTATGTTTCCTGGTTTTGATGTAAATGCGTTGCGCTTGCCCTACTACGACGGAGCTGGCAACGATTTTTTTGTGTATGATGCGCGGATCTTGTCCGATGCGGTCGCTTATCCTGAATTAGCTCAGTACGTGTGTGATCGCCAGGGGCCGTTCGGGGGAGCTGACGGGCTGTTGGTGATTCGCGCCATCAGTGATTCGCTTGCGGATGTGGAGCTGCGAATTTTTAATGCAGATGGAAGCGAGCCAGAGATGTGCGGCAACGGGGCGCGTTGTGCGGTGCGCTATCTGCTCGAAGAAAACGGCACGAAAATAACCATGCAGACGCTCGCCGGGCTGATTGTGGGCGAGATTATCTCCCGCGAGGCGCCTTTTACCGTGCAGATCGATTTGGGACCACCGCGCTTGCTGACTGATTCTTTGGCATCACACACGTTGATGCTTGAGGGGCGATCCTGGGAATTCGACTATCTTTCGTTTGGCAATCCGCATATCGTCGTTCTGGTCAGTGATGTCGAACAGATTGACCTCCGTCGGCTTGGCCCGCAATTTGAGCGAGCTCCGTTGTTTCCCTTAGGCACTAATGTGCATTTTGTTCAGGTGCTCGATACCGAGTCGCTGCGTGTCCGGCATTGGGAACGTGGGGTTGGAGCGACGCTCGCGTGTGGGACCGGCGCTGCCGCGTCGGCTGTCGTGGCAATTCAACGCGGGTTGGTGAGCTCGCCGGTGCGCGTTTTCGTCCCGGGCGGGACTTTGGGAATCGTCTGGAGCGGTGCGAACGCGCAACTGCGTGGGCCGGTTGTGCGGCATTCGGTCGAAGGTCTGGCGTGAAAGAACTCATGCCCGGGCTTGCGTATGCCAATGGGCGCTCTGAGATTCTTTTCGATGAAGCGACGGTGCCTTTCGCCGATGCGGGCTATCGCCGCGTACCACAAGCCGACGAGCTGTTGCCCGCGCCCGATGGTGCTCTGCCGACATTGTTGCCTGGGCGTCGGCCTGCGGTCTTGCGAGGCCGCAATAAACAAAGGACTGCGGTGGCAGTGTTGTTGCCCGCTGGGTACACGCGGCTTCTCTTGCCGGCGTACGAACGCCAGGCCGATGCCCCGACCTTGCCGCTCTTCGGTTACACCTACGCGTGCGTGATCGACGACGCGTTGTATGTGGCCGCCGCGCGTACCGATGCGCGAGACGATTGGCAACCGCGCCGCTTTGCTGCGGGCGAGCTCGAGGCCGTGGTCGATCGACGGATGTCGCTTGATCCAGCTAACCGGATTCTTGGACAATTACGCCGTTGTGCTCAAGAGTTTGGTTGCTTTACTGCTCAGAATGTGTTTCTTGAACAAGGTGAAGCGGCGATTCCCGTTTCGCCTCGCTGTAATGCCGCGTGTGTTGGCTGTATCTCAGAACAACGTCCAGATTCCGGTGTGCCTGCGCCACAAAATCGCATCAACCAAGAGATCGATGTTGCTGAAATCGTGCGGCTTGCGCTGCACCATCTTGAGCGCGTGCCGAATGGGATTGTCAGCTTCGGCCAGGGGTGTGAAGGCGAGCCGCTGCTGCGCTCGACGACGATTGCTCGGGCCATTGCCCAGATTCGGCAAGAGCACGCTCATGGGACGATCAACTGCAACACCAACGGGAGTTTGCCGCAAGCTTTGCAACGATTGATCGACGCGGGACTTGATGCGGTGCGGATTAGCTTGAATTCATTCCGACCAGAGGTGTACGCGGCGTATTATCGGCCCACGGGGTATGGCTTGGAAGACGTCTTGAGCTCGATTCGGCTTGCTGTGGGCGCGGGATTGCGCGTGTCGCTCAATCTGCTGACGCATCCCGGGGTGACTGATGATGTGCGCGAATTAGCGGCGATGCGTGCCTTTTTGCGTGAATGTCCGGTGTCGCTCATCCAAGTGCGGACCTTGAACATCGATCCCGAAGTCTATTTTGCGACGGTGGGGCGTCCTGAAGATACCGCGGGGATGTTAGCGGCGCTTGAAGAGATTCGTAGCTTGGATATCAACGTGGGCAACTTTACACCACCTGCTCGAACGGCAGGAGCAGTCTCGGTGTCCCAGAAACCACGTCGGTCGCAGATCGGGATGTAGCTCAGCTTGGTAGAGCGCTGCGTTCGGGACGCAGAGGTCACAGGTTCAAGTCCTGCCATCCCGACCATGGAGGTATTCTTACGTTTTCTCGCTTTAGTCCGGCTTCACGGCGTGCTTTGCGTGCGGCGGAGCAAGAATGCCGTAATCTGAATCATTATTACGTCGGCGTCGAGCATCTCTTACTTGCCCTTCTGGCCGAGCAAAATGATGCGGTCGAGGCGCGCTTGCGAGCGCGAGGGATCGTTCCGGGCGAAGTCTATCTCGAGCTGCGCAAGCGGCTTGGGACAGGCGAGGATCGAGTCTGGCAGGGGATTCTTGTCACCCCACGCGTGCGGCGTGTGGTTGAGCGGGCTGGCGATATGCTACCAGCGGATGCGTTGATCGAGCCGCTCGATCTCTTTGAAGCAATCTGTCTTGAAGACGGTGGACTCACCGCAGATCTGTCGTTTCGCCGAGCGTTTACGACTGTCGGAGCATAAACGTTCGTGGAACATCTGCATCATTTTTTTCTGCATATCATTGACACCGCTGGCTATGTTGGTCTGCTCATCGTGATGATTCTGGGGAACTTGGCCATTCCAGTTGGAACCGAGATCGTCTTGCCTGCTGCGGGCGTGTTATCGGCAACCGGTCACTTGGCGAGTGTTTGGTGGACCGGCGCGGTCGCGATATGCGGCGAGTTGATTGGTGGCTCGATTTTATTCGCACTGGGGAAATATGCTGGACCTCCGTTCGTCCATCGTTTCGGCCGGTTTGTCCACATCCGTGAGCATGAGCTAGAACGCGTGCATGCTTTTTATGCACGTTTTGGCGCAAAAACTGTCTTTTTCTCACGCTTTATCCCCGTAGTTCGCGGTATCGCCGCATTACCGGCCGGCGTGTCTGACATGCCGTGGTCGACCTTCTTGCTGTATACGGCTGCAGGTTCAACGATTTTTTGTTCGGGCTTAGTCTTTCTGGGGGTCCGCCTGGGTGAACATCTCGATCTGATTGTCCCATTCTTGAGTCGTGCGGCGCTTGTGCTCCCCTTGCTTGTTGTGGTTATCGGAGCGCTGCTTTGGTGGCGGCGGGAGCCCGCCGCGTAATTCCTTACCATCGACTTACAGAGTCATTGGCGTTACTGCCGCATGCGCCCGGTGTGTATCAAATGCTGGATGCAGATGGTCAGATTCTCTACATTGGTAAAGCTATTTCGCTGCGCAATCGTGTGCGCTCGTATTTCCAAGAGCGCGCTGCGTTAGGGCCACGCAAGGAAGCGATGGTTGCGCGGGTCGTCGATGTTCGCACGATCGTCGTTCAAAACGAAGTCGAAGCGTTGATTCTAGAAGCCCAGCTGATTCAACGCCATCAACCTCCTTATAACGTTCGATTGCGTGATGATAAACGCTACCCATACCTCAAAGTCACGAACGAGCATTTCCCCCGGATTGTGTATACTCGCACCATTCTCGACGATGGTGCGCGCTATTTTGGGCCTTACACCAATTCCGATGCTTTGCGCGAATTAATCGATTTGCTGCGCAGCGTATTCCCGATTCGAACCTGTCGTGAGCCTATCGATGGGCAGCGCAAGCGTCCTTGTTTGCAGTATCATATTAAGCGCTGTTTGGCGCCGTGTGTTGGGTATCAAACCGAAGCCGATTACGATGCAATCGTCGCCGACGTTGTCCTTTTTTTGGAAGGTCGGCAAGAAGCGTTATTGACCCGCATGGAGCAAGAAATGCATGCGGCCTCGGCGCGTATGCAATATGAGGCTGCAGCCAGACTGCGTGATCGCATTGCCTCGGTGCAACGAGTGACACAAAAGCAGCACGTGATTTGGCCAACCCAAATCGATCTGGATTTAATCGCTCTTGCCCGGGCCCAGGGTCAAGCGTGTGTCCAGGTCTTCCTGGTGCGCGCTGGGAAGCTCTTTGCGCAGGAGCATTTTCTGCTCGATGGTGTGAGCGATCATACCGATGCAGAAATTTATGCAGAATTTTTCCCGCAGTTTTATCAGGGCGGTCGGCTTCCGAAAGAAATTCTGGTCGCAGCTTTACCTACAGACGCTCGCTTATTAGAACAGTGGTTGTCGCAACGGAAGCAACAGCGCGTTCGCGTGTTAGTTCCCCAGCGTGGTGAGCGCAAGCGTTACCTGAACTTGGTGCAGCAAAATGCCGAGCATAACCTCAAGAATTTCCTAAGTCATCAAGAAGCGCAGGAAAGTGCATCTGCGACAAGTTTGGCGGAGTTGGCGGCGGCGCTCGATCTGCCTGGGCCACCCCGGCGGATTGAATGTTATGACATTTCGAATATCCAGGGAACCAACCCCGTAGCTTCGATGGTCGTTTTTCAAGATGCGCGACCGAAGAAGAGTGAGTATCGTCGATTTGCAATTCATTATGAGCGTGGGCCAAATGATTTTGCCATGATGGCAGAAACGCTGCGCCGTCGCCTACGCTACTTGCGCCCCGATGACGCGAGCGAGATTGTTGCTCCCGCTCGTCGTGAGCGTTTTCATCAGCGGCCGGATTTATTATTGATCGATGGGGGAAAAGGCCAACTGCATGCGGTGGTTGAGGTGCTCAAGGAGCTCGATTTATGGGGTATTCCGGTAGCGGGCTTGGCCAAAGAGCACGAGTGGCTGTTTGTGCCAGATCGTTCTGAACCGATTGTCTTGCCACCGAATTCAGCTGGATTACACTGCGTGATGCGTATTCGCGACGAAGCGCATCGATTTGCGATCACATTCCATCGTAAGCGTCGTGCGAAGGCGATGACGAGTTCGGCGCTCGATGAGATTGAGGGCATCGGGCCCGAGCGGCGCAAGCGTCTGCTCAAAGCATTCGGCTCGCTCAAAGCAATTGCTCAGGCCCAAGTCGGGGAAATTGCTGCAATCAAGGGAATGAACGAAACAGTAGCGGCTAGAGTGTATGCTGCTTTACGAAAAAAGGGAGACCATAGCGAATGATGTCTTTATTACTCCGCCTCTTAGTCAATGCGGTTGCGCTGCTCGTTGTAGCCCATCTGGTGCCAGGAATACGAGTTGCTTCTTTTGGGAATGCACTGTTGGTCGCATTGGTCTTAGGCCTTGTCAATGCAGTGTTGCGTCCGGTGTTGGTGCTCTTGAGTTTGCCCTTGGAAATCCTTACCTTGGGGCTTTTTACATTTGTGATTAATGCTGCATTGATTTTGTTGGTTGCTCATTTGCAAATTGGTCTCTCGGTTGATAGCTTCCAAGCGGCATTTTTGGGCGCGATTGTTTTGGCAATTATTTCATTTTTGCTTTATCCAATGGTGCTCGCCCACGCTTTGGGCGATTATTGAAAAGGTTGCCGTAAGGGAGCTGCGAATGCTCCTCGGCCATGCGCACTCGAGGTCCTGCTGTTGTTGCCTCTGCTGTCGTTGCAGCTGGCACATTCTATCTTGCGAGGCTGAACAGTCAGTCGCCCCCAGAACCACACCACCATCATCATTATCCGGTGGCTGTGCAGCCTTCCGTGGGGGTGACGTCTGAGCCCAGCGCTCCACCTGCTGCGGAGTCGCTGCGTTTCTATGCCTGCGCGGTAGATGGCCACACCATGCTGCCGTACCAAATGCGTTTGGCGGTGGCGGGCGATCTGCGGAGTCTCGCCTATCTTGCCGCAGTAAAGGCTGTAGCTGGGCCTGCCGATAGAAGAGAAGTGATCCGTTTCCCGTTAGGAACTATTGTTCGTTCGGTACAGGTTCATCATGAGTTAGCGATCGTCGATCTCTCAACCCAGGTTGAACATACTGAGTCGGGAGGCTTTGCAGAGCTCGGTGAATTCAAAGCCCTTGTCTGGACGATGACCGAGCTGCCAGGCATTCAGCGGGTTCGCATTGTTATCGGTGGTGAACGACTGCCGACGCTTCCTGGAGGCCACCTTGAGCTCGATGAACCGCTTGCCCGTTCCGATTTCTAAGCTCGCTTCGCGCTGCGTAGCGGCGGGGCTCGCTTTGGCCTGCTTGGCAATGCCCCTCTCAGCGGTGGCGCAAACGGCGCATGGGCCTGAGCTGTGGTTTTTAGGATCACGTTTGATCGTCTCGGAAGCTCGCAGTGCCAACGGTGAACTCTTGCTTGCGACCGATGATGCGGGATTGCAGCGGTTCCTCGCTAAGCTCGGCGCACATTTGTCGTATCAGCCGGGTGAATGCTATGTCGTCGTCACGGCTGCAGATCATCGTTCGATCGTGTTCGCGCTCGGCTCGAGTCAGTATACGATCGATGGTCAGCCGCAAGACGCGGCAGTGCCGGTGACCAATGAAGCTGAGCATGTTTTGGTGCCATTTTTCGCGCTGGCACGTGCTTTATATGTTGTGCCGGTGGCGAGTGAGCATGCGCTGATCTTACAGCCCCAAATCGCCGACGTCGAAACGCAAGCTGATGGTAGCCGGACGGTGGTGCTTTTCCATGGCGCCGCGGTCTTGCACCCCGTGATCCTGAGCTCGCGCCCGAACGAGACTGTGCTGCGTTTTACTGGTACCGCTTCAACGTTGCCGCCTGAGCGAGATATCGCTTCACCCGGTTTGAACCATATGTCGGTTGCGGTGACCGGTTCGCCGCGTAATCCCACGACTGTTGTCACCTTGCTGAGCCCACAGCGAGCGCACGCTGCATTCTTGCCGACTCCTGATTTGACTAGTGCTGTTATTGCACTCGATACAAATGCAACTAGTAGCGCAACTGGCAGCGTTTCATCTTCGGCCACGAATACACAGAGCGTTGCTAACGCGATTGCGGTGACCGACCTGCATGAACAGGCGACCCCTGATGCGTTTACGGTGACTATTTCGCTGAGCGGTCAGCCCAATTATGCCTGGCGCTTCTTGGGTGACGGGCGCTTCTACATCGATATCCATAACGCGAGCTTGAGCACGGCGCCGCGTGATGAAATGTTGACCGATCCTCGCGTGGCGAGTTTGCGCTTGCGTGAAAATGGCACGGAGAGTGAGCCGAATGTTCGCTTGGCGCTGACCTTAGTCGGTGGGCCAGCGCTGAGCATTCAATCGGATGCGAAGACCTTGACGCTACGTTTCGCCGGTCAGCGTGCTGCCGATGCGCTGCGTGCTGGTCAGGGTCAAGTCGGGCAAACAGTGCTGGTGCAGCAACCGATTGAGCCCGTTGCACCTGCGCCCGTGCCGGTGATGTCACCAGTGGGTTTCTCGCGCGGGTTAATCGTGCTTGATCCTGGTCATGGGGGGAGTGATACCGGCGCGCAGCACAATGGTTTGACTGAAAAAATTCTCACGCTCGATATCGCACGGCGCTTGCGCAGTTTGCTCGTAGCCCAGGGGTGGTCGGTGAAAATGACCCGCGATGCCGACGTTGACGTGTATGCTCCGAACGATTCTGCGCGCGAAGAATTGCAGGCGCGGTGTGATATCGCGAATGCTGCGGGTGCGCGTTATTTTGTGAGCATTCATATCAACAGTTTCACTTCGCCCGATTTGCAGGGCACAACGACGTACTATTATCACCCCCAGGATGCCGCGTTTGCGGCGATTGTCGAGAAAAAGCTCGTATCGGCTTTGGGTACTCAAAACGATGGTGCGCAAAAGGCGAATTATTACGTCATTCATCACACGACAATGCCCGCAATTCTTGTTGAAACGGCGTTTTTATCGAATTCCGATGATGCCGTCTTGCTACGTCAGTCCAGCTTCCGTCAGTCGGTAGCGCTCGGGATCCGGGATGGGATTAACGCCTACGCGAGTGGAACTGGGACTTCGCGTCAGACGACGGATGATCACGACGATGTCTCAGTGGCGCCACCATCGCAACGCGAGTCCTCTCGCGATCGTTCCCAGACTTTTGTTCGCTCAGCAGCTTCAATGGATGATGATCTTTCACAATGAAACTTGGTGTTTTCGATTCTGGCCTTGGCGGACTAACGGTTGTCCGTCACCTGCGCGAGCAATTGCCGCAAGCAGATATTTTGTTTTACGCAGATCAACTGCATGTCCCGTATGGCTTGCGTGATCAAGAAGAACTCTATGGCTTTCTCTGCAACAACATTGCGACGCTCGAAGCCCAAGGGGTTGATGCGATTGTGGTGGGTTGCAATACGTCTTGCGCAATCGCGACGAAGTTTGGCATGCCCAAAGCTTCGGTCCCGATTTTCGATCTCGTTGAGGCAGGCGCGAACGCCGCTTTTGCTGTGGCAAGTAACCGGTTTGGCGTTGCGGCGACTCCTGTCACCGTCAATACCGGGGCTTACCGTCGGGCATTGATGGTGCGTGACGCGGCAAGCGAAGTGATCGAAATTGCTTCACCAGTGCTCGCCGGTTTGATTGAACAACAGGCTCCCGCAGCGCAGCTACGCGCAGCCGTTCAAGAAATCGCCGATTTATTGCGGCCGTGTAATGCCGTTATTCTCGGTTGTTCGCATTATGCACTCATCGAGGAACTGTTTAGCGAAGCGTTGCCGTATGCCGCGATTATTGACCCAGCTCGTGAGCAAGCACTCGCGGTCGCGAATTACGCGCGCGAACAGGGCAAGCAAACTTCCGGCGGAGCGAGCTTCGTCGCCTGGACAAATGCTGATACGCGCGCGTTTATCGATAAGGTCAACCAACTCGGGTTAACGCAGCCGTGCAGCGGGCTGGCCGTCGCTCGCTAGAGCGAGTTTATCCGACGTGGTAGACGCGAAAAAAGAATAGGACGGTGACGGTCGCAAGGGCCGTGCCGGCGATCACCTGGGCTGGGGTGTGCGCCTTTAGGTAGAGGCGCGCCCAGCCTACTAGTGGGATAAGCAGAAAAAAAGGCAGCGGAGCTGGCTTATACAGGATCCACAGCACGACGAGCGGTGCTGTAATGCCAATTGCGTGGGTGCTAATTTTCCAATGATGGGTAATCGCGCCTACGATGACAGCGTTGGCGGTGTAGCCGGCCATCGTGGCGACCAAAAGCGCTGGAGCGTGGCAGAACGCAAGCGTAACGGTTCCAAAGAAATAAAATGCGATAAAGCCACTAAACACGGCGTCTCGCTCTGTCCTGACTGACATATCGAAGTCACTGATTTGCCCATGCGTATAGCACCAGTACGTATAAAGCATCGGCCCGATCGCGGTGAAAAAACTGCTCAGGAAGAGCAGTCGCCAAAATTCCGAGGTGCTGTTGGCGAGCATATGCGAAAGAATGACAAATAACGTCAACGCCGTGAGAAACGGGTTGCAGATGGTAGAAATCATGCGGGCGGCCTCACGGCGGAAGCGCACGCGCGGTCGCGTCACGGCTGGCACGGTGACATAGTACATCTCTTGCGCCAAACAGGCCTTCACGCTATGCCAACGCGAATGTCCAGCAAGCTACTGCTGCGTCCATCCCCCGTCGTAAGGAGCCCCCACCTGCGTGACTGTTCTCCCTCCCGTTTTGCCATCCGCGGCTGCACCAGCGGCGCTGACTCTGCCCGCCCCGCTGCCGACGTTGCATGCTTTTGCACCGGTGCCGAGTGCTGCTTTAGCTTCTGACGCCTTCAAAACGCCTTTGGCGCTTCATTATCCTTGGCTCACCCACACCTTCGCAGCATTCTTTCTAGGCTCAGCGATCGTTTTCGTGATCTTGATGGCGCTGCAGACGACCAAGCAAGAAGGGCTTGGAGGCGGTAGTCGGGTTGATGCGTACCGGTCGCGCTTGGGTGTCGAGGGGCAACTGGCGCGGGTGACCGAGAGCGTTGCTTGGTGTTTAGTGATTTCAGCAACCTTGGTCTCCCTCAGCGGGATTTAATCCGCTGTTAGCTGTCCGTGATCTTTCGGTTGGGTTCGCAAGCGGTGGACGATTTGTTCCTGCGATCGATCAGCTCTCGTTCTCGCTCGAGCGTGGCAAAACATTAGGGATTGTTGGCGAGTCAGGTTCGGGGAAATCTCTGACTGCACTTGCCTTAATGCGTTTGTTGCCGCCCAACGCACACATGACTGGCGGCGAGATTCTTCTCGCGGGTGAAGCCTTGCATCGCAAATCTGAGCGTGCGATGCGGGAAATTCGCGGTGCGAAGATTGCGATGATTTTTCAGGATCCGATGACTGCATTGAATCCGGTGCTTTCGGTCGGTGAGCAAATTGCCGAAGTTCTGCGGGTGCATCGTGGTTATTCGCGCTCCGATGCCTGGCAAAAAGCAATCGAGGCACTTCGGCTTGTTGATATTCCCGACGCCGCAAAACGTGCCCACGATTATCCTCATCATTTTTCGGGTGGTATGCGTCAACGTGTGCTCATTGCGATGGCGCTCGCTTGTGAGCCTGATGTACTGATTGCCGATGAGCCGACAACCGCGCTTGATGTCACAATCCAGGCGCAAATATTGGCGCTGATGCAAGAAATGCAAGCGCGGTTGGGGATGGCGTTGTTAATTATTACGCATGATTTAGGGGTCGTCGCACAAATTTGCGACGAGGTCTTGGTCATGTATGGTGGTGCGATCGTTGAGTATGGTCGCGCAGAAAAGATTTTTAGCCAGCCAGCAATGCCATATACCCACGCGCTACTCGCTTCTTTGCCTCGCATCGATGGAAATGTGCATGAGCTCTTAGCGACCATTGATGGGCAGCCACCACGCTTGTCTGAACTCCCATCTGGATGCGTTTTTGCTCCTCGTTGTCCGCAACGTTTTGCTCGTTGCGCGCAACGCCCACCATTGTTTGATGTTGGTGAGTCGCATCTTTCACGTTGTTGGTTAGCGGCAGCTTCAGATGGGCAATGAGATGAGAACGACGACTCCGTTGCTTGAATTGCGCGAAGTTACGAAACAATTTGTGCGCAGTGGCTTGCCTGTGCGCGCTCTAGAAGGGGTGAGTTTTTCAATTTATCCCGGCGAAACCTTAGGATTAGTCGGGGAATCTGGTTCAGGAAAAACGACGATCGCGCGCACGATTCTGCGTCTCACTGAACCATCAACTGGGCACATTTTTTTTGCGGGTCGAGATATTACGCATCTTTCGCAACGTGCGTTGCGCCCGCTGCGCAGAGAAATGCAGCTCATTTTTCAAGATCCGTATGCATCGTTAAATCCACGAATGACGGTGGAGGCGATTCTCGCAGAGCCGTTGATTGTGCATGGGATAGCGAGTCGCAGCGCGCGGCGGGAGCGCATTGCCGAATTGCTCGACTTGGTGGGTTTGGCTCCGGAACACGCGCGACGCTACCCGCATGAATTTTCGGGGGGACAGCGCCAGCGGATTGGGATTGCGCGCGCCTTGTCGGTGCATCCACGTCTGTTGATCGCTGATGAGCCGGTATCAGCACTCGATGTCTCGATTCAAGCCCAAGTCTTGAATTTGCTGCGCACGCTGCAAGAAAAGCTGGGGCTGACCTTACTTTTTATCGCGCACGATCTGGCGGTCGTACGACATATTTCTACACGCGTTGCGGTGATGTATTTAGGCGCGCTCTGCGAAGTGGCTGCTCGTGATACCTTGTACGGTCGGCCACTGCATCCGTATACCCAAGCCTTGCTCTCGGCGATCCCGTATCCTGATCCCGTGCGCGAGCGAGGACGGCGGCGCATTATTTTATCGGGCGATATTCCGTCTCGTGTTGCGCCGCCCAGCGGGTGTCGTTTTCACACACGCTGTCCGTTGGCTTTTGCCCGCTGCGCGAGCGAAGAGCCAGCTCTGCGTAGCTATGCTGATCATCAGGTTGCCTGTCACTGGGTTCAAGAACACGATGGTCAACCCGCGCCGCTTTTGCCGGGCTAGACTGTAGATGCGAAGCAAATAGAAAAAGAGTGCAATCCATTTTGTGGATTGCACTCTTTTTCTCGTTACCCGATCTTAGGAGTTACCTATGAACCTCTTGGGCGTCCTGGTTTGCGACCGGTCGTGGATTTTTTGCGTCCAGCGGTGCTCTTCGCGCGACTAACTGTCGCTTTTGGACGTCCGACGCTCGCCTTTTTACGCGCGACGGTTGCCTTTGGACGTCCGACGCTCGCCTTTTTACGTGCGACGGTTGCCTTTGGACGTCCGACGCTCGCCTTTTTACGTGCGACGGTTGCCTTTG
>CAIKPM010000031.1 GCA_903829325.1 uncultured bacterium
CTTCAATTCCACACCGATATCGTTCTTAGGCAGATCCATGATGTGGCCGATCGAGGCCTCCACCTGGTAATCCGACCCGAGGTACTTGTTGATCGTCTTTGCCTTCGCCGGCGATTCCACGATCACTAATGACTTGCTCATGATGTCCCTGACTTTCTCGTTCTTGCTCCACCGAACCCGTTGTGGCCACCGCCTCCGCAAGCGGAAACTGCGAGCAGGCCAAGGAGCACTAGCGCATATGCGGTGTGCTTGGCGAGCTTGCTTGGTGCCGGAAGGCGCATGCCGGAGGTTCCTCAGGGACAGAGAGTGAGGTCTTCTCTGAGGTGCTTCGGCAGAAGAAGCGAGGAAGATGAGTGTGTCAGCCAGCCCTGAGTCAAGCAATGCGTACCCGGCTCTCGATTAATTTTTTGCCCACATAGCTCCACGTCTCGCCCCCACGCTTATCGCGGGTAGAGCCAGTGCCAGTACCACGTGCCCCAGCAGCCGACGAGCGCTGAGTAGGCGCAGAGCGCCCATTGCCAGGGGCGGATTGTTTGGCGTAAGGCGATGCCCATTAATACCAGGAGGTACGGCTCGAAATCGAGCGCGTGACGCATGCCGAATTGAGCGTAGCCATCCACGTAGTAGAGGAATGAAGGCGCGGCGGTGAGCAGGGTCGCCAGCCAGAGGCCGCCGATGAGCCAACGTTTGCCACGGGCGAAAAAAGCAAGGATCAACGCGGGGCTGGTTATCTCTAATGCAAGACCGCTGATCGAAGTCGTGAGCCAGGGAAATGTCGGCTGCCAACCCGGCATCGCTAAGAAGAACGATTGCAGCTCGTAACCCAAATACCGCAGCGCAAAAGGGGAGCCGCTTGGACTGCCGGCGCTGTCCTGATGATACCATGCACTATAACCGATATCGCCGAGTGTGCCCCAACGCGCGAGATTATAGCCAAGCCAAGCAAGCACGAAGGGCACAACCACGAGCAGGTAGCGCACAACGATGCGCCGCCGCTCAGTCCTCTCAGCCTGCCAGAGAAGCATCGCGAGATAGACCGGTAAGGCAAGTACCGTAGAGAAGCGCGAGAGTGCGGCGCATGCGCCCCAGAAAGCGACGAAGCCAGGGCGGCGCTGACCCACGAGCTCGCGCAGAGCGAGCAAGGTCATCGCGACCGAAGCGAGGTGGGCGAGAAACCAGACATCGCCTAAACTTGCGCACCAGAGCAGGTCAGTACCGGCGAGCAACATGCAGCTCAAGGCAATCCTGGCGGGCAGCACGACCGCGAGCTGCTCGAGCAGGCTCCAAAAAGTGGCGCAGGCGACGCCGCAGAACAACACTCCGAGCAACGCTTGGTTCGTGCTCGCTCCAAAGAGCGCTACTGCGGGAAGGAGCAGCAGAGCCGGCAGCGGCGCTTCGATGATGTAAACTCGCCCCTGATACGGTAGCGCATCGATCGCGGCATTCGGCGGAGTAATCCAACAGTGGCCAGCTAAAAACGCTTGCGCTAAGAGCACATAATTGTTGTAGGGAGTCGGGTGAAAGCCACCGCAGAAGCCCGCCACACACGCGGCGAAAATCCCCACCCACCAAGCCTGCGCGCTCATTGGAGCTGCTCGATGAGCAAGAGCTGAGGATAGCCCTTATCGAGTGCTTTGAAGCGCCGTACATTAGGCGGAACTTGCCCATCAGGACTGACCAAGACGATCGGGCGATACTTGCGCCAATGCGCGAAATAGGGCGCATCCTCGGCCGCCCACGCGGTTTCGACGATGCGCCGTTGCATCGATCGATCGACATACGCCGCATATGCGAGCGGCGTGGCTTCACCCCAAGCCGCAATAATAATCGCATTCTTGGGGGTAACGTGGATGACACGCTTGATGAATTGTCGCGCGCGATGATCTTCGTGCTGGAATTGCAGTTGTGGCCAGATGGTTTGGATATGGGCTCTGACCAGCAGCAGCAGCAAGATCGGTGGCAGAATCTGCCGCAGGCGCGGGTGCAGAAACTTTGCCAGCGTCTCTAAGCCCAGCCCAAAGAGCAGCACGGCCAACCAATACGCGATGAGGAAATAGCGCGCGACATCCGATTCGCTCGTGTACGACGCTGCAAACGGCACCGCGAGGAAGCCGCAAAGCAGCAAACACGCGGTCTCGGGCTTGCCGATGCGGATCGTAAGCGCGACGGCGCCCACGACCAAGATGAAGAGCACGTCGTACCCCCCTAACGCCTGGTTGAGGTCTGCAAAGAAGACCGTGGGGATGTTGGCATACGTTGACGGCCGCAGCAGTCCGTGAAAGCCACCGCTGACATTGAAATCGCTCCCGGTGATTTCGCGTTGGAAACCACTCAGGCTGATCGGATGGTCGTAATCCCAATACGGTCGGCCCGCCGGGAGACCGAGCTTCAGCGTGGGATCGGCGTGTACCGCGCTCACCCACGCGCTGCGGACGGGGAGGGAGAGGTAGAGCAGTGGGCAGATGCTCGCGGCCAGCAGGCACCCACCCAGCACTCGCTTCGCCTGCGCCTGGAATGCGCGCACGAACAGCGGATGACTCCGCTCCTGGAACATCCGCAGGGCGATCCACGCAAAAAACAACGGCACGATGAAAATGCCTACCGGATGCACGCCCAGGCTCACGCTCAGGCTCAAGGCCCAGAACGGTAAGAGCCGCAGTTGACGCGTGCGCAGGAAGCGCAGCCCCAGCCACAGGCTCAAGGCGCTGCACGCTAGCGCCAGTGCGTGTACCTCGGTCCGGGTTCCCCGGGTCCAGGCGAGCTCGGTGCTGGCAAAGGTCCACGCTACGCAGAGCGCTGTTACGGGAGCGAGATTGATCTCACGTGCGGCCGCAAAAAGGGCCGAGCTACCAAGCGCCATCGCGAGTGCTGAGAAGAGGGCTAAACGCCACGCGACGAGTCCAATCGGAACCAGGTGAGCGAAGGCGTAACCCCCAAGGACGAAAGCCGGGAATCCGGTCGGATGGGCAATGCCCCAAATCCAGGCCACGGTCTGCATTTCGCCGGTGTCCCAAAAACCGACATCTGGCTGGAGCGTTGCCCAGTAGAGGACGCTTGGCCCGAGAAATGCCGCTAGCCCAAGGAGCACAGATGAACGATCAAAGCGTGTCACTTCAGCGAGGATTAGTCTCATGAAAACTTCGAGCCTCTCTCGGCCTCGCGTCGTGATCGCGGAAGCGTTCGCAGAAAATGGCTTAGCGGTTTTGCGTGCCGCTGGGATTGATATCGATAGTCAAGTCGGCCAGAGCCGTGCTTCGCTACTGGCTGCGCTGCGTGAAGCGCAAGGCCTGATTGTACGCTCCGAAACGCGGGTTGATACCGAACTCTTAGCGGCCGGACCGGAGCTGACGGTGGTTGCGCGTGCGGGCGTGGGCGTCGACTCGATCGATATTCCCGCTGCGACCGCGGCCGGCATCGTCGTGCTTAATGTCCCCGCAGCCAACACCTTGGCCGCGACCGAGCAGACGTTTGCGCTCATGCTCGCCTCGGTGCGCAAAGTTGTGCCCGCGGCAAACGCCCTGCGCGAAGGCATCTGGGATCGCAAACCCTACATCGGTACCGAACTTCACGGCAAGACCTTAGGCATCATTGGCCTCGGGCGGATCGGCGGCAACGTTGCGGTGCGTGCGAAGGCGTTTGGCATGAAGCTTCTCGCGACTGATCCCTTTATCACGAACGCGCGCGCCGAGTCGTTCGGGGCGACGCTTGTTCCGCTCGATGAGCTGTTGCGCACTGCTGATATTGTCACGATCCACACCCCCCTCAACGGGCAGACCCGCGGCATGCTCGATGCGAGCAAGCTCGCGTTGTTGCAGCCCCACGCCTATTTGATTAATTGCGCGCGGGGCGGCATCATCGATGAGGCTGCTTTGCTCGCCGCGCTCGATGCGGAGCGCTTCGCTGGCGCGGCGATCGACGTTGTCGCCGTCGAGCCTCCCCCGCCCGATGGTGACGGTGCGAAATTGCATCGCCATCCCAAGATTGTGGCTTCGCCTCATCTTGGTGGGTCGACTCACGAAGCCTTAGCACGGATCGCAACCGAGCTGGCGGCCGACGTTGCCAGTGTCTTAGCCGGCCGTCCAGCTGGGGGCGCAGTCAATGCTCCTCAGGCGAGCGACGAACGCCTGGCGCCTTTTGTCGACCTCGCTTTCCGTTTAGGGGCGATGTTGCCCCAACTGAGCCGGAGCAGCGCGGCGCAATTGAGCTTAGGTATCGAGGGTGAAATCGCCGAGATTTCCTCAGAGCCACTCGTGACCGCCTTGCTGGCGGGGTATTTGCAGGTGGTCACCGATCGCCGCGTGTCGGTGGTGAACGCCGATCGGATTGCCCAAGAACTTGGGCTGCGGGTCGAAGTGAAAACGACCACCGAAGCGAGCGAGGGGTATGCGAATCTCTTGCGCCTTTCCGGTGGCGGTGTAGCCTTGGCGGGTACCGCTACGCCTGCGGTCGCGCGGTTAACCGAAATCGATGGCTACAAAATCGATGCGACGCCTTCGGGTGCCTTGATTCTGACGGAGCATCACGATGTTCCAGGGATGATCGGCAAGGTGGGCACGATTTTAGGTCACGCGAATATCAACATTTCGTCGATGCAAGTATCGCGGGGGACGACCGGCGGCGCGGCGATTATGCTGCTCAATGTCGATCACCAAGCCGATACCGCCACGCTCGAAGCATTAAGCGCCCTCGAGGGGATTCGTTCGGTGCGTTCCCTCGAACTGTTGTAGCGAAGGGTACTGCAATGGGTGAATTCGTTCAACCGTCGGCAACTATCGCGCTTGCTCGTCACGGGGAAACGACCTGGAATGTCGCGGGGCGGTATCAAGGGCGGCTCGAGTCGGATCTGAGCCCGCGCGGAGAGGCTCAGGCCAAGGCGTTGGCAGAAGCGTTCCGTCAAGACGCGCTTCCCTTAGCTGGCCTGCCGACGCGGATCATTTCGAGCCCATTGCGACGTTGCCGCAATACGGCTGCCCCCTTAGCGGAGTTCCTCAGTTTGCCGGTGGAAATCGACGAGCGTTTGATTGAAATCGGTCACGGTTCGTGGGAAGGGTTGCTGCGCGAGGAAATCGCGCATCGCGACCCCGACCGCTACGCGGCTTGGCGTTCCGCGCCGAGCACGGTTGCCTTCGACGGCGGCGAGACGCTGGCCGAAGTTACAGCCCGCTGGAATGCCTTTGCCGCGGATCTCGCTGCGGCCGGAGAAGTGACCGTTGTCGTGACCCACGATGCGGTGGTCCGCGTGGCGTTGCTCGTTTTGCAGAATCGGCCTTTGGATGATCTCTGGCAAGTCCCGGTTGAGAATGCCGCCTTCGCGCGCTTAGCTCGGCGTCAGGCTGCGCTCGAGCTGATCACCCCGAGCTATACCGAGCATCTCAACGCGCTGCGCACTTCAACTGCCGGCCAAGCATTGTAGGGATGGTCAACCATGCTCCCCGATGTGTCTGCCTTGCAGTTGCTGTTTGCGCAGTACAACGCGCTCTATTTTGGGGGGGAAATTCCCGCACATCGGATTGCATATAACGCGCGTTTCAGCAATTTGGCTGGGCGCATTACCTACCGTCCGCCGCTGATCGAATTATCGTCCAAGCATATTCTGCGCAATCCCGAATCATTACGCGACACGCTTTTGCACGAAATGATCCATGCTTGGCTCTTTGCGACCCGCGGCGATCGGGGGCACAGCGCTGCTTTTAAGAAAAAGATGCGCGAATTAGGGCTCAGCTCGATTTACCACGATATGGGAGCAGCCCGGGAATTTTCCCTCGACAGCAAGCGCTATGTCTTGCGGTGCGAGCATTGTAGCGCCGAGATCTTACGCCGACGCAGACCACCGAGCTTGGTGGCCTGTGCCCGCTGCAGTCGAGGGCGCTACGATCAACGCTATCAGCTCAAGGTTTATGAGATCCTCGGCTTGCGGGAAGTGACGGACTAGAACGCGGTCTAGGCCGTGCGCTTGATTTTGCGTGAGCGAATGCAACCGGTGCAGACGCGGGCGGTTTTGTGGGTGCCCTTGTCGTCAATGCGGATCGATTGCAAATTCGGCAGCCAGCGGCGGCGGGTCTTGTTCATTGCATGACTGACGTTATTGCCAGCCATCGGGCCCTTGCCGCACACGTCGCAGCGCTTTGCCATGTTCTTCGTAGTCCTCTCGAGCAGTAAATCTGCTGAACTATATCATGCGCGGGAGATTTTGCGCAAGTCGCAGTACATCGCGTATCTACTTATGCAGCCCTATATGCGCACTCCATCCTCATTGCCGCGCGTTGCTCTCGATGCGATGGGTGGCGACCATGCCCCAGAGGAGATCGTCGCCGGTGCCAAGCTTGCAGAAGCTGATGGCAAAGCCGAGATCTTGCTCGTGGGCGACGAAGCTCGGATTCGTCCCTTGCTGGGCGATAGCCGGATGCAAGTGATCCACGCTCCCGCCTCGATCGCTATGGACGACCATCCCTCGGCGGCGCTGCGGGTCGAGGATTCGAGCCTAGCGGTTGCGATCAACCTTGTGCGCGACGGGCTGGCCGACGCCGTCGTGTCGGCCGGGAATAGCGGCGCGTTCTTGGCCATCGGCAGCGTGCGCTTACGCAAAATCCCCGGAATCGGGCGAGCCGCGATTGCTGTGGTGATGCCTGGGCGCAAGGGCCCGGTCTTGGTCTTAGATTCAGGCGCGAATGTCGATTGTCGACCGGAGTGGCTGGTGCAATTCGGGCTGATGGGTAGCGCCTATGCGCGGGCGTTGCTGCATGTCGAACGGCCCCGGGTGGGGATTGTTTCGGTCGGCGAAGAGCGCACCAAAGGCAACGCCCAGACGATCGAAGCCGCCCGTTTGCTCGATGAGGCCCCGCTCAATTTTATCGGCAATGTCGAAGGTGGCGACCTGTTCAGCGGCTTGGCTGACGTGGTCGTGACCGATGGGTTTGTCGGCAATGTCATGCTGAAATTGGCCGAGGGTGCAGCTTCGGCAATCATCGAGACCTTCACCGAGGAAGTGATGGCGAGCAATCCGCTGGTCAAATTGGGTGCCGTGCTGATGAAGCCGGCCATGCGGCGGGCGCGCGGGCGGCTGGAATACGATAGCTACGGCGGCGCACCGTTACTCGGTCTGCGCGGCAACTGCATTGTCGCTCATGGCCGTGCCAAGCGCGTGGCGATTCGGAATGCCATTGCTGCGGCTATCGCGGAAGTCCACGAAGATGTCGTGGGCAAGATTACGGCGCTCGTCGCGACGACAGAGTCTAGCGCAGCGCTCGTTGAGGAGAGCTCCTAATCACTCCAAGGGGCATTTATCTCCACCTGCCGTTCTGCCCGTATCTGTGCCCGTATTGTGATTTTGCGAAAGAACTTTGGAATGCGCAGCGAGCTGCTCGGTATCTGCGGGCCTTGCGCAGCGAGATTACGGCGGCGCCTGCCTTGCCGGCAACGACCCTCTTCCTGGGCGGCGGCACACCCAATCTTTATCCAGCCGACGACCTGGTGGGCTTGGTAACCCTCGTGCGCGAGCATTTTGCGTTACCGAACGACGCTGAAATTAGCATCGAGTGCAATCCTGATTTGGCGTTGTGTGAGAGCTTCGCAAGCTACGTCGAGGCTGGGATTACTCGTGTGTCGTTCGGGGTCCAATCGTTCGTCCCGCACGAGCTCAAGACGCTCGGGCGGCGTCATCGGAGCGAAGACGTCGTCGAAGTGGTGCGGCGCGCGCGCGCTGCGGGGCTACAAGCGCTTTCGCTCGATTTGATTTTCGGGACCCCGGGGCAAACGCTCGCCTCACTCGACGTTTCCCTCGACGCGGCGCTTGCGCTCGATTTGCCCCATCTCTCGGTGTACGGGCTCACCGTGGAAGAGGGAACCCCGTACGCCACCTGGCGTAGCCGCATGCCGCAGCTTTTCGATGACGATGTCAAAGATGCGGCGCTCTACGAACGAGTGATCGAACGCTTAAGCGCTGCGGGTTACGAGCACTATGAATTGAGTAATTTTGCTCGCCCCGGGTCGCGCTCTGAGCATAATACGCAATATTGGAATAATGATGAGTATATGGGGTTTGGCTTGGGTGCCGCGTCGTACCAATCCGGGACCCGCTCGGTGCGTACCCGCGATTACCAAAGCTATGTTGCAGCGGTCGAGGCTGGACGCCCGGTTGCGTGTGAGTCTGAGCACTTGACTCCAGCGGCGCGGCTTGGTGAAGCGATTATGTTGGCTTTGCGGCGGCGGGAAGGAGTGGATGCGGCGGAATTTGCCCGGCGGTATCAGGTTGACGTGTGCGAGCAATACGCCGCGGTCTTGCAGCAGTGGCAAGAGCTCGGATTGCTCGAGTGGGATACTCAGGGGTTTCGTTTGAGTGCCGCGGGTCGTCCACTCGCCAACGAAGTGTGCGCGGCTTTTCTTGCCCCGGCGGAATACGCATGAGTAAAATCGTGCCTGTCCGTGGCATTCCCGCAGCGGTTTCGACCTTGCTGCGGTTTTGTTTCGCGGCTGCTTTTGG
Source organism: uncultured bacterium (assembly GCA_903829325.1). GTDB lineage: Bacteria > Vulcanimicrobiota > Vulcanimicrobiia > Vulcanimicrobiales > Vulcanimicrobiaceae > CAIKPM01. The sequence continues at coordinate 8,480 of CAIKPM010000031.1, forward strand.
GGTAAGCGGATTTTTTCTCGGACGCGCATTGGATCTCGATGTGTTGGCTCTGCATTTAGCCAGCAGTATGTGGCAGAATCTCTTCCGTTTCGGTAGTCCGGTGTTGGGGTCGTTGGGCTTTGTGGTGTTGTCGCCATTTGCCCAGCGGATTTTCGAGCGCGAATTAGTGTTTCTCGAGGAAGCCTCGGAGTCGTTGAGCCAGGAAGAAATCCTCGGTTGTGCTGCGGGGTTTGCGATTGCCCTCGTGCTTGCGCTGCTTTTACGCTTTCTGCTCGCTCGCTTGTTGGCGTTCGCGGGCGAAGCAGGGGACGTGCTCTTTTTGCTCGCCGCATGCTTGCTCGCCGCGAGCACTATGTACGTGGGCCTGCGAGTGGGAGCGCGCCGCCGGGATGAGAGCGTCACGAATTCAGGCGTGGCTCGGCGCGAATTGCTGCTCGATACCTCGGTGATTATCGATGGGCGTATTGTGGAAATCTCTCGGACAGGCTTTCTGGAGGGGGTTTTTCTCGTGCCACGCTTTGTCTTAGGGGAATTGCAGACGATTGCTGATTCGCATGATCCCGTTCGCCGGGCACGCGGTCGCCGCGGTTTAGAGTTACTGACTGAATTGACCGAACAGGCTGATGTTGTCGTGCTCGAGGCGCCCGAACAAGCCGAGCTGGAAGTCGATGCGCGTTTGGTGATCCTTGCTAAGGAGCGCGCTGCGTGCTTGCTTACCAGTGACTACAATTTGAATCGCGTGGCGACTGTAGAGGGTGTTCGGGTTCTCAACGTCAACGAGCTTGCCCAAGCGATGCGCCCAGTTTTGCAAATTGGTCAAGAGCTCACCGTAACGATTACTCGTGATGGCCGCGAAGCGCATCAAGGAATTGGCTACCTCGACGATGGCACCATGATCGTCGTCGAAAATGGCCGTGCGCATCGAGGAGAGGATATATCGGTGACGGTTACTAGCGTCATCCAAACCGCAGCAGGGCGAATGATTTTCGCGAAGCCCGGATGAGACGTTGGGCGGCCATTGTGGTCGCAGCCGGTCAAGGTCGTCGTTTCGGTCGGCCGAAGCAATTGGTCGATCTCGCTGGTCGGCCGGTGGTGGCTTGGTCGCTGGCGGTGTTTGCGAGTATGCCGGAGATTCGCGAACTGGTGTTAGTGGTCGAGCCTGGGATGGAGTCGATCTTCTGGCCTCTGCTGGGCGACGTGCTGGGTGAACACCAGCGCGGGCATATCGCGTCAGGTGGCGCGACTCGTCAAGAGAGCGTGGTGGCCGGTTTAGCGGCGGTTGGCTCGGCGATTGAGGGCGTACTGGTGCATGATGGTGCGCGGCCCTTGGTGCGCGCGGAAGACGTCCGCCGTGGCATGCGCATGGTCACCGAAGGCCAGGCTGCGCTGTTGGCCTCGCCAGTGGTTGATACGCTGAAAATGGTTGATGAGCACGGCAAAGTCCAGCGCACACTCGATCGCTCGTTGCTGTGGGCAGCGCAGACGCCGCAGCTTGCCACCCTCAAAGATATGCGTCAAGCACACGAAGAGGCTCGTCGTGCCGCTTGGAGCGCGACCGATGATGCCGCGCTGCTCGAACGTAGTGGGATTGCCGTGTTAGTGGTGCCGGGGTATAGCGACAATTTCAAGATTACTCTTCCGGGCGATCTCGCTCGGGCCGAAGCGATTTTGCGGCGCCGCGAACCGGTGTTGCCCAACGAGGAAGAAGTCTTGCTCCTCGAGGCGTTCGTGCCGGCGGACGCGCTAGCGGCGATCTTGGCTGAAATCGAGGCCTGCGATGGCGACGTTGACGGTATCGATCGCGATCTACCGCGCTCGGTTGCTGTTCGCGCCTACTTGCGCGCCAGCAGCTTGGAACGCTTCCATCGCCATTTTGCTGAGATCGTCGGCGATCAGGGCACGTTCACGACCCGCTTTTCCCACGCGATGGCGCGCCTATGAGTAGCGCATCGGTGGTCGCACCGATGCGTATCGGCCATGGCTTCGATGTCCATCGTTTGGTCGCAGGGCGCCGTTTGATGCTTGGTGGAATTCACGTGCCGGCGCCGGTTGGTTCGCTGGGTCATTCCGATGGCGACGCGTTGCTCCACGCGCTGGCTGATGCGCTGCTCGGGGCGGCCTGCCTGGGGGATTTGGGCGGCCTTTTCCCAGATACCGATCCCGCGTATCGCGATGCTGATTCACTCGATTTGCTCGCGATTTGCGCGGCGCACATCGAAGCTGCGGGTCTGATGGTTGGCAACATCGATGCGACCATCGTGCTCCAGCAACCACGCCTTGCTCCTTTTCTCCAAATGATGCGTCAACGAATCGCACAGACGCTGGGAATTGCGATGGAACAAATTAGCATTAAAGCAAAAACAAGCGAGGGGCTCGGTTACACGGGTGATGGTAGTGGCATTGCCGCGTACGCGGTCGTGATATTGCAGCGCATATCCGCATGACCACTTGGGGAGATCAGCCTTTGCGACTGCGCTTTGCACCTTCGCCGACTGGGTCGTTGCATGTCGGCGGGGCGCGCACCGCATTGTTTAATTATTTGCTCGCGAAACGGAGCGGTGGCAGCTTTATCTTGCGGATCGAAGATACCGATGCGAGTCGGAATCGGCGCGAGAGCGAAGCGGCGGTCCTCGATGATTTGCATTGGCTCGGCTTGAGTTGGGACGAAGGCCCGGACGTTGGCGGCCCCTATGGCCCGTACCGGCAATCGGAGCGCGCGGAACTCTACGCAGCCGCGGCGGCAGAACTCTTGGCAAGGGGCGCGGTCTACGAATGTTTTTGCAGTGCCGATGAACTCGCGCGTGAACAGAGCGAACAGAAAGCAGCGGGCATCATCGCTACCCGCTATCAAGGCCGCTGTGCGACTCTGTCGGTCGAACAGCGCGCGACCTTGCGTGCCGAAGGCCGTAACCCCGCGTTGCGCTTCCGTATCCCCCCCGGCCAGACGGTGGTGAGTGATCTCGTCCACGGTCCGGTTACCTTTGAGCATGCTATCCTCGGTGATTTCGTGGTTGTGCGCTCGACGGGTGTCCCGACCTATAATTTTGCCGCTGCCTTCGACGATGCGCAGATGGCGATCGATGTCGTGGTGCGCGGCGACGAGCACCTTTCGAATACACCCTTGCAGCTCTTGGTCTTGCAAGCCCTGGGCTTGCCAGCGCCGCGTTATGCGCATGTGCCGTTGATCCTCAACGAAGATCATCAAAAGTTGAGTAAACGTCATCAGACCGTCGGGGTTGCCGAGTATCGGAAAGAGGGCTACTTAGCGAGTGCGTTGCGCGACCATTTGGCGCTTTTGGGTTGGTCGCCGGGGGACGAGCGCGAGCATTTCACCCTGGCTGAGTTAACGTCCGAGTTTTCGCTCGAGCGTGTCGGGCGTTCGGCGTCGGTGTATAATGCGGCACGCTTGCGCGCGTTCAACGCGCGCGCGCTTCGTTCGCTCGCCCCCGACGAATTGCGTGGACTGATCGCCCAATGGCTGCGCGAGGCGGGGTATCACCGTTTCGCCGAGGGTCCCGCGCTCGAGCGCTTCGTTGAGGCCTACGGCGCCGAAATCACGACCTTGGGGGAAGTGGTTGGCTTCGCTCGGCGGCTGGATGAAATGCCTGAGGCTACCCCCGAATTGCGCCAACGCCTGAGTGATCCGTTGGTTCGGTCGTATCTGCTTGCTCTGCTCGAGGGCGCTCAAGCTGATCCGGCTGCCTTTGTGCGTGAACCCAAAGTCTTGGTCGCTCCCTCGGCCAAGCAAGTGGGTCTGGCGCCGAAACTCGCGTACGAGGCACTGCGTCTGGCGGTAAGCGGCACGGCTCACGGAGCTCCGTTGAAGCTTGTACTCGATTTGGTGGGAGAAGAACAGGTGCTTGAGCGTCTGCGGGTCGCGACGCATTTGACGCCTGCATGACGCTCTTCGAGGAACTGCGCGCTGACCTCCGTGCACCGTTTGAGCGGGATCCGGCGGTCACCCATTGGATCGATGTGCTTTTGTCGTACCCGGGGGTGCATGCGATCGTTGCGTATCGCTTTCTGCATCGCTTGCACCGCTGGGGGGTGCCGGTACTCCCGCGCTTCCTAGCGCATCTGGTTCGCCGCTACACTGGGGTCGAGATCCATCCGGGAGCGGTGATCGGGGCGGGGTGTTTCATCGATCATGGCATGGGGGTGGTCATCGGGGCGACCGCGGTGCTCGGCAAGAACGTGACCCTCTATCAGGGCGTGACGCTGGGGGGTACCAGTCTAGAGCGCTCGGAGAAGCGCCATCCGACCCTGGACGATCATGTTATCATAGGAGTCGGTGCAGCCGTCTTGGGCAACATTACGGTTGGTGCGCATGCGCGAATTGGAGCCGGCTCGGTTGTCGTCAAGTCTGTTCCGGCCTATGCCACGGTCGTCGGGGTCCCGGGCCACATTGTCTTACAAGACGGTGTGGCGGTGCCATCCACCGAGCAACGCATACGGGCACTCGAAACCAAACTTGCCGCGTACGAACAACAGCTTTCTCGTCAAGGAAACGGGCAGAACAACAACGATGGCGCTGCGTCTCTTTAATACGCGAACCCGCTCGGTTGAGCCGTTTTCAACCTATGAGGAAGGCCACGCTCGCATCTACGTGTGCGGCTTAACCCCCTCGGCGCAGGCTCATCTGGGCCACGCGCGTTCTTTTCTGTTTTTCGATGTTTTGCGCCGCTATCTGGTTCACCAAGGGCTCCGCGTGACTTACGTGCAGAATGTGACCGATATCGATGATCGCAGCATCGCGACTGCGCTCGAACGGGGCGGTTCTTGGCTCGATATTATCGGCGAGCATTATGCCTCGTTTTCTGCTTCGATGCGCAAACTGGGCGTTTCGCCGCCTGATTTCGAGCCCCGTGCGACCGAGCATATGCCTGCGATCGTGACCATGATTGGCGATCTCTTGCAGAGCGGGCACGCGTACGTTGCCCCAGACGGGGTGTATTACCGCGTAGCGAGCTTCCCGCGCTACGGTGCCTTTTCCGGACGGAATCTCGATGAACTGTTGGTCGGTGCGCGGGTTGCTGTTGGTGAGCAGAAAACCGATCCACTCGATTTTGCCCTGTGGAAGTTTGCGAAACCCGGTGAGCCTTCGTGGCCGACGCCCTGGGGCGCCGGGCGCCCAGGCTGGCACATCGAGTGCTCGGCGATGTCGGCAAGCCTGCTGGGCGTGCCTTTCGATATCCACGGTGGCGGCACAGACCTGATTTTCCCTCACCACGAAAACGAAATTGCTCAAACCGAAGCACTCGTGCCTGGGCCAATGGCGAATTTTTGGCTGCACGGTGGCTTGCTCTTGTTCGATGGCAAAAAAATGTCCAAATCGCTGGGTAATTTTGAGCCGCTTGCGCATTTGCTTGAGCGGCACGATCCCCAAGCGATTCGGCTGTTGTTTTTGCAGACCGGTTACCGCAAGCCGATGAATTTCACCGAAGAAGCTTTGGCAGGGGCAACCGCAGGGATTCGGCGCTTGTTCGATTCGTACGAGCTTCTTCGAGCGGCGCCGCTCGTTGAGCCCTTCGCTGATGTCGCTCAGCAGCGGTTTGACGCCTTCCCACAACGCTTCTTCCAGGCCCTCGATGACGATATGAATACGTCTTCGGCACTCTCGGTCTTGTTTGAGGTGGCGGCGGAAGCTCGCGCTCTCGCTCAAAGCGGAGCAGCGTCTGCTCTGGCCGGGTTTTTGCAGCAGGGGCTCGAACTACTCGGGCTTGACCCGCAAGCGCGCTGCGAAGAAGAACCACAACTCGCGGCTGATTTCGTCTTGCGGCTGCAAGCTGCGCTGGATGCTGGGGCTGGTGCCGCCGCCCTCACGCTCGATCGTGACGCGCTTGCGGCAGAGGCTATCGCTGCGGTGCTTGCTGCACGCACAGCCGCGCGGCAGCGCAAAGATTTTTCCCTATCAGATCGACTGCGCGCTTCGCTCGCGCAGGTCGGTATTCTCGTGAAGGACGAAGCGTCCGGATCGACTTGGAGCATCGTCGAATGAAGAACCCGTCCCCGCGTCGCAGTGCCAAACCCGGTGTCGCCGGTAAGCCTACTTTTGGCAAAAGTGCCGATGGCAAGCGTTCGTTTGCCAAGCCGGCACCCGCCGGGAAGCGACGCCCTTTCGGCGAGAAGCCAGCCCCCGGTGAGAAACGCCCGTTCGGCGACAAGCCTGCCTATGGCGAGAAGCGTCCTTTTGGCGAGAAACCCGGCTTTGGCGAGAAGCGTCCCTTCGGCGATAAGCCTGCTTTTGGCGAGAAACGGGCTTTTGGCGCAAAACGTCCTTTCGGCGAGAAACGTCCCGCTGCACAACGCCCGTTCACGGCGAAGCACGAGGATGAGATCGTGCCGTCGCAGCGCCCTGATTTCGCGACTCCTATGCCGCAGCAGGCTCGCCGTCGGCGGCTCGAGCCGGGGCTCGATTTTGATGACGTCATCTATGGCTTGCACGCAGTAGACGAAGCCCTACGCTCTGGCGAGAAACTCAAGCGCCTCTATATCGGACGTGAGCGTGAGCGCGAAGTCGCCGTGCGCGATATGGTGCTTCTGGCCAAAGCACAGCAGGTTGAAATCTTGTTTGAGGCGGGGCCGTTTTTTTCACGCTTCCCATATAAAGCCCACCAGAATATTGTCGCGATCGGCGAACCCTTCGCGTACATTTCCTTGGATGAAGCGATCGCCTTACGCAAGACCCAGCGGCTGATCGTCTTGCTCGATCATCTGACCGATCCGCACAACGTTGGAGCCATCTTGCGCACAGCCGAGTGCGCGGGCGCGCAAGCGGTGGTCTTGCCCGATCGGCGTTCGGCTGGGATTAATGCGACGGTTCGCAAAGGCGCGGCCGGTGCGGCTTCGCACTTGCCGGTGGCGAAAGTGGGCAATATTTCGGCCGCGATTCGTGCGCTCAAAGCGGCCAATTTTACCGTGGTCGGTGCCGCGCTTGAAGAGCGTTCGGTGGCTTTGAGTGCCGCGACCCTCGGCGATGATGTCGCCTTAGTGATTGGTGCTGAGGGAACCGGTTTAAGTAAACTTGTCGCCAAAAACTGTGATGAGTTGGTGAAAATTCCCTTATTGGGTAAGGTGGAATCGCTGAACGCCTCAGTCGCGACGGGCGTGCTGCTCTACGAGATCGTGCGTCGGCGGATGGCTAGCGCGAAAGAATAAGCTCTAGCTTGATTCTTGCCCTTGACGTTGGAGAAGGACTCTCCTATACTCGGAAGGTCATTCTGTTTTTGCTTGATGTTGGTGTATCCCGAAAGGTCTCCGAACGAATATGGCGTTGACCCAGCCCATTGTCTCGGGCGTTGATTATCATGAGCGCGCTGATGAAGATCTCGTTGCTGCTGCGAAAAGTGGCGACAACCTCGCGATGGAATTTTTACTCAATAAGTACAAAAATTTTGTCCGGATTAAAGCCAAGAGTTACTTTTTGATCGGCGCTGATCGGGAAGATATTATTCAAGAAGGCATGATCGGTTTGTATAAAGCCGTGCGTGATTTTAAAGCCGATAAACTCTCAAGTTTTCGCGCGTTTGCGGAGCTTTGTATCACACGACAAATTATCACGGCGATTAAAACCGCGACACGTCAGAAGCACATCCCGCTCAATCAATACATTTCGCTCAACAAGCCGATTTATGACGAAGATAGCGAGCGCACGTTGCTCGACGTCATGGCTTCGAATAAAATGTCTGATCCCCAGGAGTTGGTTATTAACCAGGAAGTTTCTGAGGACATTAAAGAGCGGATTCAAGAGAATTTGTCAGATCTTGAGTCGCAGGTCTTGCTGTCGTATCTCGAGGGCAAGAGTTATCAAGAAATGGCACGTGATCTCAATCGTCATGTGAAATCGATCGATAACGCTCTGCAACGCGTCAAGCGCAAAATCGAAAAAAATCTCGCCGAAATCGAACTCCCCTAGCAGGGCGCTGGGGGAGTTGTACTCACTTCTCTCTCAGCTTTTCGAGCCACGTTGTCGATACGTGGTCATATGCGGGAAAGCGATGAAATTCAGCGGGCTGATGCGCGCGTCGAGGGCGGCGCGCCTTTAGATGTTGCGCGCCGTCGCCGCGTGGCAGACCTCTATGTGCTCGATGCGTCGTTTCGGGTGGTGCTTTCTTGGACATCTGGTAAAGCGCATACCACGACCACTCCGCTGTGCGAATCTGGTGGTAGCGTGTTTACGCCACCGATTGATCGGGTTGTGCGTCAAGTCGCCGCCGAGATGCAAGAAGGCGAACGCTTGGTGCTCGTGCCGCCGAATTTATTATTGCGAATCGTCGAGCTTGAAGGCTCGGCTGGATTGCATTATGGCGTTTTTGCCGAAGACTACCAGTCTCGTGATAGTATGCGCGAAGCGGCACGCCGCTATGGTATCTCGCGGCGCGAGATTGAGGTCCTCACCTTACTCGTGCAGGGTGCTGCTACCGGCGAAATTTCAGCTCAGCTGCACATCGCGGAGACCACCGTGCAGGATCATATTAAAAATATCGCTGCCAAAACGCATGCGCGCAGCCGCACCGAAATTGTTGCCAAAGTGCTTGGCGGCAGCACCTAGAACACTAGGTGCCTGGTAAGAGCGCCCTGAAGCGGTAAGCCCGTGACGGGAATGCTTTGGGGCCTCGTAGCTCTGTTGACGATTTTGCGCCTGGTGGCTGCATATACGCTGCCAATCACCGGTGATGAAGCGTACTACTGGGAATGGTCCCGCCATTTGGCAGCCGGTTATGTGGATCACCCTGCTGGCGTCGCTTGGACGGTCGCGGCTTTCCAGTGGCTTGGGCATGTTCCCGGGGCCGTGCGATTTGGGTTTTGGCTGTGTGGGCTCCTCACAACGGTGGCACTCGCTGACTGTGCCGCTCGCTTTGCGCGGCAAGCCGGGGGTGATCCCGGGCGCGCAGCGTTGGTGGCGGCGCTTGGCACGACGGTGGTACCGATGTTCGCGATTGCGTTTGGGACGGTCAGCCCCGACGGTCCCTTCCTCGCTGCGTGGGCGTGCACGCTCGACGCAGCGGCGGCTTGCCTGCTGACGCCAGGGCTGGCGCCGGCCCTGGCCACTGGCGTGGCCTTAGGCGTGGCGCTTGAATCGCGCGCATTCGGCGTGGCATTGTTGCTCGGTGTGTGCTTGGCGCTGCGGCATCAGCGGCGCTGGGTTGTCTGCGTGGCTGTCACCGCGGGGGTGCTGGCGTTGCCCTTGCTATACTGGAATGCGACCCACGGCTGGGCTACCGTGGTGTTCACCCTCTGGGGGCGCCATACGAATGAAGGCTTTGCGCTATGGCGGCCTTTGGTCATGCTGGCCGAGGTGGTCGCGGTGCTTGGTATCGGCCCCGCCTTGCTCGTGGCCAGAGCCAGCTGGCGGCCGACCTGCCCGCCTTTGTTGCTGTGGACCAGCCTCCCGCTTGTGGCTTTGCTACTCACGCTCTCTTTGTGGGAGCGGGTCGAGACGTACTGGCTGCTTGGGCCGTATCTCTCGTTGACGGTGGTTGCTGCATTACGTTTCGCGCAGGCTCCGCTTGAGCGTAGGCCGCTCGCGCAGATTGCCGCGCTGATCCCAAGCCTGGGGCTGATTGCGCTGTTGTACCTCCTGGTGTTTGCGGCGTTTCCGTGCGCGCATCTCGTGGCCCAGCGCTGGCATGTGCGCTTGCATCGGGCGGGATTCTTCGATATGTACGCGATGCCGTCACTCGCGTTGGCGGCGCGCCAGCTTGTGGTGCAGCGGCACGCGGTGCTGCTGACCGATGGCTACGGCTTATCGTCCCAGCTGGATTTTTACGGAAGCATTCCACCGACGATCATCGGCTATGATTGGCAAGGCCGCGAAGCTCGAGCGTGGCGCACGTCGCTGCCGGTGCACCAGCTTGGCCTCTTTCTCGATAAAGTGCCCTTGAGCGAGCGGCCCGATTTTCGTGCACAGCTCGCACGAGCTTGCACGCGTGTCGTACCTGGCCCCGTGTTGGCGATCGGCTTGGGCGATATCCCCGCCGCGCGTTTTTCGACGGCGTGGTGTATCGATATGAAGCCTCAGGCGCTGACCATCTTACGTTGGGAGTCCGTCTCGTGATCAATGCGCGCAGCTGGTTGGGCGGGTGCTTGCTGACGAGTGTCTTGAGCCTGGTTGCATGCTCCTCTGCCTCGGCGCCGGAGGTCCATCTCGCCACCCTCGAACGCGCCCGTCCGCCGGCGGTACATCCGTGGAGCACTGCCGCTCGCGCACAGCTCAAGCGGGAGATCGATGCAGCCTTGGCCCCGGTGGGAGGAAGCCCGCGCAACGGCTTTGTGGTTTTAGCCGATGACCGCAGCGTGCTCTATGCGCGCAACGCCACGGTGCCGCGAACGCCTGCCTCAACGCTCAAGGTTGTGACCGCGGCGACTGCTTTGGCGATCCTAGGACCGCGCTACCGTTTCACCACGCGCATGGTCGCTTTGCATCCGCTGGCGGGGCACGTCTTGCCTGACGATCTCTGGTTGGTGGGCGGTGGTGACCCCGTTCTGAGTAGCGATGATGTGCACGATGGTATCGCTCATCTCGCTGCTGCCGGCTTGCGTACGATCGCCGGCAAGGCGATGATCGATGCCAGCGCCTTTGGGGGGCCAGCGCAAAATCCCCATTGGGCTGCGGATGATTTAAATCTCGATTACGCGGCGGGAACCAGCTCGTTATCGCTCGATGGCGACGTGGCGATTTTCTCGGTTCAGCCTCAGGCGTTCGGTAGCCCGGCGCAGGTCCGCTTACTGCCCGCGAACCGCGGTGTGCGCATGACGGGGCAAATCATCACGAGTGGCAGTTCTGCGGTGACGATTGATCATCAAGAAGGCGTGAATAGCTTTCGTCTAGGTGGCACGATTGTGCCAGGGGCCGAACAGCGTTTCCCCATCCCCATGGGCGATGTGCCGCACTTTGTGGGCGGCGTGGTCGATGCGATGCTGCATGCACGCGGCATCAGCACGCTCGGGCCAAGCGAAGTCGGGCTTGCCCCAATTGGCGGGGTAACGTTGTGGTTGCATCGCTCGCCGCCTTTAGCCGAGATCGTGCACCACATGCTGGTGGTCTCTGATAATCATGTTGCTGAGCAGCTGCTGCGCTTGCTTGGCACGACGGTGCACCAAAGCGGCACCGAGTCCGCAGGGATTGCCGTCGAGCATACGTTTTTGGCCCGGATCGGGGTGAGCGCCGCGGGCATGCACACCTATGACGGGAGCGGTTTGGCTCCCGCCGATCGGATTGCGCCGCTCACCTTGGCGGAGATCCTCGCGGATGCGGATGCGCGCGCCGGGAGTCCGCTCGTGTTGGGGTTGCCGCGGGTCGGCATTGAAGGCACCGTGGCCAACCACCAGTTGAGCGCGGCGGCGGGAAGGGTGCGGGCCAAAAGCGGCCACATCATGGGCGTCGATGGCTTGGTCGGTGTGGTTGTTACCCGCCACCACGGTCGCGTAGCATTTGCGTTTTTAGCCAACGACGCCGACGACGGGACCGTCGAGAACGCCGAAGATACCATCCTGGATGCGATCTCGCGTTATTAGGGTTGGGCGCGGCTAATAGTGACTCGCGGGCATGTATTGGCGCTTGAGGAGATGCTGATCTTGCTCGTCGCTGCGGCCGATGCTCGCATTATAGGTAGCGATGATCGCGTTGTAGCGTGCTTCATAGCCGAGCCGCAGAAAGAGCGCAACGATATCGAGAGCGGCATCATCGAGCGAAAAGTGACCAGCGAGATTGCCTTGGATTTCCTTGGCGTGCTCGCGGTAGAACGCTTCAATCGTCGCGTGAAAAAATTGCGTCGTGTTGATATGCACGCTATGCGTCGTGGCCGGATGTCCGACCAGGTGCGCCGAGATACACGCGAGGCGCGTCATCGCATCGCTTTCGGCGTAATGCCGGAAGAGCATGGCGCTGAGGTGGTGGAGCCCAGCCGAAATCGGCCGATTGTTGAGCAAGAGGCACAGCGCGCGGGCGCTCTGCTGTTCTGCAGCGGCGAGAAAAGCAACGCGATGGTCCGCGAGGTGGCTCGATGGCTGCGGCGCGCTCAAATCGGTGAGGCGGGCGCGTGCAACGCTCGCTGATGCGAGTGATGATTTCTTACTACGATAGGCGTCGAGCGAAATCAAACTGGTCTGATTTTGTGGTTGGTCCGGTGAGCTTGGGATGCTTTCATTGCAATACAAATCGTGCGGCCTTTATTTTGAGAATAACCGATAATGGGTTGCCTTTCGTAGAAAAGAAGCCCTGGTTCAAGACGAAAAATATCAGCGTGAGGTCGTAGCGGGGAGAGATCGTTGATACCTCGTAACTGACGGGATGCTACCCGGTTAGCGACTGTGGTAACACGCCTTTTTGTGAGAAGGAGTTCGGGTGTCTGTCCCTGTGATCGGTTTTACGCTCATCATGCGTTTAGAAATGCCCAGTGAAGCAGGTGCGTTTGCCTTGCTCGCGGCTGCGATTGGTGATGCCGGCGGTGCGATTGGGGCAGTAGACGTTCGCAGTGTCACGCGCACGATGGCGACCCGCGATGTTACCGTTTCGGTCGCCTCCGAAGAAGTCGCCGCTGCGGTACGCGCTGCGATTGAAGCGCTTGAGCACGTTCGGATTGTCAGCGTTTCCGATTCGACCTTTTTGGCTCATCTTGGTGGCAAAATTCATATCGAGCCGAATATTCCGGTCAAGACCCGCCAAGATCTGTCGATTGTCTACACCCCTGGCGTTGCCCGGGTTTCGATGGCGATTGCCGCTGATCCAAGCAAGGCGTTTGCGCTGACGATTAAACGCAATACGGTTGCGGTGGTGAGCGATGGCACGGCGGTGCTCGGCTTGGGTGATATTGGCCCCTTGGCGGCGGCTCCGGTGATGGAAGGCAAATGTATGCTGTTTAAGCAGTTTGCCGGTATCGATGCTTTCCCGATTTGTCTCGATACGAAAAATGTCGACGAAATTGTCGAAACCGTTATTCGGATTGCGCCGATATTTGGTGGTATTAACTTAGAAGATATTTCTGCGCCGCGTTGTTTTGAAGTCGAAAATCGTTTAATTGAGGCTTTAGATATTCCGGTTATGCATGATGATCAGCATGGTACCGCCGTGGTCATTTTAGCTGCATTAATTAATGCGTCACGGGTTGTGCATAAGCAATTAGCCGATCTCACGATTGTTGTGGTTGGCAGTGGCGCGGCCGGAACAGCAACAATTAAAATGCTCTTAGCAGCAGGCGTAAAAGACGTCATTGCAGTGGATCGCGCTGGAGCGATTAATCGCACCGAGACGTATACGAATAGCCATTGGACGTGGTTGGCCGAACATACTAACCGCGAAAATAAGCGAGGTACGCTTTCCGAAGTGCTTCAAGGTGCTGATGTTTTTATTGGCGTTTCCGCTCCAGGAATTTTAAAAGTTGCCGATATTACTGGTATGGCGCGTGATCCGATCGTTTTCGCTATGGCGAATCCGACCCCGGAGATCATGCCTGACCTGGCGGCTCCCCATGTTGCTGTAATGGCAACTGGGCGTTCGGATTTCCCTAACCAAGTCAATAATTTGCTTGCATTCCCTGGCATATTCCGTGGTTCATTAGAATGTCGTGCTCGACGCATCACCGATCATATGAAGATCGCTGCGGCGAACGCGATAGCTGATATTGTTGGCGACCATGAACGTAACGCGGAATATGTTATTCCTAGTGTTTTTGATACCCGTGTTGTTGATGCGGTTGCCAAAGCAGTAATGGGAGCAGCGATTGAGGATGGGGTGGCCCGACGAGCCAGTGTCATGACCGATGGAGAGGAACTCGCCGCAGTGAGCTAGTGCGGTATTATAGGAGCTATGGATGGGCAGCGAACGGATTCTTGTTATTGAGGATGATCCCGAAATTGCGCGATTGCATGAGTCAATGCTACGTCGCGCGGGGTACGATTTTCGGATTACCAACACGGGAAGTGCTGGATTAGAGCTGGCGCGTTCCTTCAAACCGATGATTATTCTGCTTGATGTTGGCTTGCCGGATATGTCGGGTTTTGATGTGTGTCGGACGTTGGCTGACACCTGTGACGCCTATATTCTGTTAGTGAGTGCGCAGAATACCGAACGCGATAAACTCACGGGTTTGGGTTTAGGCGCTGATGATTTTATCAGCAAGCCATTTTCTCCGACCGAATTATTAGCTCGTATTGCGAGTGTTTTACGACGTCGCGAACGAGAAAAGGCGCGTGAATCAGAACGCTCGCTCGAAGTGGGCGACTTGATCTTATTGCGCGATCATCATTTAGCCAGGTGTGGCGAGGTCGATGCGACTTTAACCGCGCTTGAATTTCGTCTCCTGTGGTTTTTAGGCGAATCCGAAGGTCGCTTGTTGACGCGCGCCCAGATTCTGGAGCGCGTCTGGAACGATGTCTCAGGTGTGCCTACGCGCGTGGTCGACGTGCATGTTGCCGCGTTACGTAAAAAGATCTCGGAAGTCGGAGCGCATTTGCAGATTGCCTCGGTTCGGGGTATCGGTTACCGACTCGATGCGATCGAAACGCATCATTACGCGCGACTATAGGCTAGGTTCTTGCGGCGCAAGCAGCCGCAATTTATTGAAAGCACTGCGAAACGGAGCGTAGGCACTGGGTACATTCCAGTCCTGCGCTTTTTCGTTGGCAATCGCTTGATCGGCTCGGTCAAGCGCGGTCTGCCAGATCTCTTGGCTTGAAGGCTGCTCGAAAAAGTCGCTCAGATTGATAAAATTGGCGCGTTGCTTGAGCGCTGCTCCGAGGCGTTCGCTCAGCGAGCTTGTGTCTTCCATCGATTCGAGTGCGCGAATCAAGAAGAAGAGCGAATTGCGCGCGATCCATTCCGGGACGGACCAACGCAGCTTGGCCGCGCCCTCAATCGTACACGACATCGGTTTATCCTCGGGTAACCATGGAAAGAAAATAACGTGCCTTCGGAAAGGTGGTGGTCATTTTGCGAATCGCTTGGGGCAGTCGGTTAATCAGTTCGCTCGCTCCGTCTAGTAAGGCGCCCCCGTCGATGAGCACGCGCATTTTGTTTAACTCAGCTTCCTTGCTCGCTCGGCTCAGATCGCTGAACTGCTCGTCGTGGGGCTGTAAGGTCAGCAGTGCCCACTGGTTGCCCGAGGCAGCTTCTTGGAAATCGCTACGTCCCACGAGCGTCGGCACGAGTTGCACGTTTAAGCTGTGCTCTAATTCCCACGCAGCTAAGCCTTCCGGAGCAAAACCTGAGCGTGGGTCGGTGGTGAGCAGTTGTAGGCGGGTGGTTTGGTCTGCATTTTGGGGTTGTAATTCTGGACTCAGTTCGAGCTCTTTATTTTCCCAAGCTGGCCAGAGCGGGCTATGCGAGACAAACGGCATCCCCGTGAGATGTAAAATTGCCTCTTCTTGTTCGAGTTGGGTCGGCGGTTTGGTGGGCATCGCGCGTTCGCGTAAGGTCTTACGGATTGCTGCTAGCTCATTGGGGCTAGGCGCAGCGACTTCACCCTTGCGTCCGAGCTGGCTTAGCGCTGCTTGGAGGGTGAGATGGGTCTCGACTTGGTTGAGCGCGGTACGGTCCGCCCCAAGAATCTCGCCATCCATTTCATCGGCGAGGTCGTCGTTGCGATCGCCGCGTCCATTGCCACGGCCGCCAGTACCGCCACGGCCGCCAGTGCCACCCGAGTGCTTTGCTGCATTTACCCCTACCCCCGCGTTTATGACGGCGCCGGCTGTGCTGCCTGAAGATGGTGCCGCAGGTGGTGGTAGAGGCAATGGATTCGGACGATGCGCTGTCGCATGAATTTCGTTCATGAATCCTTGGTCTCCGAACGGGCAAGCGGGGAAAAACGGGGCATTTGAGCTAGGAAGAAAGAATCATTCTTTGTGATCCGATGATCCTGGCAATACATTTCATGTATACTTCCTTTGTCGCAAAGCGCCTCACTGACAAGGCGGGTCACGGCGTGTTCGCCCGCGATTAGCAGAAGTCGAGGCCCAGGTCGAAATTGGGCGCGCTGTGGGTGATGGCGCCCACCGAGATGAGATCGACCCCGGTTTCGGCAACCGCGCGGACCCGGTCTAGGTGCATCGAGCCAGAGGCTTCGAGAATGGCGCGACCGGCCGTGAGCGCGACTGCTTCACGCAGCTCGTCGAGCGACATATTATCGAGGAGAATGCGTTCAACCCCGAGGTCCAAGGCTTCTTGGAGTTGGGCTAAGGTGTCTACCTCGAGCTCGATCGCCACCAAGTGCCCGGCCGCTGCCCGCGCGCGGGTGATGGCCGCGCTGATCCCTCCTGCCGCGAAGACGTGGTTGTCCTTGATGAGCATCGCGTCGTCGAGACCGAAGCGATGATTTTTGCCCCCGCCCAGACGCACGGCTTCCTTCTCTAGGAAGCGCATTCCGGGCGTGGTTTTGCGGGTGCAAACAATCGCGGTTTTGGTGTGGCGCACTTGCTGGACAAACTCGCTGGTGAGCGTCGCGATCCCGCTCAGGTGACCGAGGAAATTGAGCGCGGTTCTTTCTGCGGCTAAGAGCGCGCGGGCGTTGCCGGTAAGTTTGAGCAGGATCGAGCCCGGTGTGACGGTGTCACCATCGTGGTGTTCGACGCTGATCGCGATCGTGGGGTCGAGCAGGCGAAAGGCGAGCTGCGCCGCGGCGCTGCCCGCGATGACGCCCGCTTGCCGAGCGCTGATAACCGCCATAGCCTGCTGGGCCAGGGGAATGAGCGCAGTCGACGTGATGTCGCCGCTGCGGCCGAGATCTTCGAGTAAGGCGGCGCGGACGCACGGTTCGAGCAGAAGGTGTTGGCTCAATGGTACCTCAGATGGGCGCGTTGGGCGAAGCGAGTATCGGTCAGTGGAAAATCGCGGCGCTGATGGCTGCCGCGACTTTCGCAGCGTGCCAGAGCGGCGGTCGCAATCAAGCGTCCGACCAGCAGCATGTTGGCGAGCGGGGTGTGGCTGGCTTGCGTCCCGAGCGCTGCCTCGATGTGATCGAATTCGTGCAGGGCCCGTTCGAGTGATGCCGCGTCACGGATGACCCCGACATCACGATACATCACTTCCCTTACTTTCGTGTGGAAGGCCTGAAGATTGGGTTGCCCGTTGGAGCGAGGAAGCGGAGTGACGCGCATGACGCAGCGGTTACCTTGGGCGGTTTGGCGGATATCCTCCGCGACGCGGGCAGCGAAGACTAAGGCTTCGAGCAGCGAGTTGCTCGCGAGGCGATTCGCTCCGTGCACCCCGGTCGAAGCGGTTTCCCCGCATGCCCAGAGTCCTGGTAGCGAGCTGCGGCCGTCGTCGTTGACGGTGATCCCACCCATATGATAGTGCGCCGCCGATGCCACCGGCAGTACGTCGTGACTTGGATCGAGGTGAGCAGCGCGAGCTTCGGCGTAGACCGTCGGAAAATGCTGCGCAAAATCGGGGATGTGGCGAACATCGAGGGCGGGACGGCGACCTTGCAGGCTCGCTTCGAAGACTGCACGAGCGACGATGTCGCGCGGCGCGAGATCACCACGGAGATCGCGCTCAGCCATGAGGCTGCGTCCGCTCGCATCGACCAAGCGCGCGCCTTCGCCGCGCAGGGCTTCGGTGAGCAGCGGCATCGGATCGCGCCCCACCGCAAGCGCGGTCGGGTGGAACTGGACGAATTCGAGATCGATGAGATCGGCCCCGGCGCGTGCGGCCAGGGCTATGCCGTCACCCGTGGCTTCGGGGGGATTGGTCGTGTAAGAGAAGAGGTGTCCGCAGCCACCCGTCGCGAGAACTACGGCATCCGCTTCACATTCGATGCGCTCTGCTTGCTCGTTGCCAAGCGTGCGTTGGGCGCGCACTCCGATGACCCGATTGCCGTCGAGCAACAATTCGTCGACCGTGGCTTCGATGATGGTAATCGGAGCATGCCGCACAGCGCTGATGAGCGTGCGCAGGAGCTCACGCCCGGTGGCGTCACCGCCGGCGTGGAGGATGCGACGGCGGCTATGAGCGGCTTCTTGCCCGAGCGCGAGCGAACCGTCGCTGGCGCGATCGAAGCTTGCTCCGAGCGCGATGACTTCGGCGATGCGCTGGGCCGCTTCGGTCGCTAAAATTTCGACGGCGTGATGATCGTTGAGTCCACCACCGACACGTTCGGTATCGGCTGCGTGCAGAGTCGGCGAGTCATCGGCTCCGACCGCTGCGGCGATGCCGCCTTGGGCCCACCCGGTTGCCGCGCCGTGGCCGAGCGGGGCCTTGCAGACGAGGGTGACCGGCATATGCTCGCAAAGGCGCAGAGCGACCGCCAGACCGGCAGCGCCCGCGCCGACCACCAGCGCCGTGGTCATGCCGGCAGTGGAATCATCAGCATGCGCTCGACCGCTTGTCGCGCGCGCTCGGCGACGTCGGGGTCGATCTCCACCGCGGGGGCGTTGTCGCGCAGGCATGCATAAATTTTGGGCAGGGTGATGAGCTTCATGTGCGGGCAGAGATTACACGGCCGCACAAACGACAGCTCGGGGAAATGCACCGCCACGTTATCGCTCATCGAACACTCGGTCACGAGGACGACTTTCGGGGGGCGCTTTTTGTCGACATAGTGGATCATGCCGGCGGTCGAACCAGCATAATCAGCCGCTTCGACGACTTCGGGAGGGCATTCGGGGTGGGCGAGCACCACCACGCCGGGATGCATCGCGCGGAACGTCTTGATATCGTCGGCGGTGAAGCGTTCGTGGACTTCGCAGGCGCCCGCCCACGCGATGATTTCGACCTTGGTTTGTTGCGCGACGTTAGCGGCGAGAAAGCGATCGGGCAGGCAAATCACCCGCGGTACGCCGAGCGATTCGATCACTTCCTTGACATTGCCCGAGGTGCAGCAAATATCCGATTCGGCTTTGACCGCGGCAGACGTATTCACGTATGTGACGATCGGGACGCCGGGGTAGCGTTCGCGCAAGAGGCGCACATCGGCAGCGGTGATCGAGGCGGCGAGCGAGCAGCCTGCTTCTTGATCGGGGATGAGCACGCGCTTTGCGGGGTTGAGCAATTTCGCGGTCTCGGCCATAAAATGCACGCCGCAGAGCACGATGGTGCCAGCAGTCGCGCTGACGGCTTCTCGGGCGAGCGCGAGCGAATCTCCGACAATATCAGCCACTCCATGAAAAATCTCGGGTGTCTGGTAATTGTGGGCCAAAATCACCGCGTCGCGCTCTTTTTTCAGGCGGTTGATGGCCGCGATATAGGGCGCAAAAAGCTGCCATTCAGCGTCAGGGATGACATTGCTTAAACGGGAGCGCAGGGCCGCAGTTTCTGCGGCGACTTCGCTGGTAAAGGGAAGCTGGTATTCGAGCGCGGGCATTACCTGAGACTAATTCGCCACTGGGCAGGGTGGGCCATGTTGATCTGCGGCGCGAAGCTGGGACCTGATGAAAAGGAATATGTTTTGGGCGTTTGCCCTCTTGGCGTGTGTCGCTCCGGCGAGTGCCGCCCCGATCCCCGTACCGATGCCGAGTGTCATTTTCCGCGCTCCCGCTGATCGCGCTCCGGCTGGTCCGTTGCCGCACGATCCCTCGGCGTTGGTTTTGCCTTCTGGCCGTTTGGTGCGGCCGGCCGGTCTGGCGGTCCAGCTCCCGCTTGATGCCACAAATGTCGTGCTCACCCCAGGTGGGCGTTATGCTATTGCTGTTTCCAGCGAGCCTCGTACGTCCGCGTTATCGGTGATCGATACCGCGACGATGAGCGTTGTCTCGAGTGTGCCGGCTCACGGCGTGCCGTTCGCCGGTGGCGTGGCGATTGTGAAAGATCTGCGCCATCCAGGCAACCAGCATTATCTGGTGCTGGCAACCCAAGGTGGCGCTCAGACGGTGGCCGTGTTTACGCTCGCGATCGATGGTCGTCTTACCCCTGACGAAACCCCCACGATTACTCTCGGTGCTCCGGCGCATCCGCCGGTGATTTCTCGCCATTTTGTTGCCAATATTGTCGCTACCGCGCAGCGGGCCTACGTGGTGGATGAGCTCGATCGCAGCGTCTGGGAGCTCGATGTCCCTGCTCGGGCGGTTTGCGGGCAAGTCAGTGTCGGCTTTTCCCCCCGCGCGATTGCTTTGCGTGGTCACACCCTGCTCGTCAGTAATGAGGGGCTGGGTGATGCCCACCTCACCCCGCCGGATCTCGCGCACGCTTCGTCGCTGTCGGTGATCGCGCTCGATAAACGCGGCGATGTCCATCCGAAAAATGTGAGTAGTATCGCCCTCGATCAACCGCCGAGTGGCTTCTTGGTGGGCGGAGCGCATCCAGCAGCCCTTGCGATCACCCCGGCGGGGCAAGCGTTTGTCGCCTTAGCGGGAGTCGATCGTTTGGCGACGGTCTCGCCCGCACAGCAGAAGGCCATCGGTGGTTCGGAGCTGCGTTTGTTTGACCGCGGACCTTATGGCACCCAGCCGGTCGCGCTGGTGCTCGATCCCTTCCGCGAGCGGCTGTACGCAGCGTTGGCCGGGATCGATGCGGTCGCCGTGATCGATGTGCACGATCCCAAGCATCCGCATCGCTTGGGGTTGATTCCGGTGGGCGATCACCCGAGTGCCGTTGCGCTCTCGGCCGACGGTGGCTTGCTCTATGTTTCCTCTTTGCGGGGCCGTGGGGTTACTGGTCTGGTGGAACAGATCGATCTGACCACTCTCGATCTCGCCAAAATGACCGCCCAAACCCTGGCGAATGTTCGTCGTGTCCAGAAGGCAGAGCCGAGCGCGCCGGTGTCGGTGGTCACGCGGGTGGGGGCACGCTTGCAGACCGTGATTCAAATACGGATGCCCGCGGCCACATTTAGCGAAGTCTTCAGCTCGAAAAAAACGCGCTTTGGCCCAGCGGTGATGCCGAATCTGCATCGCTTGGCTCAGCAATACACGTTGCTATCGGGGCTGTACGCTCCGAGCGAACTTCCCTTAGAGGGGCTTGCGACGGTCTTTGGGGGCCAAGCGTCGGCGTATACCGTGCGGACAGCCTTAGCCGGAGATGGCCGGCGTTCGCAGACGGGGGCCTTGACGCCAGACGACGCGACGCGCTTCGGCTTGGTTTTTGATGCGCTGCGGGTCCGTATGCGCGGCTACGAAATCGTGTCGGATTGTCGCGACGCGGCGCTCCCGTGTATGCAACGTTTCACGACGCATCTCGATACGGTCTTAGCCAGCAAAAAAACACCCGCGTTCATCGCGGTCGGCTTGCCTGATCCGGTGGCGGATGCGGGGCTGGATCCCCTGGTTGTGGCGCAAAACGATGACGCGGCTTTAGGCTTGCTCATTGCTCATCTGGCGAAGACGCCGCTCTGGCAATCGAGTTTTATCGTCATTTCGCCTTGGCGTACTGATAATGCTAACGACGTGATCGATCCGCATCGTATCTACGGCGTGGTTATTTCACCCGTCACCGTCACGAGTCACGTCGATGGGCATCATCGGACCTTGGCGGGTCTCTTGAAAACCGAAGAAGAGCTCTTGCGCTTGCCACCGCTTTCGCTGGGAGAATTTTTATCGAATGATTGCAGCGAAATCTTCACCTCGCGCGTGCGTTGATGCTGCGCGAGTGCTGTTCGAGGATTTTGGGCTTGTTTCGCAGACTCTGTTGCTCTGCGTTATCATCTGATGAGGAGACAACCTGTGGCGCTTGATCGTGCATTTTCCACCGCGCAACATTTTCGTGCGCCGTATGTCAAGAACGATGCGGGTTCGCTGTTGTATGCGCTTGTGAGCGCACCGACGCCGGCCGTGAGCACGTATGCTCCTCTGAAAGCCGAGCCAAATGCGATTCTTGAACGGGCGCTCGAGCAGCACGGTGTGTTGGTGCGCCGCTTGGAAGCATTGAAGGTCGAAGTTGCGAGCTTGCCAGCGGGGCGCAGTCCGCTAGCGACGGCGGTCGCCGATCTCGCGATTATGGTGGCCGAAGGCGCGATTCTCGCGCGTCCTACCGACCTCACCCGTGCGGCGGATGTCGGCGAGCTTGAAGCGCTGCTCCAGCAGAACAACATCCCGATTGTGGGGAGGATCGAAGCCCCCGGTCTGCTCGACGGTGGCGATGTGCTCGTGACCGACGATCGGATTTTTGTGGGTGTACCCACGGGCTCCGGACGATACGCGCGGCGCAGTAATGAATTAGGGCGTGAGCAATTAGCTGCTCTGGTGAATTTGCCGTTAGTTGAGGTGCCGGTGGACGCACATTTCCCGCGCTTGCGTTCGGTGGCGAGCGTGGTCGATGCGAACACGGTTGTGCTCGGTGGCGAAGCCGTTGCCGCGGCTCCTTTTGATGGCTTCGAACTTGTGCGCTTGCCGTTGGGAGAAGAATATGCTGCCGGTGTCTTGACGCTCGCGCCGCGTTTTGTTTTGTCGAGTTTGCGTTTTCAAGAATCGCCCGCAATCTTGCGCAAAGCGAAGATTCGGGTTGAAGCGTTTGACCTCTGGGAACTCGGCAAGCTTGGTTTGTCGCCTGCGCTCTTAGCGCTCAGTCTTCAACGGCGATGAGCGAAACGGCGCCGGCTATTTCCATCGCGGGAATCCGCAAGCGTTATGGTGCCGTCCAGGCGCTTGATGGGGTTTCTTTTGAGGTTGCCCAGGGCGAATTTTTTGGTTTTCTTGGCCCTAACGGTGCGGGAAAAACCACCACGATCAACGCGCTCATGGGGCTTGCCCGACTCGATGAGGGCGAGATTTCGATTTTCGGCTACGACACCGTGCGCGATTGGCGTCAAGCCCGGGCGATGGTCGGGCTTGCGCCGCAAGAATATAATTTCGATCGATATTTATCGATTCGTGATGTGTTAATCTATCAAGCCGGATATTTCGGACTCACATCGCGCGCGGTGGCGGCGCGAGCCGATGAACTCTTGGCGCGGTTTAGTTTGACGAGTAAAGCGAATGATCCGTACACTCGTTTATCCGGGGGGATGAAGCGTCGTCTCACCTTAGCGCGTGCGCTCATCCACTCTCCGCGGCTTCTGGTGTTGGATGAACCGACCGCCGGGGTTGACGTTGAGCTGCGACTTGAATTATGGGAATTGTTGCGCGAGCTCAATCGTGACGGGATGACGATCTTTTTAACGACGCATTATTTGGATGAAGCCGAGAGTTTATGCCGCCGGATTGGCATTATTGATGATGGCAGGCTCAAGGCGTTGGAACCGACCCAGCGTTTGCTCGAGTTGGCTGGTGCGACGGTGCTCAACGTTACTCTCGATCGGCAGGTTCGTTCCTTGCCGGTTGAGTGTGCCGAGTTGCGGCCGAGCTTCGAGCCGGGTTCACGGCAGGTGACCTTCGAAGGTGTTGCGCCATCGGGCTTATCGCGAGCATTATTTATTTTAGAAAATGCGGGTTTCAGTATTGAAGACGTTGCGTTTTCTCGTCCTAGTTTGCAAGAAGTGTTTTTGAAAATGACTCATCGCAGAGGTGCCATGTGATTGAAAATTGGGTTGGTTTTCACACCCTCGTAAAACGCGAGTGGCAGCGCACGATGAAAATCCTCAATCAGGTGATTTGGCCTCCGATTATTACCACGGTCTTATACGTCTTCGTCTTTGGTTTGGCGCTTGGTAGTCGGATTAAATCGGTCGATGGTGTTTCCTACGGTGCGTTTTTAATCCCCGGTTTAATCATGCTGCAAATTATCGATGCCTCGTATGGGGAGTGCAGTAGCTCGCTGTTTCAAAGTCGCTTTTTGGGTTCGATCGGCGAATTGTTGGTGGCTCCGCTTTCGGCGTTTGAATTGGTTTCTGGGTTTTTGCTCGCCGGGGTGATGCGGGCGTTTTTTATCGCTTTCTTGATTCTGTCGGTTGGGGCAGTGTTGACGCATGCGTTGCCGCACGTTTGGTGGCTTGCGATCGTCGTGGTTGGTTTGGTTGCGACCTTATTTTCCGCGTTGGGGATTGTTTTTGGGTTAATGGCCGAAAAATTCGATCATATCGCGGTCTTGACGACCTTCGTGATCACGCCTTTAACTTTTGTTGGCGGTGTGTTTACCTCGATTACGTTTTTGCCGCCGCTGATGCGTTTTATTTCGTACGTCAATCCGATTTTTTACATGATCGATGCCTTGAGGTATTGCTTCACCTTGCATAGTGATGTCTCGATTGTGCTCTCGCTGACGGTCATCACGAGCCTTACTGCGGCTGCAACCTTTTTAGCATTTCAATTGGTTGCTTCTGGCTATAAGTTGCGTCTCTAATGGCTGATCATCCTGAGCGTCATGTGTTACGCGGTCGCGATATGCGGGATCTTGTTTTGGGCATGTCCGATGGCTTGACGGTGCCGTTTGCGCTTGCTGCGGGGATTTCGGGGGCGATGGCTTCGAGTCGTATCATTGTCACTGCGGGTGCAGCCGAGATTATCGCGGGGGCGATCTCGATGGGCGTAGGTGGCTACCTTGCGGCGCGCACCGAGGCTGAGCATTACCAGGCTGAGGAGCGCCGCGAGTTGCGCGAAACCCACGAGGTGCCGCATCGCGAGGTGGCCGAGGTGAAAGAGGTTTTCGCGGGGTTTGGTTTTCCCGAGAAGCTGATTAACGAAGCGACCGAGGTGATTGTGAGTGATCGCAAGCGATGGGTTGAATTCATGATGCGTCTGGAATTAAACCTGGAAAAACCGCACGAGGGTGCGGCACCGCGGAGTGCGCTGTGCGTGGGCAGTGGCTATGCTTTAGGTGGAATCATCCCATTGTTTCCGTATGTGATTTTATCGAGTGTGCAAAGCGGGTTATTGCTTTCAGCGATAGTGACGTGTATTGCGCTAGCGGTCTTGGGTGGATGGAAGGCACGAGTATTCCGCACGCGCGTACTGAGCGGCGCGCTAGGCTCAGCGGTCACAGGCGCGCTCGCCGCGGGCGCGGCGTACGGCTTGACGCATGTGTTTTTGTCACGGATGTAGGCGCTCGGTGCGATGGTAGATTGCTATACTAAAGGACGAATTTGCTAACAGTTCCGTTCACCTAATCGCCAAACCAAATGTTTCCATCGGGTCCCATGAGTATGGTTACCGGGCTAAAACTAGTTGGTATATTGTTTCCGGTTGCATGGCTGTATAATGTGATCACCCCAGCGGTTGTAATTTTTCCGATCGATGCTATTCCACCGGCGGTGAACCATAAGTTGCCATCTGGGCCAACCGTAATGCTGTTTGGGTTCGCACCAGTACTAAGACTATAGGTTGTTGCTGTCGTGCCTGTTGGGTAAGCGTCGGTCGCACACCGTCTTGCTGGATCTAACGTAGCTCGCGATAATATTGGCATATCCCTATTCGTCTCGAGGTTGGTATGTCCGTATTAGAATC
>CAIKPM010000032.1 GCA_903829325.1 uncultured bacterium
AGCGGCGTCGAGTGGCTTTTGCCGGGACCTCAGGGTCTGGAGTGGGAGAAATCGGTGAGTCGGATTGCACAATGAAAACGTTTCTCGCCCTCCGAGAGATATCCGTGTGTTGGCCTCACCTTATGTTGACACGGAGGGTTGCGATAAGCGCGCGCTTCATTTGGCTTCATATCCCTTGCGGCGAATACGCGAAAACGCCGCCCTTCAAGAAATTCACCCACAATTTTCAGCAAGCGTCCACCTCCGGTTTGGCCTGAGATGACATAAAAATCGCCGTCCTTATTGATATG
The DNA here is from genome assembly GCA_903829325.1 of uncultured bacterium. Lineage (GTDB taxonomy): Bacteria > Vulcanimicrobiota > Vulcanimicrobiia > Vulcanimicrobiales > Vulcanimicrobiaceae > CAIKPM01. Next base: position 291 of record CAIKPM010000032.1, read on the forward strand.
ATAAGTTGGCCCGTCGCCATCGCATCCAAAAATAATCTCCTCAATCTCATCTGGAGTTACCTGGTGAGCCGCGAACAGATGTTGGACGTTGTTATTGTTCCAATAAAGTTCTGGGATGCGTTTCATACGACCTCGATCAAGTGTAATACAAATAACTACAAAGTGCAAGCAAGCTTTGGCACATTGTCGCTGCGAGAGATTACCACCGGGCTGTCAACCTGTTGCTAAGCCTAGCAATGTAGAGCAAGGCTTAGATCCGCTGCAACCTCTTATACCGCGGCGGCGATCGCTGCTAGGGCGGTGGGGTTTTCGAGGCTGCTGATGTCGCCTAAGCTCGGGAGATTGAGATAGCACGCGCGGATCAGGCGGCGGAGGATCTTTTGATTGCGCGTGCGTGGTAGCTCGCTCACGAATAATATTTTCTTCGGACGAAGCGCGTGCCCTAAGGCGGCTTCGATACGCTGAAATAATTGGCGACGCAAATCTTCGCTGGGCTCGATATTCGCTCGCAGACACACGAAACAAACAACGACATCGCCCTTCAACGTATCAGGCACACCAATCGCAGCCGCCTCACGCACCGCCGGGTCAGCCCCGAGCACGCTCTCGAATTCCGCCGGACCAACGCGTTTACCAGCGACGTTGATCGTATCGTCGCTGCGACCGCGAATATACCAAAACTCTTGCTCGCCAGAAGCGGCCGTCAAGCGGCAGCGCTCGGCCCAGTCTCCGTGCGCCCACACTCCCGCAAAACGCTCCCAATACGCTGCGAGGTAGCGGCGGTCGTCGCGCCGATCGAGAGCACCCGCCCACAGACTCTGAGTCATTCCAGGCCAAGAGCCGCGTAAAATTAATTCGCCGACACCGCTATCCATCGACTGCCCCATCGGATCGACAATATCCGCACGCATTCCGGGAATTGGTCCGTGAAACGCGTTGGGTGCTAAGGGCATCGTCGGGAAACACCCTAAAATCCCACCACCAATTTCGGTGCCACCCGAATAATTAATAATTGGTGCGCGTCCACCACCGATATGCTCGGCGTACCACCGATACGGCTTGGTATTCCAAGGTTCACCGGTACTGCCTAAAATACGAATCTGGCGTAAATCATGCCGCTGGGGATAGCTCTCCCCATAGGTAGCTAGCGCACGAATCACGGTTGGTGCAACGCCCAGATGAGTGACGCGCTGACGCGCACAGACTTGCCACAAACGATCGGGACTCGGATAATCGGGCGTACCATCGTAGAGCACCACCGTGCCTCCGAGCGTCAAGGTTCCCAAGATAAGCCAGGGGCCCATCATCCAGCCCATATCGGTATACCAGAGCATCCGCTCGCCTGGACGCAAATCAAAACACAGATATTGATCGATCGCGGCTTTGATCGCAAAGCCAGCATGCGGGTGCACCACCCCTTTCGGCTGGCCCGTGCTGCCCGAGGTATAGAGCAATAAATACGGCTCATCGGCCGCTGTATCGCAGGCAATAAAATCGCCGGTAGATTCGCTGGCCCATTGTGTCCAAGCGTGAATCTGCACCCGCGCATGCGTAAACTCGGGCTGCTCTGATTCATTACGCAGCAATACAAGCTGCTCAATACCAGGAACGAGTTGTAAAAGCTCGCTAAGAATATCACCCGTTGCCACCGTTTTGCCGCGGCGCACAAACGATTGAGTGGCAAAAAGCAAGCGAACTCCCGCATCGGTAAAGCGCGTGGCTAAGGCCTGCGCGCCGTACCCAGAAAACGCTGGCACAGCAATCGCACCGATCGCTCCAATCGCCAGCAAGGCGATCGCCGCTTCGGGCACCATCGGGAGCCAAATCCCAATGCGATCACCGCGCCGAATACCCGCACGTTGCAGAGCCGACGCGACGGCGTGCACGTGTGCGCGCAATTGTTCGTACGTAAAACTCGTGCTGCGTCCATCTTCATGCTCGCACACCAAAGCTTCACGCCCGCCGGCGCCACGCGCGATCCAGCGTTCCAAACAATTGGCCGGCGCTTGAAAACCCGCGTCGACAAACCAGCGTGTAAATTGCGCCCCCCGACTCGCATCACAAAGCGCACTCCACGGACGGGTCCAATCAAGTCCTAAGCGCGCTAAAACGCGTTCGTAGAATTGCGCAAGTGCTTGATCATCACGCTGCAGCTGCTGCATAAAATCAGCATAATTCGCGGCACCAAATTCAGCGATCAGCTGGGTTACATGAGCATCACGAATCGTAGCAACATCAGGTTGCCAGATAATCTGCGCTTCATCGTCATTCATCGTGAGTGGAGATCAGGCCGTAGCTGCACGTCCAAGCCATTTCCCATCTGGGCACGGGCCAGCGTAGCGTGGAATTTTGATACGATTCTCTTGATGCCGGACAAAGCCTTACTGGTCAAGCGACATTATTCCGGGCCCATGCGGGCTTGGGCGCTTGGGCAGAGCAATTGGAGGGGGCAGATGGGTGACGCGCGCAACGCACAAGACGTGGGTCTCGACCGCAGAAGCCGCTCGCTCGAAAGCTAGCGAAACAACTAGCAGTGCATATTAGTCCAGAAGCCATCCAGCTGAACGGAAGTCCAAAATCTAACACTAGGGTCATTGACTGCCAAGCAAAAACATGCGATGATAAGAGCCTATACTGCCCGGCGATCGAAAGGTCTTCCGGGTTTTTTATTGGGATTATGCGCTGATGACCTCAAGTGGTAAACGCGTGGTCGCCTTCGTTGACGGCCAGAATCTTTTTAAGTGCGCCCAATCCGCCGGCTACTGCACGACGCCCGATTATGATCCCCGAGCACTAGCTGCAGAAATTTGCCGTCGCAAAAGCTGGACATTGTGCCAGGTCCGTTTTTATACGGGCATTCCAGATTCCAAACGGGCATCACGGCTATTTCAGGCATGGCAGTCAAAAATTGATCGAATGACAGCGCAAGGGATTATGACTTGTACACGCCCCCTCCGTTACGACGCTGAGGGGAAGGCGCGCGAGAAAGGCATCGATGTTCGGATTGCCCTTGATATCGTGCGTCTTGGCAATAAGGGAGATTTTGATGTTTGCCTCATTTTCAGCCAGGACCAAGATTTAAAAGAAGCCGTGCACGAGCTTCGCGATATTGCCAATGAGCAAGGGCGTAAAATTTTGATCGCATCCGCATATGTTGCACACCCAGGATCAAAATACGCGACGCGGGGCATTTATGATACGGATTGGATCGCAATCGACGAGTTACTGTACGACGCAACTCGCGAAGCTGTACCGTTTTACTCAGCCCACTAAAGGGCACCTCGAAAGCTCTGACTTTATCACTGAGCCCAAAACCTACGCTTCAGGCCGCGATGCGTAAAGCTGAGATAGATTATACCGTGAAAAGCCTTGCGGGTCACACGGGATTACTCCGGCCGCATGCGGGTTTGGGCGCTTGGGCAGAGCGATTGGAGGGGGCAGATGGGGCATTTGGGGGTGGGGGCTTTGCAGATGCGGCGGCCGTGCAGAATGAGCCAGTGGTGGGCGTGGCGCCATTGACTCGGAGGAAGCAAGCGGGTGACGTCGCGCTCCACCTCGAGCGGGGTCTTGCCTTGCGAAAAACCCAGTCGGCGCGCAACGCGAAAAACGTGGGTGTCGACCGCAAAAGCCGCTTGCTCGAAAGCTACCGAGAGCACTACACTCGCAGTTTTGCGCCCGACCCCAGGCAAAGCTTCCAACTCGGCCCGAGTTTGCGGGACCTCGCCTTGATGGCGTTCGAGCAAAAGCCCAGAGAGCGCCACCGCATGGCGTGACTTGGCGTGATGCAAACCCAAGCGAGAAATCAGCCGGTCGACTTCGGCGACATCGGCCTTGGCCAACGCGGCCACATCGGGGAAACGAGCAAAAAGCGCCGGAGTCACTTGGTTCACCGCGACATCGGTCGTCTGGGCCGAAAGCATCACCGCAATCAATAATTCAAACGGAGAATGATACACGAGCTCGGTTTGCGCGTCGGGATAGGTCTCGGCGAGCTTCTGCCACAACAACGCCGCCTTTTTGCGCGAAACCACGCGCTTCGGTAATGGAAATTCGCGTGCGTTACTCGGCAAGCGCGATCCCTCGCTCGTCGTGAGCAATCAGTCCCTCTTGCTCCAGCGCAACCAGCACAGCCAGCACGTCTTCGGGCTGGCGCTCACCAAGATGGGGGCGCAAATCGGCGTGCAGATCCAAGAACGAAATCGTCTGCGCCGCCGGCAAAGCACGCAAGCGATCGATCACTCGGCCACGCAAATAGCGCACGGTGTCTTCGAAGCGCATCCGCGACTGGGGCCCGCGGCGCGGGGCGAACTCGCGGGCGCGGGCCTGCAAAGCTTGCGCATCGATCGGCGCCGCAACGCAATCAGCACGTAGAGGGCAAAGCAAACATTTTGGCGCGCGTGCCGTGCAGATGGTCGCGCCAAGATCCATCATGGCGGAGTTCCAGGCGTTGCTTTCTTTCGCGATGAGCATCTGCGCAGCGACTGCCTCCAGTTCAGTAGAACTAGCTTGGGGCGGGAACTCAACTCCGAAAAAAACGCGGTGCAAAATCCGGCGCAGATTGGTATCGAGCGCGAGATCAGGCAGATCAAAGGCAAACGCCCGAATCGCCGCCTGGGTGTAAGGACCAATGCCGGGTAGCGCGGCTAGGGCTTGGCTGTCGCTAGGTAGCTGACCCGCATAATCGTGCACTACTCGTTGAGCGAGCGCGAGCAGACGAATCGCGCGCGAATTATAACCCAAACCCTGCCAAAGCCGTAACACATCAGCTTTACTCGCCGCTGCCAAGCTCGAGAAATCTGGAAAACGCGCGACAAACGCCTCGAAGAGCGGAATGACCCGCTCGACTTGGGTTTGCTGCAGCATAAACTCGCTGACCACGACGCGGTACGGCGAGCGATCAAGCCGCCACGGCAATCGATGCCGCCCTGCGCTGGCAAACCAGCGCAGCAAGCGGCGTCCGATCGCTTGAGGGCGCGCTTGAGCCTTTAGAGCAGGGCGCGACGCAAGTCTCCCAGAGTCTGAGCGAGGCTGACACAGAAGCGCGCGGCGCTGGCACCGTCGATCACGCGATGGTCATACGAGAGCGAGAGCGGGAGCATCAGGCGTGGCTGGAAACTCTTGCCATCCCAGACGGGCTTCATCGCAGCTTTGGTTACGCCGAGAATCGCGACTTCGGGAGCGTTGATGATCGGCGTAAAAGCTGTGCCACCGATGCCGCCAAGCGAGGAAATCGTAAACGTTCCGCCTTGCATTTCGGCTAAGCCTAATTTGCCGTCGCGCGCTTTTTTCGCGAGCGCCGCGGTCTCGCGCGCGATTTCGTAGACGCCTTTTTTATCCGCATCGCGGATCACCGGCACCATCAACCCCTGAGGAGTATCCGCAGCAAAGCCGATGTGGTAATACTGCTTGTGGATTAATTCATCGCCTTCGAGCGAGCTATTGAAATCGGGGAAGCGCTTGAGTGCCGCGACCGCAGCAATCACCAAGAAGGCCAACATCGTCACTTTGGCATCGCTCTGTTCGGCGTTGAGCTGCTTACGCAACGCTTCGAGCTCGGTGATATCGGCTTCATCTTGCTGGGTTACGTGCGGAATCAACACCCAATTACGGTGGAGATTCGGCCCGGAAAGCTTCTTGATGCGCGAGAGCGGAACGCGCTCGATCGGGCCAAACGCCGCAAAATCGACCTTCGGCCAGGGCAGCAGATTGAGCCCACCAGCGACCGCACCAGCGGCGCCTGCACCATTGCGCAACGCCTGCTTGACCCAGCCCTGGACGTCTTCGCGGGTGATCCGCCCGTTGGGGCCGGTGCCACGCACCGCCGCTAAGGACACACCGAGTTCGCGCGCAAAACGCCGGAGCGACGGGCTGGCGTGGACGGGGGTCGCGTTATCAGTAGGAAGGGGCTCGGCGAGAGCAGGCGCCGCAGCGGAAGCCGTCGCCACTGCAGGCTCACTGACCGGAGCGGGAGCAGAGGCACTAGTCGGTGCAGGAGGTACAGGAGCAGCGGGTGCTTGACTGGCTGGCTTGGCTCCAGTCGAGACGACTTCGATCAACGCTAAAACAGAACCACGCGAAACCCGATCGCCCGGCTTGACTTTGACCTCGGCGATACGGCCCGCTATTTCAGCGGGCACATCTAAGGTGGCTTTCTCGGATTCCATCGTGATCAGGGGTGCGTCTTTCGCTATCACATCGCCCGGTTTGATGAACACTTCGAGGATCGGCACATCTTTAAAATCGCCAATATCAGGCACAAGAATTTCTTGGGTGCTGCTCATGCGCTTCTCTTTTCTTCCTGTTTAAACAGTCGTCGGGTTGGGTTTTTCGGGATCGAGTTGATATTTTTCGAGCGCATCCACCAGCACTTTTCGTTCAAGCTGACCCTCATGTACCAGACTGGTTAACGCAGCCAGCACGATCCAGCGAGCATCGACCTCGAAAAACGCGCGGAGCTGTTCGCGGGTATCGCTACGCCCAAAACCATCGGTTCCTAAGGCGGTAAAGCGCCGGTCGACAAAGGGCCGAATTTGCTCAACGAACGATTTCATGTAATCGCTCGCTGCAATGACCGGGCCGGCATGACCCGCCAAAGCCTGGGTGACAAACGGCACGCGTGGTTTTTCGGTTGGATGCAACATGTTCCAGCGCTCAACCGCCAAGCCATCACGACGCAATTCATTAAAGCTGGTGGCGCTCCACACGTCGGCAACGACACCAAAATCTTGGGCAAGCATTTCAGCGGCTTTTTCGACCTGCAATAAAATCGTGCCCGAACCGAGCAACTGCACGCGTTTCTTGGCCGCTTTCTCGCCTTGCCGCAGAAGATACAAGCCTCGGAGAATATTGGCTTCGACACCCGCCGGCATCGCAGGATGCGCGTAGTTTTCGTTCATCACCGTGAGGTAATAAAAAACATCTTCTTGCTCGGTGACCATCCGACGCAAGCCTTCGTTGACAATCACGGCAATTTCGTACGCGTAAGTTGGATCGTACGCGATGCAATTCGGTACGGTCGCAGCCATTAATTGGCTGTGCCCATCTTCGTGTTGCAAGCCCTCACCGTTGAGCGTCGTTCGACCGGCGGTAGCGCCGATTAAAAAGCCCCGCGAACGCGAATCAGCCGCGGCCCAAATGAAATCGCCGACGCGCTGGAAGCCGAACATCGAATAATACAGATAAAACGGCACCATCTGCACATCGTGGGTCGAATACGCCGTGGCCGCAGCGATCCACGAAGAAATTGCACCAGCTTCGGTAATGCCTTCTTGCAGAATTTGACCGTCTTTGGCTTCTTTGTACCAGGCTAATTGCTGCGCATCTTGCGGTTGATACAATTGCCCAATCGCCGAATAAATACCGTATTGGCGGAACATGCCTTCCATACCGAAGGTGCGGGATTCGTCCGCAACAATCGGCACGATATGCGGACCGAATTGTTTGTCGCGCAAGAAAATATTTAACGCGCGCACGAGTGCCATCGTCGTGGAAATATGACGTTCGCCGGTGCTCTCGAGCAAGGGCGCGATCGCCGCGGGCTCGGGGACGCTGATCACCGTGCTCGCGCTACGGCGCCGTTGCGGTAAACCACCGCCCGCAGCAGTCGAACGCTCTTTTAGATACGCCGCTTCTTTACTGCCAGGTTCGGGTTGCACGAACGGGACTTTTTCTAATTCGGCATCAGAAATTGGAATCGCAAAACGATCGCGGAATAAACGTAATTGCTCAACCACCAGCTTCTTCTGTTGGTGGGCGATATTCTGGCCTTCTCCGGCTGGGCCCATGCCATAACCCTTGACGGTATGCGCGAGAATCACCGTGGGCTGGCCGGTGTGTTCGGTCGCGCGCTTGTAGGCAGCGTAAACTTTATACAGATCATGACCACCGCGATTGAGGCCATCGATCTGGGCGTCGGTCATATCGGCGACTAAGGCCGCCGTCTCGGGATAACGTCCGAAAAAATGTTCGCGTGAATACGCAGCGCCGTGGGCCTTGTACGACTGATAGTCGCCATCGAGGGTCTCGTTCATTAACTGAATGAGTTTGCCGCTCTTGTCGCGCTCGAATAACGGATCCCACTGACGGCCCCAAATAACTTTGAGCACATTCCAGCCGGCGCCGCGGAAGAGGCCTTCTAATTCCTGGATGACTTTGCCGTTGCCGCGGACCGGACCGTCGAGACGCTGCAAATTGCAGTTGACTACGAAGACAAGATTATCGAGTTTCTCGCGCGCGGCAATCGACAAACCGGCTAACGACTCGGGCTCGTCGATTTCACCGTCGCCTAAAAATGCCCAAACTTTGCGATCAGCCGCGTCGATAATGCCCCGATTGTGCAAATAGCGCATGAAGCGGGCTTGATACACCGCGGAATACGGTCCGATGCCCATCGAAACGGTCGGGAATTGCCAGAAATCGGGCATTAACCAAGGATGCGGGTACGAAGAAATTCCGGTACCGGCGACTTCACGCCGAAAATTCTGTAATTGGGCTTCGCTAATACGGCCTTCGACAAAGGCACGCGCGTAAATCCCCGGCGAGGCGTGGCCCTGGAAATAGACCAGATCGCCGCCGTGGGTCGCTGATGGTGCGCGCCAGAAATGGTTGAAGCCGACATCGTAGAGCAAGGCCGAGGAAGCGAAGGTCGCGACGTGGCCGCCGAGGCCGCTATCATCCTTGTTTGCTCGTACGACCATCGCCATCGCGTTCCAGCGCACCAGATGGCGAATTTTTTCTTCGATATCGTAGTCACCGGGGAAATGGGGTTGCTCGGCGACCGGAATCGTGTTGACGTAATCGGTCTGGAGGCCACCGGGGACCGCGACGCCGCGATCGTGCGCGCGGCGCAAGACGGTATCGAGCAGCTCACCAGCCCGTGTGGTCCCCTCGGCGGCGACGACACCCTCCAGGGCCTCGAGCCACTCGCGGGTTTCCTCAGCATCAACGCTCGGGGTGAGGTGATCGATCATGAACTCTCCAAAAGGCTACAGACAATCAACGCCGGGCTAAAGCCCGCTAACGAGCCTCGCTTCAACACCGAACTCGCCGAAGCTTTTCGGCGGGCTAGTGGTTCAAAGAAGGCGAACCCTCCAGGCATGATGATTGAATCGAATCTCGCAGCCCTGGGCATCTTGGCCTTCTTGTGTCTTGTCCTAGCTCCCGCGACGGTGCGCATTTTTGCGGAATACGAGCGAGGAGTGATCTTGCGGTTCGGCCGCCTGCACCGTATCGCGACTCCTGGCCTGACCTTTATTGTGCCAATGATTGATGTCGTCTACGCTCGACTCGACATGCGAATTCTCTCGAGCCAAGTCATCGCCGAGAAATCGCTGACGGCGGACACGACACCGGTCGATGTCAACGCGGTGATCTTTTGGCAGGTGGTCGATCCACGCCGCGCCGCGATCGATATCGCCGATTTTACGACGTCGCTCGAGCGAGCTGCGCAGACCGCGTTGCGTGAAATTATCGGTCGTTCAAGCCTTAACACACTTTTGACAAATCGTGCCGAAATAAATACAGAGCTCAAAAATGCACTGCTGAGCAAAGCACAAACCTGGGGTCTGGAAATTTCCGCGATTGAGGTCCGCGACATCGCGATTCCGGAAGCCCTGCAAAATGCGATGTCGCAGCAAGCGCAAGCCGAACGCGAGCGCGAGGCGCGCATCATTCTCGGGAGTGCCGAACGCGACATTGCGGCGTCGTTCGATATTGCGGCTCAGACGTATCTGACGAATCCTCTGGCGCTCGAGTTACGTCGTATGAATATGCTCTACGAGGGGCTCAAAACCGATAACACCACGATGATCGTCGTCCCTTCGAGTATCGCAGACGCGCTTGGGACGCTAGCTGCAAAAACCGCCCCGGTAAATCTTGACAAAGCAAGCCCGAGCTAATCACTTCCTGCCGACAGAATAGGTGTAGAATAGAACGATGAGTGTGCAAGGTATCGAAGCAACGACTTTGACCCTCGCGACCGGTTTCGCGGCGCTCGCTTCGCCGCGCCGCCGCATCCGCTCGGATGACGATCTGCGCGCCGAGGACGAAGCGATTCAAGCGACGCTACGCGCCTTGGCGAATGTCACCAAGACTTCCACCCCGACCTCCTCGGGCGAGCAACACCCCGAGGAGCAAGCCGAAGAGCGCAAACGCCGCAAACCATCCCCAGATTTCAGCGACGAACCCCACAGCTTCGACAGCTACGCTTAGTTGCCGTTGGGTTTTACCGGGGTTTTGGTGGCTCGATGGTATATAGACCTCTCTCGGATAGCTACGTTACCTTGAGAGGATCTACGTTTTCATGGCAGAGACCACCGTCGATGCAATCGTCATCGGAGCCGGACCAGGCGGATATCATGCGGCCATTCGTTTAGGCCAACTTGGCAAAAACGTCGTCTGCATCGACCGCGATGAAGTCGGGGGAGTCTGCCTCAATTGGGGCTGCATCCCCACGAAAGCCTTATTGCACGTTGGCGAAGTCGTCAGACAGATCAGTCACGCCGGCGATATCGGCATCACCGTCGCCCAACCGCAAATCGACCGCGAAGGCGTCGCAAAATTTAAGAGCGATGTCGTCAAATCGAACGTCGGCGGCGTGGCAACCCTCTTTAAAGCCAATGGCGTCACCTCGGTCTACGGCGATGCCTCGTTCGTCGACAAAAAGACGGTTAGCGTAAAACTGCGCGATGGTGGCACCGCTACCTACGTCGCTAAGGAAGGCATCGTTATCGCTACCGGCGGTGCGCCGGTCGACGTCAAAGCGTGGGCCCACGATGGCGAAGTCATCATCAATTCCAACGACGCCGTGCAACTCAAACGGATTCCCAAGACCATGTTGATCATCGGCGGCGGGGTCATTGGCCTCGAATTCGCGACGGTCTACACGCGTCTGGGCGCCAAGGTGCTGGTCGTGGAAATGCAGCCGCAGCTGCTCACCGGAACCGATCTGGAAATCGCCAAGACCATGGCACGCATCCTCAAAAAGCAAGGCATTGAGATCGCCCTCTCAACGAGCGTGAAGAGCCTCGGTCGCCAAGGCGCCGGCGTCAGTGCGGTGCTCAACGGCGAGTTCACCAACGGCAAAGACGAAACGCGCGAATTCGAAATGGCGCTCGTTGCAGTCGGCCGCCGCCCGGTCACCGATACCCTCAACCTGGCCGCCGCCGGGCTGAGCACCGATGCCCAGGGCTACCTAAGCGTCGATCTCCAACGCAAAACCAGCGTCGATGGCATCTACGCGATCGGTGACGTCGCTGGCGGGCCCCTGCTCGCGCACAAAGCGATGAAGGAAGGCGTTGTCGCCGCCGAGGCACTCGCGGGGGATCGTTCCGCCGCGTTTGACCCAGTGGGCATTCCCAACTGCGTCTACACCGATCCAGAAGTGGCAACCATCGGGCTTTCCGAGGAAGAAGCCAAGGCTGCCGGTTACGAAATCAAGGTTGGCAAATTCCCACTCATCGCCAGCGGCCGCGCGCGGACGATGAATGAGAGCGACGGCCTCATTAAGCTCATTTCCGACGCGAAGACCGATCGCTTCATCGGTGGGCATATCATTGCTCCGCAAGCCGAATCGCTGATCGGCGAGCTCGTGATTGCCTTGGAAATGGGCGCGACGATTGAGGATATCGCTCTGTCGATCCACCCACATCCAACCTTGACCGAATCGATTATGGACGCGGCTGAAGCCCTGCACGGCAAAGCGATCCACATCGTCAATCCCAAACCCAAAGTTCCCGCCGCCGCGTAAAGCGGTTTCCGACAAGTGGCCACGCAGCGCGTCCAATTGCTCGACCTTGGTCGAACCGATTATCGCACCGCGTGGTCGCTTCAGCAGCGGCTCCATGCAGAGGTCGCGTCCGAACAGCGCCCCGATATCTGGATTTTCGTCGAGCATGACCCAGTCGTCACGCTGGGTCGCAACGCCCAACTCGCGCATCTGCGGCTTTCCGAAGCTGAGCTCAAGGAACGTGGGGTTGACTGCGTGCGGGTTGAGCGGGGCGGGGATGCAACCTACCACGGGCCCGGGCAGCTCGTGGTGTATCCGATCCGTCGCTTGGCCCGTTTCCGCGAAGTCGTTCCCTTGGTGCGCACGATCGAAGGGGCGATTATCGACGCTTGTGCGCAGCTGGGCGTTCACGCGGAACGCTGGAGTGAACACGCTGGCATTTGGGTTGGGACCGCGCAAATTTGTGCGGTTGGGCTAGCGATTCAGAAAATGACTTCTTTTCACGGGCTTGCGCTCAATTGCACGACCGTCCTCGATTACGATGAGCTGATTACGCCCTGCGGCTTGAGCGAGCGCGGCATTACCTCGCTCAGTCGTGAACTGGGCCGCGAGGTGTCGATCGCCGAGGCGCGACCGATTGTCCAGGCGAGTCTGGCCGAGACGTTCGAGCTGGAGTTTGAGCCGATCACTCTTCTTCGCTTGGAGGGCGAGGCCGGGGAGCAAGCAGCCAGCGAGCCGAAGCAAGCTAGGCTATGATCGACCTAACCAACCCCGCGACGCTTCCCGCCGAGCCCCTCCGCAGCAGCAAGCCACCGTGGCTCAAAGTCCGCCTGGCGTCGGGCGAGAGATACGAGTATCTCAAGCGACGGGTAAGCGAACTGAGTTTGAACACGGTTTGCCAGGAGGCTCGTTGCCCGAATATCGGCGAGTGCTGGGGCAGCGGGACCGCGACGATTATGATCCTAGGCGACACGTGCACGCGTGCTTGCCGCTTTTGCGCGGTCAAGACCGGCAGTGCGCGGGGCGAGGTTGACTGGAGCGAGCCGCTGCGGGTCGCCGAAGCGGTCGCGGAGACCGGGTGGAAGTACTTGGTCCTCACCGCGGTTGATCGCGATGATTTATCCGACGGCGGCGCGTTAATATTCGCGAAAACCGTCGAGATGATCCACAAGCTCTCACCGCAGGCGAAGGTCGAATGCCTCACGGGGGATTTCGCGGGTGATTTGAGCGCGCTCGACGTCGTGCTGCGCGCACGCCCTGAGGTATTGGCGCACAATCTCGAGACGGTGCCGCGCCTGCAGAGTCACGTTCGCGATAAGCGCGCGAATTTCGCCCAATCGCTTTCTATTCTGCAGCACGCCAAGGCGAGTGGGCTAGTGACCTACACCAAGACCTCGCTGATGCTGGGTCTGGGCGAACGCGACGAAGAGATCATCGAAACGATGGAGGCGGCACGCAGCGTAGGGGTTGATATTTTCACAATGGGCCAATACTTACAGCCTTCAGCGCAGCACTTGCCGGTCGAAGCGTTCATCACCCCAGAGAAATTCGAAGAACTGCGCCTGATCGGCCGGAGCAAAGGCTTCCGCCAAGTCGTATCAAGCCCACTCTCCCGCAGCTCGTACCACGCAGAGCAGGCGTTTCACTAGCAAGCCGTTGATGATACTACGCGGCTTGATCACCTAGCTAGCGTAAAGCTTCTCGCCGATTGCTTGCCCTTCTTCTCCAAGCACATGCTAGAATGGCATTTCAGAGGGTTTGTGCAGGAGGATAGTGTTTATGCCGTTTCAACAGGTTATTTCGACGCTCGCGGATAGTGGCGAAGAAATTATGGGGCCGGAAACGTTGCTCTATCATTACCCCTCAGCAAGTATTACCAATGGTGCACTGCTCACCGTTGAATCGAATCATTTTGCGATCTTAAAATCCCGCGGCGCGATTCTAAATGTTTTTGAAACAGGGCAATACACGGTTGCTACGCCTGAACATCCGCTGTTTGGTTCGTTTCAAAAAGCTTGGTTCGGCGGACAGAGCCCTTGGCAATATGAAGTGCTCTACATCAATCGCGCAAAATTAGTTTGTGCAACCACCGGACAAGCGCTATCACGCGAGATGGCAGAACTCACTTACGCAGTTGACTATTACATCCATGTTGACACCACCGATGGTGCGCTGAAGTTAGTGCAGCATATGCCATATCGCAGTCATTTCGTTTCGACCAAAGATGTCAATGCGTATGCAGCTCCAGTGATTGAGCAAGCGATCAATCAATTATGCCAAATCACACCACTGGAAAAAATCAACGAACACATCCATGACCTAACGGACCTTGTACGTGAACATTTAGCCGCATTTTTGATCGATTACGGAATCATACTCAACGCGGTCAAAGTCTTGGTACGACCGGCGGATGAACAAATGCGGCGCCTGATTGCACTCAAAGCGTTTGGATTGAGCGAACTCGAAGCAGTGCGTTATTATACGGCGTTGGTTATGGCTCAAAAAGGTTTGCTCAGTGCACCGAATGCCGCCTGCGGCGAGCCCTTCAACCTCGGCGGGAACATACTCACGTCGCTCAATACACTCACAGGGCCTTTGACCAATCCCGGCCCGGATCGTAATTAAAGAAGTAGTATTATGGATCTCACGGTAAACCCCAACGAAGGACTTATCCGCCAGGCAATTAGCCTGTTATTAACAGGTGCAAATTATGGTGCGTATCGGGATGAACAACAGGCACGGATGGATGATATTTTGATTCGCCAACAAGCGTCGCAAGCGATCATGATCACGCGTGATCAAATTTCAACGCTCTTAGCGATCTGGAGTGCGGACGCGATACCCGGGCTCAATGCCGAACAGCCATATCCTTCACCAGCAAAAATGGCGATTCTGCGGCGCTCTCGCGCTTGTTTAGATAGGCTGAGCGATATTCAGACGCGTATTCTTACTGCCCCCACTCGCACAGCTGAAGTCTGGAGTCGGCTTTCGACGCGCACTACGCTGATCGAAGAACTGATCCGTAACGATATCGCGTTTCTGCAAGCGTGCGAAGCGACAAAACCGATGTCAGCGAAACTCTCGATACCGATCAGCTTCGGCCCAGCCGCAAACACCGAAGCACGAGCATTTGAGGCCGCACTGCAAGAAGTAGAAACGTCGCTGCACAACCGTCAGGCACTGTTGGCAAGCAAGGGCCCATAGCATCCTCAACAAAATCCATCACTCACTCTTTTTCGAGGTAGCCCATTCACGTTCTGCGGACTTCTGCCGAAGCATACTAGGGTAACACGAGCTCTCCAGCGAGGTACCTCTGGCATGCCCTGGCCCGCACTTCACCAACTCGCCAAACGAACAGTTCAGGCAATGCCCCTGGTTGGCACGCTTCTCGCGGTCGCCTGCAGTGGGG
>CAIKPM010000033.1 GCA_903829325.1 uncultured bacterium
CTGGTTGCGAGAATTTAGTCCCGACGTAGGGAAAAAAGTCGCGTCATGAAAGGAGCGCGCACAGCGGATCGTAAACGAGCGGCCCAGGTGGGTTCGTCTTATCCCGGTGGAACTGGGTTCGATTTATCCCGGTGCTAACACAAAGACGGCAAATTGCAGCCAATGATGATTTTCCTAACGTGGTAATGGATCCGTCCCCTCGCGGAGCAAATCAAGATAGGCCGTGTACTCGAAGATGCGTCCGCGTTGCCTACCCGTTAGTTCGCGAACGAGACCGAGGTGAGTCAATGTTTCGAAGCCCTTCATCGTTGTCGGGTGACTGATCCCGGTTAGGCGAGATGCACGAGGTACCGACAGAATCGGCGTACTTTGGAGCAAATCGCAAAGTCTATGCAAGGTTGCCGATGAGCGATGCCCGGTAATGCGCAGACGATCTTCGCGAATGAGTTTCACAATGCGCTCCGCCGTTCTCATTGCTTGCTTTGCGGTATCGCGAACGCCCTCGAGAAAGAAGCGAATCCATGCTTGCCAATCGCCATGCGTGCGCGTTCGTTGCAAAAGCTCGTAATAGACATCGCGATGCTGCTTGAGATAGAGGCTCAAATATAATAATGGGGCTTCGATAATGCCGAACGAGATAAGACTGAGCGTAATCAGGAGTCTGCCAAGGCGACCGTTTCCATCGAGATACGGATGGATCGTTTCGAATTGCGCGTGTGCTCGCGCAATCCGTACAAGCGGCAACTCGGCACTTTCAGCGTTATTGAGGTAGCGTTCAAGATCAGAGAGACATGCTGCGATGTCGGTCGCGGGTGGCGGAACAAAGCGCGCATTGCCCGGTCGTGTGCCGCCGATCCAATTTTGCGAGGTACGTATCATTCCGGGTTGCCGTTCACGTCCTCGACCATTAAGGAGTAGGCGCGCATGAATTTCATTGAAGAGGCGTGTGGAAAGCGGAAGCTGCTGCATCCGCTCCATTCCCAGACGCAAAGCCGCCACATAGTCGGTAACGTCAACAGCATCGAGATCATCGGCGGTTTCATCGTCCTCGAAGAGGAGAACATCCGAAAGTGAGGACTGAGTCCCTTCAATTTGTGCTGAAAGCAGTGCTTCTTTACGAAGATACATGGTGATGAAGAGGTTCGCATCGGGAATAACCGGCGATAGCCCGTCAAGTCGCGCCAAAGCCCCGCGAGCTTCATCCGCAAGCAGCGCATCTGCTCCCTGTAGCGTAAAAGGCTGAGCATCGACCAAGCTACCAGGAATAAATGCGTGGTAGGTTTCCCCTGAGCTCGGCACCGAGCGGAGCTCTCCGCTAGGCGAGGGCCAGGCCAGATCAATCGAACCTTTCATTAGCCCATCTGCTTAAGAAAGGTTCGAGCCATTTCCTTTCTTAAGCAGATGGGCTAATGAAAGGCGATGTCTAAAGAACGCTACATATTTTGGACATCGCAAAGGCTTGGTGGCTCTGTGGCTAGTTATGATCAGCCATCTGAACGGTGCCCGCGCGGTGCCCCAATGGTGCCCATCGCAGGCAACCAGCCTGACCCACCGGGAACTCGCGACCAGAAAAAACCTTGATTTTGCGCCGTTCACGAGCCATCCTGAGCCTTCCGCGCCTCCCTTTCCACCATTTCGATTCCCGTAGGCGCCACCAATTGAACCTTGTAACCACAAGGTTTTTCGCTCCTACAGGGCCCGACGGGTGCAAAATAGTGGCCCTACGCTTGCGACACTTCCTAAATGTTCGGACCTCAGCACATCGCGATGCTCATCCTCCATGCCAGGTGTATCACCATATCAGAAGCAAGCCAGTTCCATGAAGCTTGCATACACCATCATCTATGTTCCTAATGTCACTGCAACGGTTGAGTTCTACGAAGCGGCTTTCGGGATAGCGCGCCGCTTCATTCACGAATCTGGTACGTACGCAGAGTTAGAGACGGGTGCAACTGCCTTGGCTTTCGCTGATGAAGCATTTGTTGCGGAGTCACTACACGAGTTTCGGCGTAATCGTCCTACTGATGCCCCTTGTGGTGCGGAGGTTGGGTTTGTTGTTGACGATGTCGCGAGTGCATTTGCTCAAGCCGTCGCTGCTGGAGCGCGACCTTCTGTTGAACCAATGCGCAAACCATGGGGCCAAACGGTTTCGTACGTGCGTGATCTCAACGGGTTTCTCGTCGAGCTTTGCACCAAGGTATCCGGTTCGGAGAGCTGAGGTTTTTGTTCGGGAAATACTTACACCGGTGTCATCGTTACGTTTTGCGTGAACAATAACGACAGGTCCAGTTCATGCGTATATGCGACTGCGACCAAGCCTCGAATAGTATCTGGAGTGATCGCGACCAGCTCGATGCCGACAACCTCGCCGTCAATATCATAATCAACGACGACCTCATCTTCGTCTGCAGTCGGTTCAGTCGAGGTGACTGCGGCATACGAGAAGATCAGATAGGCTGGCCCACGGATTCCCTTGCTCTTGACTGTAACGAGCTGTGTCATGGATTTTCTTTCTTTGTGCGGAATTGCTGCTTCTAAACTCTGCTGGTCTTGGGGCACTGCGCGATAAGTTTGGTGGGGAGGATTTTTGATTTTGGTTATTCTTGTTCACATTTGAGTGTCGCAGAGTCCTTGAAAATTACATGTATATATGATATTTTACTTAGGGTATGGACATGTATATATGAACATTGGTCAAGCCCACCTTGCTCGTAAGCAACTGGAACGTCGCCTTGCGCCACTCCGGGGAACGACGCTCATTCCTCCATCCAAAGGCTGGGTGAGAGCTATTCGAGAGTCTCTCGGTATGACGGCCCGCCAACTAGCCAGTCGTATGGGGGTTGCCCCATCGCGCGTCCCGACCATCGAAAAAGCGGAAGCGACAGGTGCGACCACATTGAGGACGCTGCAGCATGCTGCCGCGGCGATGGACTGTGCCTTCGTGTATGCCTTTGTGCCGCTCAAGCCACTTGACGACATTTTGCGGCAGCGCGCGATGCAAAAAGCTCGCAAGGACGTTTCGCGCCTTGACCACACCATGCGTCTTGAGAAGCAAGCACTTTTAAAATCCGACCTTAATGCCGAGCTGCAGCGCACGGTTGATAGCATCCTCACGGGCTCGTTGCGGGGCCTATGGGACGAAGAAGAAGCTTAGCATGCTTGATTCTCTGTTTGACGATGACGACGATGCAAACACGCCTCTCAGCGCTGAGGAACGTGAACAACTCATCCCTTCCTATATCACGCTGCGACACGAGTTGAATGAAGCTGAACAAGTCAATATCGGCGCGGCTCTACGTTGGGCCGTTGCACGCAAACGAAATGTTCTTGATCGGGACTTTCTTTGCAAGCTGCACCAGAGAATGTTCGGAGATGTATGGCGTTGGGCTGGGAAGTATCGCACTACCGCACGCAATATCGGTGTCGAAGCATATAGTATAGCAATGGATGTCCAGCAAGCTATTGAGGATGCGCAATACTGGGTTGAACACGGGACCTACTCGGCAGACGAAATCGCTGTCCGGTTCAGCCATCGCCTGGTGGCAATTCATCCTTTTCCCAATGGAAACGGGCGTTTCTCGCGTCTTGTTGGTGATCTTCTTGCACGTCAGTTGGGGCAAACGTTCTTCACTTGGGGACAAGCAAATTTGGTTAATATTGGAGAGACCCGGGCGCGGTATATCGCGGCTCTACGTGTAGCAGATAATCATGATATTGGACCGTTACTGACTTTTGTTCGATCGTGAGTTGTGGAAAAATACGCCCTATTTTTCGAGGTCGCCTGATTCGTTGCCCTTGATGCGTGGTAATTGAGTGAGAGATTACTTCAAGACCACGGGGAGCGAAGCATACCAAGCGTATTTCGGGCCACATTCGGACCACGCATCATTCATGAGAGCGGAGAATTTCGCTTGTGGGCACCTTCGGCGCAGCGGGTTGACGTTGTCATCGACGGAGGGCGGAGCACACATCCACTTTCGCGTGGCGATGACGGTTTTTACCGCGGTACAGTTGGAGGCATCGGGCCGGGCTCACGCTATCAGTTTCGCATTAACGCTGAGCTGTTGGTCGCCGATCCAGCTTCACGGTATCAACCAGAAGGTGTGCATGGTCCCAGTGAGATTATCGATGAACAAGCCTACGCTTGGCAAGATGCCAACTGGCGCGGACGACCCTGGGAAACAACGATCCTGTATGAACTGCACATCGGCACATTCACTGACGCGGGAACGTATCGCGCAGCGATTGAGCAACTCGATGCGCTCGTCGATCTCGGCATTACTGCCATCGAGCTTTTGCCGCTCTGGGAATCGCCCGGAACGCGGAATTGGGGTTACGACGGCGTGCTGCCGTACGCTCCGGAACATTGCTATGGGCATCCCGATGATCTCAAGGCCCTGATCGATGCGGCACACGCCCGCTCGCTCATGGTTTTCCTGGACGTGGTCTATAACCACTTTGGACCCGAAGGGAATTATCTTCACACATATTCCCCAGAATTTTTCACGAATCGTGTTCATACGCCATGGGGCGAAGCCCTCAATTTTAGCGATCCTGGCAGTGAGAGCGTACGGCGATTCTTTTTAGAAAATGCCTTGTATTGGCTTGATGATTTCCACTTCGATGGTTTGCGTTTCGATGCTATTCACGAAATATACGATGCTAGCTTACCCACGTTTCTCGAAGAACTTGCGACAACCATCAAACGCTCATTTATAGGCAAGCGCGAGGTGCATTTGGTCGTTGAAAATGACGATAATTGCAGTCAAATCCTTTCACGTCATCGGACAACAACCGACCGACGCTTCGATGCTCAGTGGAACGACGATGCGCATCATGCCTTGCACGTAACGGCTACCGGGGAAATCGACCATTATTATCGTGATTATGCTCAAGACCCGATTGCGGATCTGATGCGGGCATTAAGCGAAGGTTTCGTCTACCAAGGTGAGTTTTCGCAGCATCGAGGACGCTGTAGGGGATCAGTCAGCACGTGCTTACCATTGACCTCATTTGTCTTTTTCTGCCAAAATCACGATCAAATTGGCAACCGTGCGCTTGGCGATCGGCTTGGTCATCTTGTTCGCCCGCTGATTTTGCAGGCGGTTGCCGCTTTAGTTACGCTTTCCCCGATGATTCCTCTGATCTTTATGGGCGAGGAATGGAACGCCTCATCGCCCTTTCTCTTCTTTTGCGACTTTCCCGATGAATTAGCACAACGCGTGACCGAAGGTCGGCGTCGGGAGTTTTCCGGATTTCCTCAGTTTGCGAACAGCGAAGGGCAGCAGCGCATTCCTGATCCGGCCCTGCTCTCAACTTTTCTCGCTGCGAAATTGCGCTGGGCCGAACGCAGCGAGCCGCCGCATGCGTCACTGTTGGCCCTGTATCGTACACTCTTTGCGCTCCGGCGGCGAGAGATTATTCCACGTCTTGCACGCTTGCCCGAGCACGGTGTACAGAGTACCAGACTTGACGCGCGCAGCTTTCTGGTGAGTTATCAGTTGAATGATCGGAGCCGCCTTCATCTCTTTGCCAATCTGGGTGAGGATCGTTGCCTGCAAGCCCCACCTCTGCCTGGACGCCTGCTCTTTGCCACCGATGCCGCAAACGCGACCAGCGCCGCGCCGTGGACGGTGCGTTGGTCGCTGCAACTTCCTGCGGCAAGCGGGTAAAGCCAAACATGCTCCCCACGATCGTCCCTACGGCAACCTATCGCCTCCAATTCCACGCAGAGTTCACGTTCCAGGCAGCGCGAGTGCTGCTCGATTATCTTCATGCTCTCGGCATTTCTCATCTCTATGCTTCGCCGTTTCTGAAGGCAGCCTCTGGTAGTCAGCACGGTTACGATATTATTGATCATACCGCGCTCAATCCCGAGATTGGCTCTCCGAATGATTTTGAACAACTCGTGCATGCACTGCATCAGCGCGGCATGGGCCAAATTCTTGATTTTGTGCCCAATCATATGGGTGTGGCCGGGGCGGAAAATAGCTGGTGGCTCGACGTCTTAGAATGGGGCGAATGTTCGCCCTTTGCGCCATTTTTCGATATTAATTGGCAGCCGGAACGTACCGGACTGCAGGGAAAAGTCTTGCTCCCCGTGCTTGGTGATCACTATGGATCGGTGCTCGAACGCAAGCAAATTTGCTTGCGTTTTGATGCGACCAGCGGCACCTTTCACGCGTGGTACTATGCACAGGTATTGCCCATCGCGCCGAAATATTATGCGGAGCTTTTGCAGCCTGCCCTGCTGAGCTTGCGCGAGGTGCTTGATGCGCAGGATCCCCAGCTCATCGAATTTACGCGGATCGTTACCGGCTTCGCGCAGCTCTGCCACGATGGTGACCATAATGCCAATCATGCACGCATGCAAGCAAAGACGCTCAAGCTCGCTCTGAGTACCCTGGCAATGAAACCCTTGATAGCGCAGGCTGTTGATACTGCGCTCGAGCGCTTCGAGGCTTCGAGCGCTGCAGGGGTTGAGCGCCTGCATGCATTGTTAGAACGGCAATCATATAAATTGGCTTATTGGCGAGCAGCCTTTGACGAAATTAACTATCGACGTTTTTTTGATGTCAATGAGCTTGCTGGATTACGAATGGAACTAGCCGAGTGCTTTGCCCTGACACATAATTTTATTTTTTCGCTCATCGCCAAGGGGCAGATTCAGGGGTTGCGGATCGATCATATTGATGGGTTATTTGCCCCGGCTAGTTATTGCAAAATACTACAAGAACGAGCGGAAACGCTCAATCAACCGATCTATCTGGTGGTCGAAAAAATTATTGCCCGCTACGAACGCTTGCCAGAAAACTGGCTGGTGGCGGGTACCACCGGTTATGAATTCATGAATATGGTCAATGGCCTTTTCGTCGATGGGCGCAATGAAGCGCGGTTTGGGCGTCTTTACAGTCGTATTGCACCGCATCACGCTGAATACGACGAATTGGTGATCGAATGTAAAAAACGCATCATGGATGTGGAGCTAGCAAGTGAATTAAACGTACTTGCGGACAATCTGGTCCGCATTGCTGTGCAAGACCTTCACTCTAGCGATTTTACTCGCAATAGTCTACGCCTTGCCTTGCGTGAAATCATCGCAAACTTTCCGGTCTATCGCACGTATATAACCGCGGAAGAAATCTCAAGCGAAGATCGACGTTATATCGAATGGGCTGTCGCTAGAGCGCGTAAAGCGTCGGTCGTGGTTGATGATGCAACATTTGATTTTGTGCGCTCCGTTTTGACGACCGATGCGATTCGCGGAGCAGACACGAACTATCACTACCGCGATGTCATTCATTTTGCAATGAAATTTCAACAATATACGTCACCTGTCACCGCCAAAGGTGTTGAAGATACATGTTTTTATCGCTACAACCGTTTGATTTCTCTCAATGAGGTCGGGGGCGATCCCAATCGATTTGGCACGACCGTCGGCGCATTCCACCGCTTTGCAGGAGAGCGATGGAACAAAACGCCCCATGCACTGTCCTCAACCGCCACTCACGATGCGAAGCGTGGCGAGGATGTGCGAACCCGTATTGATGTCCTCTCAGAATTTCCTGGCGTGTGGACGCGTGCGTGTTCGCGTTGGTCGCGGTTGAACCACAGCAAGAAGCGTGAGCTAGATGGACGACTTGCACCTGAGAATAACGATGAATATTTTATCTACCAAACATTGATCGGTACGTGGCCAATTGAGGATCTCGTAGAAACCGAAACGAGCGATGACGCTTTACGCCGCGACTATGCTAACCGGATTGAAGCATACCTGCGCAAAGCGCTGCGTGAGGCTAAAATCCATTCGAGTTGGGCGAATCCGCACCATGAATATGAAGAAGCAACCCTCAACTTTGCTCGACGAATCATGGAACGTTCGAGTAAGTCGCTTTTTCTGAGTGATTTCTTGCCCTTAGCCGCAAAGGTTGCGCGGATCGGCGCCTGCTCTAGTCTCTCCCAAACCGTCCTGAAATGCACGGCGCCGGGGATTCCTGATTTCTATCAAGGCAGCGAGCTGTGGGATTATTCTTTGGTCGATCCTGATAATCGACGACCGGTCGATTATCGCAAGCGCCAGAACATATTGGCCGAGCTCCGTGAAATGTATGCGCAGCGTGAGCATGACATCTTGGCTAGCGAGCTCTTGCGCTCGTGGCCCGATGGCAGAATTAAGCTCTACGTAACCTGGATATTGCTCCAACTGCGCATGAAAAAACGTGACAATTTTCTCTCAGGCGAATACCTGCCAGTCGAGGCAATCGGAAAATTTTCCGAACACGTTTGTGCTTTTACCCGTGATGATATACTGGTTGTCGTACCGCGTTTGCTTGGCAAAGTGATGGGATCATTTGCAGAGCTGCCCCTTGCCGAATGCTGGGGCGATACTCAGCTTATTCTCCCAAATACCGCGGTATATCAAAACATCTTCACTAACGCCCGAGTCGAACCAATCCAAAGTGGCAATGCCTCACACCTTGCGCTCAAGCAAATTTTTGCGCATCTTCCGGTCGCTGTACTAGAACGGTTATCCTGACATATGGAACGGTATGCCCAATGGTATAAAGACGCCATCATTTACCAGCTACATGTAAAAGCATTTTCCGATTCAAATGGCGATGGAATTGGTGATTTTCGCGGATTAACTGCAAGGCTTGATCATATCAAAGAATTAGGTGCTACCGCGATTTGGCTGTTGCCGTTTTACCCCTCGCCATTACGCGACGATGGCTATGATATTGCTAATTATTGTGATGTTCATCCGTCGTACGGAACTCTGGAAGATGCAAAGGCGTTCATCGACGCGGCCCATGAACGCGAAATATATGTGATTACAGAATTGGTTATTAATCATACGTCTGATCAACATCCCTGGTTTCAGCGCGCCCGCCGTGCGCCGATGGGATCAGAAGAACGCAATTTTTATGTTTGGAGCGATACCGACGAAGCCTACGCGGGCACTCGTATTATCTTTACCGATAGCGAGCCATCCAATTGGACGTGGGATCCTGTGGCGCAGCAGTATTATTGGCATCGCTTCTTTGCCCACCAACCTGATCTCAACTTTGCGAATCCTTTCGTCATTCGTGCAGTCATCGACGTCATGCGCTTTTGGCTGAATCTGGGAGTTGATGGGATGCGGCTCGATGCGGTGCCCTATTTATGCGAGCGTGAGGGGACGACGAATGAGAATTTGCCTGAGACGCATGCGATCCTGAAAATCTTGCGTGCGGTCCTGGATGAAGAATATGAGCATCGAGTTTTTTTGGCGGAAGCCAACCAATGGCCTGAAGATGTGGCTGCCTATTTCGGTGATGATGATGAATGTCATATGGCGTTTCATTTTCCATTGATGCCACGTTTGTTTATGTCCATTGCCGAAGAAGATCGCTATCCTATTGTCGATATCATGCGACAGACGCCAGAAATTCCCCCAGCCTGTCAATGGGCTATCTTTTTACGAAACCATGATGAAATGACGCTGGAGATGGTCACGGACCGCGAGCGTGATTATATGTACGGTATCTATGCCAGCGAACCGCGGGCCCGTATAAACGTCGGCATTCGCCGACGTTTAGCGCCGTTGATGGAAAATGACCGACCCAAAATCGAACTACTCACCAGCCTGCTCATGTCGATGCCTGGCACACCAGTTATCTATTATGGCGATGAAATCGGGATGGGCGACAATATTTTTCTCGGAGACCGCGACGGCGTACGGACGCCGATGCAATGGTCTATTGATCGCAACGGGGGATTTTCTCTCGCTGATCCACACCGACTGTATTTGCCGCCGATTATGGATCCGATTTACGGATTTCAAAGTGTCAACGTGGAAACCCAAAGTCGCAATTCATCTTCCTTAGTCAATTGGATGAAGCGTTGTATCGCCGTACGTAAGCAACATCGACTTTTCGGTCGCGGAAAACTCACGTTTCTGACTCCGGCTAATCGCAATATTCTGGCCTATTTGCGAGAAAACGATGACGAAGTTATCTTGTGCGTGGCCAATCTTTCCCGCTCGCCACAAGCGGTAGCCCTGGATCTCTCGCGCTATACTGGCCGTACGCCCATCGAATTGCTCGGTCGCAGCCCTTTTCCGGCAATTACCGATGACCGCTATATCTTGACGATGGCCGGGCATGGATTCTTTTGGTTTGAATTGGCCGAGAATGCGGTCGCACCGATCTGGCAACAGTCGTTGCCGAGTGCCAGACCGGAATATTACACACTGGTGTTACCGCATGGCATCGGCGATCTCGCTTCAGCAAAGATTCTCGCGAGTCTCGAACATATCGTGATCTCAAGTTTTTTACCAACGCAGCGTTGGTTTCTTGATCGCGCGTTTCGTTCTATGAGCATTGCGACGCTGCACAGTTTGCCCGAAGCATACGGCGCGGCGTACGTAGCGAGCATCGACGTAGACAGCGATGGAACAAGTGCCACGACACGCTATTTGCTGCCCTTGCTGCTGTATGATACCAGCCACGATGATGCCCCGGGAGCAATAGCGCGAGTGGCCATGGCGCGCACCCGAACGGGATCGCACGAGGGGCTGCTGTATGATGCATTCGCCGACGACAATTTCGTGCGCAGACTGGTCACCACTGCAGTGCAACAGGCTTCGTTCCCAGCATTATCTGAGGACGCCACCGTGCGGCGTTACGAAGAAGAGAAACGCCATAGTTGGGCAATTGTCGCCGACGCCTACATTCTCAAGGGTTACCGCTTGCAGCATGCTGGTGTTGCTGCCGAAGTCACCATGCTCAGGCACCTCGCTAGCCTTCCCAAGCAAACCCTCGTGCCGCAACTCATCCGCATTATCGAGGACGAGCAGGGACAACCGCTCGCCAGTGTTCATCGCTTTATCCACACCCAGGGCGATCTCTGGTTATTACTGCAAAATTATCTTTCACGCTTTATCGACCGCTACCGTGACATGGCGGCCCCCGCAAACGAAACGAATAAACATGAAGTTATCCTCACCCGCGCGCGTCGTCTCGGCGTTCGGGTCGGTGAATTGCATACTCTCCTTGCACAATCAACGACCGACTCAAATTTTTTGCCTGAACCTTTGCAACAAAGCGATTGTGAAAAGTGGCTGAGCGAGGCAACGGCCGCGCGGCGAATTGCGTGGGAAAAACTCGCTACCTATCTTGCGAATACTGCGCACAATATTCATACCGACCTCGGTGCTTTGCTTGAGCGCGGCGATGAAATTGATCAGCGACTGCACACGCTCCTCAGCGGCGAATATACGATGCATAACACGCGGATTCATGGTGATCTGCATTTAGGAGCAATCTTAGTGTGTGGTCATGATTTTCGTTTTGTTGATTTCGAGGGCGATCCTCAGCGTTTGCTTCGTCAGCCGGGGCAGAAGGATTCACCATTGCGCGATATCGCGGACTTGTTGCGTTCACTCGACTACGCCGCAAGCAGTATCATGCTTGGTATGGGTTCGGTGGCGATCCACCATGATGCAGCTATAGACGTCAGCATCCGCGATTGGACAAAACGCAGTATTGAGGCTTTTCTCCAAGGCTATCAGGCAAGCACCAGTGGCTTGTCCTCATTACCGCGCGATCCCGCTGCGTATGAAAAACTGCTCGAATTCTTCCTGATCCTCCGCAGCCTCACCGACCTCGCCTACGAACTCGATTACCGCCCAGCCTGGGTCCGCATCCCCGCGACCGCCCTCACCAGACTCCTTAAGCGCGGCAACGAACCATTACAGGCTGCGATCGGGTAAGGGGGGCGACCGTTGGGTATAGGGGTGGTGATATCATCGACATCTCACTTCATTTTCTGCCCTTTACTGTCTCGCATCAAGGCCTGATCTGGCCGACCTTGTTTAACTAGCGACCACGTTGTTGCCGTAACGCGCAACGTCACTCGCACTTTCCGATACGTAGGTAGGCCCCTGTGAATTGTTTACGCTTCATTCTGACTGTACCGCTCTTGATCAGCGTTGCGAGCGCGCCAGCACTAGCAACGACCGTGTTGGTCAATGACAATCCGCTCGTCCTCAATCCCAGTCCCGTCATCCAAAATGGTCGTGTGTTCGTGCCATTACGTGGCGTTTTCGAAGCGCTGGGCGCAAGCGTTGTCTATGAAAATGGCACGATCACGGCAACCCACAACAACACGACGATCTCCTTGCACATCGGCTCGACGACCGCAACTGTTACTGGCAATACGCAAACGCTCGATACCGCACCCTTTATTGTCGGAGACAGTACTTATGTGCCGCTGCGTTTCATCGCCCAAGCGTTCGGCGATCAGGTTGGTTATAATGACGCGAGCGGCACCGTGAATATTGCCGTCAACAATGCGCCATCACGGGCAATTGATCAGGGCCAACAGAGAGACGAACAAGCCGATATTGTCGCCCCGGCTCCACCACCACCGCTCCCTAACTATGAGCAACCGCCTTGCCCTGCGCCCAATTACGTCTGGAGTCCGGGCTATTGGTCGTGGGGTTCAGTCGGCTACTACTGGGTTCCGGGAACCTGGATCGCCCCACCGGCGGTGGGCCTGCTTTGGACGCCGGGATATTGGGCGTGGGAAAATGGCTCTTACCATTTCTTCCACGGATATTGGGGCGAGCACGTTGGCTTTTATGGTGGAGTGTCTTACGGCTTTGGTTACTTTGGCCATGGCTTCGTGGGGGGACGTTGGATTGGCGGCGCATTCCAGTACAACACTGCGTTTACCCACGTGAATACGAACTGGAATAATCGCGTATATCATGATAGTTCAACGGATTCGGGTTTCGGTGCGCGCGAACGTCTGAGCTACAATGGCGGCCCTGGTGGAATCGCAGCACGCCCGAACAACTTTGAAACTATGGTCATGCGTGAACACCATTTGGATCGTACTCCTCTGCAACGACAACACCAATTCTATGCCGCACAAGATCGGAATAATCTCGCCGCGATTAATCACGGGCGTCCTGTCACGGCCGCATTGAGGCGACCGTTGAGTGCCAACC
Organism: uncultured bacterium; assembly: GCA_903829325.1. GTDB lineage: Bacteria > Vulcanimicrobiota > Vulcanimicrobiia > Vulcanimicrobiales > Vulcanimicrobiaceae > CAIKPM01. The sequence continues at coordinate 12,995 of CAIKPM010000033.1, forward strand.
ACAGAGCATATACTTTCGCAGCGGTTCAAGCACACGACATCAGCGTCAATCGCAACTACACTATCAACAACAGTCAAACCAACATCCCGAACAACAACCGCTTCTAGCATAACGGCACCACATCAACAACGGCGAGTGGTTTGAGTTATTTATGGTGCACATCCCCATGGACGCAGTGCGTTCGTGAGGATGTGAGGGCTGTATTTTTCTATTCCTTAACAAATTAATGACGACAATTACATTGTGAACTAGCGTAATCATAACATAACCTTGGTGTGATGTTTATTCGCCTCATTTATTCGCAGTTGGTTGTTATGAATAGTGTCCTCTCATTTAAGAACCGAGATGCACTATGGACAGCCCGAATGACTTTTCGCCACTTGAATTGGCGACTATTCACGCCACATTGAAGAATATCGAAAAATGTGTCGCAATCAACGAATATCTGCTGACACTCTACCCCATCAAGAATAAGGATGAATTTACCAAAAGGGCTCTGCAGTACGCGGACTTGCATAACCTGATTTCCGAGATAGAACGTTTAGCCAATAATCGGCTACAGGTTCGAGAACTCAAGCCCTTTGTTGAATTACTCGGTATCGTGAACTTGCACTTGCGCACGATTGCTGGCTATGCAGATTCTCGTCTAGCATTGATGCTGCTTGAACTCGAACGCTCGATCATCGCTGATATTGCGCAGAATTTCTTTTCGTAGACAGCAGCTTAGTGATGCTTGTGATGGCTGCGTTGCATGAGGTCGTGAAGATGGCCGTGCTCATGCTTATGCAGATGTTGATCGATGTACGTTGCTGCTTGTCGCAAGCAGGAAGCTTGACGTCGTAACTCAAGTTGAGACATCGCCATGTGAGCGAGTGCCTTGATCGATTTGATTTGTTCCGCATCTAACTCACGCGGTACCCGGTCTATCGCGCACAGAGTGCCTAATGCGGCACCTTCAGGGGTCACTAACGGAACGCCTAAATAAAAGCGAATATTTGGCTCGCCGGTCACCAGCGGATTGTTTGCAAATCGCTCGTCTTTGGTTGCGTCAGGGACGATTAATGGCTGATGCGGTGTGAGAATTGCGTGTGCACAGAATGCCATGTCCCTTGGTGTTTCGCAAACGTCAATGCCAAGCTTGGCTTTGAACCACTGCCGCGCTTCGTCGATAAGCGAGACGAGGACAATCGGTACCTTTGCGATGTAGGCTACAACTTCGGTGATATCATTGTACGCTTGCTCGGGCGGGGTATCCAACACCGAAAATTGATGCAATACCCTAATCCGCGAAGCCTCATCTAGCGGGGCGATCTCAGTCATGTAGGAATTCCCTCATTGTCCCTAGGTAGCAAATCAACACTGGGATATTGGTTGGAATCGGCTATGAGGTTGGTACGAATCGTCGATGGGATAGCGTCTTAGATCAGGGCGTGTACACGTCTGCTCGAGCTTGTTGACAAACGCCTCGGTGAGAATCCTGCTGGATGCCTCTAAATATGCGGATCTTCTGGAGATCCCATCCCGGCAGGGAACGCGCGGAACGAGAGCTGATGTTTGCAGTATGCGTCTCATTGAGCCTCTACTTCTGCTGACGGGAGAGACCGCGTCAGGGAAGAGCGAGTTGGCGGTGACTTTAGCTGAACGGCTCGATGCGGAAATTATTGGCGCTGATTCACGCCAAATATATCGCGAGATGCCGATTGGTACGGCGGCGCCGACGCCTGAACAATGCTTGCGCGTGCCGCATCATCTTGTGTCTTGGCTGGATCCGTACACGAGTTATTCGGCGGCAATGTACGTTGAGGACGCGCTGCAGGCGATTCATGCGATACATGCGCGCGGTAAGCGGGTGATTGTTGTCGGCGGAACTGGTTTTTATATCCGAGCGCTCTGCGGCGATATCGATCTTGGCCCCGAAGTCGATGGGCAAGCACGAGCACGCGTGCAACGCGAAGTCGCTTTGCACGATGGAGAGTTCTTGCATGAATGGTTGAGCTTGCGTAATCCACAGAGAGCAAGTGAGATCGCGAGCACTGATCGTTATCGGATTACCCGTGCGCTTGAGACGATGTTGGCGGGATCTCAAACGCAAGCGAAGCGCATTCATCCAAGCTTGCGATTATACCAGATTCCATATCGGAAGATATGGATACAGACCGAGCGTGAAGAACTGGCGCGGCGTATTGAATGTCGGGTAGATCATATGCTGAGCAATGGATTTGTTGAGGAAGCCGAACGAATTGGCGTTCATGCTCCTGCCGCAAGTGCGGTGGGGTATCCACAAGCTTTTGCGTATTTGGCAGGCCAGATGACTTTAGCTGAATTGCGCGCGATGATGGTGCGCGCAACCAAGCGTTACGCGAAACGCCAAGCAACGTGGTTGCGCTCGGAGCCTGATTTGACGATTATTCCACCTTGTGCGGATCGCGTCGCAGCGGTGATGCAGTTATTGTCCTGAGGCGTGACCGGTCGCTGCCTTGAATGTTGCACCGGTTGTAATATTTCGGTTAAGTGCAGAAAGCACGGCTTCGAAAGATGCATTGATGATATTCGAACGTCTACCGACTCCGAACGCCGTATGACCGTCAACCTCAACTTCGATATAGCAGACTGCTTTTGCGTCAGCGCCACTGCCGGTGGCATGTTGGTGATAGTCTAGCAATCGCACCGGCGTCGCAAAAGCGCGGCTAAGACCGTCGACAAATGCATCTATCGGACCATTCCCGTGTCCACAGAGATGGACCTCACTGTGTTCATCGCTGATGACGGCGTCCACAGTGCAGCTTTCGCCTTCCTCGCGAACGCGTTGGTCGATCAGTCGCAGCGGCGAGGTGATGGCTAGATACGTGGCCTCGAAAGCCGCAGCGATCGCATCTGGCGAAACTTCTTTGCCGGTTTCCTCGGCAATGTTTTGGACGACTTTACTAAATTCTATTTGTAAGCGTCTTGGTAAATCGTAGCCATAGTCACTCGCCAATAAATAGGCAATTCCCCCTTTGCCCGATTGGCTATTAATGCGAATAACCGCTTCGTAGCTTCGCCCCAGATCTTTCGGATCGATTGGCAGATATGGAACTTCCCAGAGCGTCCCGCCGCCTTTTTCCAGAGCGGCGAAGCCCTTTTTAATTGCATCCTGGTGCGAGCCAGAAAACGCTGTGAAGACTAATTCTCCACCATACGGATGTCGCGGGTGGACCGGCAACTGATTGCAATATTCAGCTAATTGCACCAGTTCTCGAATATTAGAAATATCGAGGCGGGGATCAATCCCTTGCGTGAAGAGATTGAGCGCCAAGGTGATAATATCGACGTTCCCCGTGCGCTCACCGTTTCCGAAGAGGGTACCTTCAACACGATCGGCACCGGCCATGAGTCCGAGTTCGGCTGCCGCAACGCCCGTGCCGCGATCGTTATGGGGGTGTAGCGAAATGCAGACATGCTCGCGCCGAGCAATGTTGCGGCCGAACCACTCGATTTGATCGGCGTAGACATTCGGGGTCGACATTTCGACGGTGGCAGGCAGATTGAGAATCACCCGTTCGTTGCCCTTGGGATTCCAGGCAGCTACCACCGCGTCACAGATCCGCACTGCATAATCAAGCTCGGTGCCGGTGAAGCTCTCGGGTGAATACTCAAGCAACCATTCGGTTTGCGGTCTAGCGTCAGCCAAAGCGCGTACCAGTTGGGTGCCGCGTACGGCGATGTCTAGCACGCCATCTTGATCGAGGTTAAATACTACCCGGCGCTGGAGTGTCGAGGTGGAATTGTAGAGATGAACGATGGCACGGCGCGCACCTTTGAGCGCGTCAAAGGTGCGGCGGATCAGCTCTTCGCGGGCCTGGGTAAGCACCTGAATCGTGACGTCATCGGGGATCCGATCTTGCTCGATGAGTTCGCGTACAAAATCGAAATCGGGTTGGGAGGCAGATGGAAAGCCAACTTCAATCTCTTTAAAGCCCATGCGTACAAGGTGCTCGAACATGCGGCGCTTGCGCCCGGGGCCCATCGGTTCGACGAGCGCCTGATTGCCGTCGCGCAAATCGACACTGCACCAAGCTGGCGCAGCACTGATAATGCGTGACGGCCAGGTGCGATCGGGAAGATCCACTGGGTCGAAGGCTCGATAACGGTGAATCGGCATCGCGGGAACAGGGATTTCGATGCGTGGAGCGGGGCTCATGGGCTCTCCTTGGACTGGCAGGCTTGAGAACGGACGATACAGCCTCTGTGTCTTTGGCACATGAGAAATGGGCCCCCGCTGTAACGGGCGTCAATCCCTGATTTACGGGATCTTAGCAGAACAAATGTTAGAAGCGACCTGCTCCGTGGTAGAATATTATTGTCCGAATGTGTTGATGCATCGGCGGAAGGCTCATATGAAACGAGTACGTGCCATCCAATCTCGTTCGAAGTCTCTCCGGAGAGTAACGCTCTTCTGTAAGCCGCCCTAGCAAGGCAATCTGCCACCAGACCTGCGCTTCTCCATTACCCTTTTGAGCGCGTCGACATGGAAGTCGACGCGCTTTTTGCTGCCTGAAAGTGAACATGAGGAAGAGATCTCGCCTCCTGCTCGAACAGACGTTCTCATGACTCAGGGTCTTGATGAAATTGTCATTAAAGGTGCGCGCGAGCATAATTTGCAGAACGTCAGCCTTACATTGCCTCGCAATAAGCTCATTGTGGTCACGGGTGTGTCGGGTTCAGGGAAGTCGTCGTTGGCTTTTCATACCTTGTATGCCGAAGGCCAGCGGCGCTACGTCGAATCCTTGTCGGCCTATGCTCGTCAGTTTTTAGGCCAAATGGAAAAACCCGATGTTGATGACATTCAGGGGCTTTCTCCAGCGATTTCTATTGACCAAAAAGCGACCTCACGCAATCCACGTTCCACGGTCGGAACCGTCACCGAAATTTACGATTATTTACGGCTTTTGTATGCTCGGATTGGCACACCGCACTGTCCGAAGTGTGGACGTGTCGTTAGCGCCCAAACGGCGGAACAGATTGTCGATCAAGTCTTGACCTTGCCCGTTGGAACACGCTTGCAAGTACTGGCTCCGCTCGTGCGCGGTCGAAAAGGTGAGTATCATAAGCTGTTCGAGGAAGCTGCGAAAGAAGGCTTTGCGCGGGTTCGTGTTGATGGGGAATTGCTCGAGCTGCGACTATTTCTTGGTGCAGAAAAGCGCGACTTAGACAAAAAACGCAAGCACAGTATTGATGTCGTGGTTGATCGCTTGGTCATGAAAGCTGATTTACGGCAGCGCTTGACCGATAGCGTTGAGACGACGTTGCGCTTGAGTCAGGGATTGGTCACTATTCTTTCAGAGACCCCAGGCGCTGGGTTAGAAGAAGCCACATATAGCGAAGCCCTTGCTTGTGTGGATTGTGGCATTTCATTGCAGGCCCTAGAGCCTAGACTGTTTTCTTTCAATTCGCCCTTCGGTGCTTGCCCTGGTTGCAGCGGGCTTGGTGCCAAAGTGGAAATTGATCCAGAAAAGGTGATCCCTGATCGTAGCAAGTCGATCGAAGACGGTGCGATTGTGCCTTGGTCAAAGGCAATGGGTTCGGGGCGATTCCCGTCGATGAATCCTTATTACCGTCAGCAGGTCGAAAAGCTATTGCGAACGCGACGAGTGAAAATCACTACGCCTATCGATAAGATGCCGGATGATCTCGTCCATACGATTTTGTATGGGAGTGATGAGCAACAGCAGTTTTCCTATCAGTCCCGCGCAGGGCACACCTGGAATTATGAAACGACCTACGAGGGTGTTGTGCATAATTTACAGCGACGCTACAACGAAACCAGCAGCGATTATGTCAAAGAAGATATTGAGCGCTTCATGTCTGCGAGTACCTGTGTACTATGTCATGGTGCACGACTCAAGCCCGAGGCTTTGGCTGTGACCGTTGCGGATTATACGATTGATGCACTGACGCGGTTACCGATTGAGCAACTCGACGCATTTTTTCAGCAATTTCACCCTACGAAGCGTGAAGAGTTGATCGCACAACAAATACTCAAGGAAATCCGTGCGCGGGTCGGCTTCTTAACGAACGTTGGCCTAGGATATCTGTCTTTATCGCGGAGTGCGATGACGCTTTCTGGTGGAGAATCACAGCGCATTCGGTTGGCGACCCAAATTGGCAGTTCACTTGTCGGTGTGCTGTATATCCTCGATGAACCTTCGATTGGATTGCATCAGCGTGATAATGATCGATTATTATCGACCTTGAAGGCCTTGCGTGATCTTGGCAATACGCTCGTCGTGATTGAGCACGATGAAGATACCATGCGTGAAGCGGATGTTATTGTTGACGTGGGCCCTGGCGCCGGAATTGAGGGTGGGCGTATCTTGACGGTGGGCAGCGTTGCTGAAGTGGAATTGCACCCGGAGTCGCTTACGGGCGCATATTTGTCCGGGCGTCGCCGTATCCCCATTCCGGCGCAGCGGCGTGAACCAAAGGGCTGGATTGAGATTGCTAATGCACGCGCGAATAATTTGCAGGGTGTTGACGCAAAAATCCCGCTCGGAGTCTTTACCTGCGTGACGGGAGTAAGCGGCAGTGGCAAATCTACGCTAGTCAATCAGATTCTCGTGCGCGCGTTAACCCAACGTTTGCGTAAACGCGGGCAAGAAATTGTCGAACGTGATGAACGTAGCCCGATTGAACGTGGATTGGCTGAGTTGGGCAGGGCAACGTTTGGACGGGTGAAGGGCACCGAGCTGCTCGATAAATTAGTGGTAATCGATCAATCCCCGATTGGCCGTACACCACGCTCGAACGCCGCGACCTATACTGGTACTTTTGATGTGGTGCGTGAGCTGTTCTCTCAAGTGCCTGAGGCGAAAGTGCGTGGCTATACCGCCGGGCGATTTTCGTTTAATGTCAAGGGTGGTCGTTGCGAGGCCTGTCAGGGCGATGGCATTACAAAAATTGAAATGCATTTTCTTCCTGACGTCTTTGTGCCGTGCGAGGTTTGTCAAGGCCGGCGTTATAACGCTCAAACCCTAGAAGTGAAATTTAAGGGTAAATCTATCGCGGATGTGCTTGAGATGCGCGTGGATGCAGCGCGTGAGCTCTTCTCAGCTTTCCCACGTATCGCGTCACGACTCGGCACACTCTGCGATGTTGGCTTAGGCTACCTTAAAATGGGCCAGCCCGCGACACAATTATCCGGTGGCGAAGCACAGCGCGTCAAACTCGCGTCTGAATTGGCAAAGCGCGCAACCGGCAAAACCTTTTATGTGCTCGATGAACCAACCACAGGCTTGCATTTTGCTGATATCCATCAATTGCTCGACGTTCTGCAGCGTTTGGTTGGGATGGGGAATTCGGTCTTGGTCATTGAGCATAATATTGATGTCATCAAAACCGCGGATTGGCTTATCGATATGGGGCCGGAAGGCGGTGATCGCGGCGGAACGATCGTAACGACCGGTACGCCTGAAAAAGTTAGTGCGCTTCCAGCTTCATATACCGGCCAGTATCTGGCGCGAGCATTAACACACCAACAAGAACGCGTGCCCGAGCTGGTTTAATGGAGGCATTGAATCTGTTGCATGAACGAGCGGCGCAATTGCGGCGCGAGATTCACGCCGCGAACTACCGCTATTACGTACTCGATGCGCCTGATATCAGCGACGCCGCTTACGATGCTTTATATCAAGAACTGCGTGCATTAGAACAGCAACATCCGGAATTGCTCACCCCAGACTCGCCAACACAACGAGTTGGTGGAGATCCTGTAAGCGATTTCGCGCCGTTTGCCCATCATCAACCGATGCTCAGTCTAGCCAATGCGTTCTCGCATGACGACGTGCGTGATTTTGTCACGCGGGTGGAAAAGTTGGCCGGTGAAAAACTCGCTTTTGTCTTGGAGCTGAAGATCGATGGCCTGGCGATGGCGCTGCGCTATGATGCGGGAATTTTTCAGGCTGGCGGCACGCGCGGTGATGGAAAGACTGGCGAAGATGTTAGTGGGAATTTACGGACGATTCAAGAGCTCCCACTGCATCTGCAACAGCCTTTTCCCTCGGCGCTTGAAGTGCGCGGTGAGGTGTATTTGCGACGCAGTGTGTTGGCCCAACTCAATCAGTCGCGTGAGCTGCAGAACTTGCCGCTGTTCGCAAATCCGCGTAATGCAGCAGCGGGAGCGATGCGTCAGCTCGATTCGCGCATTACCGCAGAGCGACGCCTGAATTTCTTCGCTTATACCTTGCTGCAACCCAATGAGCCAATATTATCCGCGCCAGATACGCAAACCCAGGCTTTAATGCGTCTGCGGGAATTAGGCTTTCCGGTCAATCCACATATTGTGACCTGCAGCAGTGTTGAAGAGGTGCTTGCGCGTTGTGATTATTGGGAAGAGCAGCGAGACACCCTCGATTATGAAATTGATGGGATGGTCATCAAAATCGATTCGCTGGCCGTTCAGGCCCGCCTGGGGAGTGTGGGGAAAGATCCGCGTTGGGCCATTGCCTATAAATTCAAGCCACGTGAGGCGCAGACGCGTTTGCGTGAGATTGGAGTGCACGTCGGACGTACTGGCACGCTCAATCCTTACGCAGTGCTTGAGCCGGTCAAGCTAGGGGGCGTCACCGTACGCACGGCCACCCTCCATAACGAAGCTGATATCCAGCGCAAAGATGTCCGCGTTGGCGATATGGTGATTGTGCGCCGTGCTGGCGATGTTATTCCAGAAGTCGTCGGTCCCGTCATCGCTTTGCGCCCACCAGAGGCTCCAGTCTTTGTTTTGCCTACCGCGTGTCCGGTCTGTGGTGCGGCGGCAGACCATCCCGAGGGTGATGCTTTTTCGCGTTGCACGAATGTGGCGTGTCCTGCGCAGCGGCGTGAGCGCCTACGCCACTTTGCCTCACGGGGAGCGATGGATATCGAGGGGCTCGGCGATGCGTTAGCCGAGGCGTTGGTGGCAGCGCATGCTGTTCGGACGGTCGCCGACCTATATACATTGACCGCTGAGGCTTTGGCACCGTTGCCACGCATGGGGCAGAAGACGATTTCGAATCTGTTGAGTGCGATCGAAGCATCAAAGCAGCGCGGCTTGGCGCGATTATTGTTTGCTCTGGGTATTCGCTTTGTGGGGATGCAAAATGCGACGATTCTGGCGGGCGATTTTGGCAGCATGCATGCACTAGCAGAGGCTACGCAGGAGCAATTGCTTGCCAGTGATGGTATTGGGCCGGAAATTGCGAAAAGCGTTACGTTGTTTTTTGCGCAAGCGGAGAATCGAGCGATTATCGAGCGTCTTGCGTCGCTTGGGCTCGATATGACCGCGCCTTTGCGGGAACGCACACCTCAAGGACTTTTGGCGGGAAAGAATTTCGTACTGACCGGAACCTTGCCCACATTAACGCGCGAAGCCGCCACCGAGAAGATCGTGGCGGCCGGAGGTCAGGTGAGGGCAAGCGTTAGTAAGAAAACGCACTATCTTCTCGCGGGAGAAGAAGCTGGCAGCAAATTGCTCAAAGCCATCGAGTTGGAAATTCCTATCCTCGATGAAACGGGTTTTTTTGCTATGCTCGGGGAGACCCTAGACAATCATCCCATTGCCGACGGTGCTTGACTGGAACGGATTGCTCATTCCTTGCCCGGCTGATCCTTGAGTCATACTTTCGAGCATCTGAATCATTTGCGCGATTTCATTCCCGGGCTGCGTTGCGGTTGATCCACTCGTCGAGTTTGCTTGTTGGCTTTGGAATGCGCTGCTGATGCTTTGGGCCGGTTGTGGATCTTGTTCGCGCAAGGCTCTCATCAGGGCGTGGCGCTCGTGGGGCGGCAGCGATTGCAAGAGCTGCATTGCCGCTTGTGGGTCAGTCGTCGCATCCTGGGCTAGCTCTTGTAGGGTTTGCTGAAACTGGCCACTTTGTGTTGCCTGCCCAGTCGTGTTTGTTCCGTACATATTATACATGCCGGCATTGATCGAATTAAATTGCATAGTATAGCCTTTAATCTTGGCCTTGCCTCATGAAAACAACGATGAAGGCAAGAAAATATGTGAATTATGTTTTTGATAATTATAAGAAAATATTTGAATGGATCCACTCCAGCGTATCGTGAATTGCTCTCATGGTCAATGGCTTATCGAAAGATCTTTTGTGCATATTGCCCATACAATACGCTGATCGATTGCACGACCCGCTCACTCGAATGGGTGTGTCAAGTATCCCGCTGCGTGAGCCTTTTGGCCCGTATACAATCAACGTGTGCTCGTATACAATCGCACTATATAGACTTTTACCGTACCATCTCTAAATTCTCTTCACATTACCTTTCTTTTCCTCACCCTCGCTTTTCTTTGTTCTCTCTTACTGAAATTGCAGGTTTATTATGGGTCCTTTTAACGGAATTAATCCCAATAATGCAGCCGCGTATATTGCGCATGACCCGAAAATTGTTAATGATGTCATGCAGCTAGCCAGCAATATGGCTCAAGACGCTCAGGGCATTGGGCTGGATTCGATTATGTCCAATGGCAATCCGTATGCAAATATATACGGATTGGGTGCGGGACTTGCTGACGGTGCGGCTGATGGGATCGCGGGTGAATTCGCTGATGGCATCGCTGGTCAGAACTTAGGTAATCTCAATGGTGTGCTCAATAGTTCGGGGACTACGCCAGCAGCTATTGAGCAGGCGATTGTCAGTGAATTGGTCTCGCTGTTGGGCTCGGGCGAGTATGGTGCTGCGCAAAATCAATATCAGTACCCTGGTGTACAGAATCAGTATCCCTATTCGGGTGTTCCGTATCCTGCGGTTGCAAATAGCTCTGCGTATGCGCAATATAGCGCTATTGAATCTGCTCAAGCAAGCGCATACGAGACAAATTCGGTTCCAATCGATCCAACGACTGGCACACAAGCTACGAAGGGGCAGTTGAGTAGCCTTGGCTATACTTCAAAGCCAGCGGACCATGGCGGTGCTTTTTCCGGAGATGCGAAATATGAACTCGATGCATCAAATGGCGCAGCTGTGCAAGATTTATACTATCTCCACAACGGCGATGTTGTTTCGCATAGCGCGGCTGATGCGGCTGAACTCACGGCCATCGATTCAAACGGGAATAGTGCGACGATCGATGTTAATACGGGCCAATTGACGAGTGGCAGCGGAGCCGCTGCGCAAGATTTACTGAATCTTGTTGCTGGTAGCAGTCAATTTCAAGGCCAGGGCGCTGCACAGGCTGCGCTTGCTGCGAGTTCCAACGCGCCGATTACCAGCAGTGGCAAGCCCGTGAGCAGCTCGACCTTGACGAACAGCGCCGGGTTTGCGTCAACCGCCAGTACTCAGGGGATTGGTGCTGGCACGACGTATTCGAATTCGGCGAGTGGTCAGCAGTTGACTTACCTCAACGATGGTAACGTGGTTTCTAACAATGGTTCGGGTACGTTGACGATTACTTCGTCCAATGGTAGCAGCAGCGCAAGCTTGAACCTCGCAACCGGATCGTTGAGCGGGAATTCTAGTCAATGGGCTGATCTGTATGCGGTTGCTGGGCAGGCTGGGCTTTCCAATTCCGCTTCTTATACAAATGATGCTACATCAATGACGAATCTCGCACCTACTGCTAGCAATGGGACACCGTTATCGGCCAGCAGTGCACAGGCGTTAGGATATAGTTCTGTTGGAGCAAATACCTATTCGAATTCGTCAACCGGTCAAGTCTTGACGTTTGCGAATGATGGGAGTGTGTTGTCGACCTCTTCATCGCAACCTGGAGTAACAACGATAACCTCTTCGTCCGGCGCGACGGCTGCCGTCAACAACTCGACTGGTAGCGTGACCTCACTGGGCGGCAGCAGTGTGACAAGTACGATGAGCAATGATTTACTCGGTGTTGCTGCAAAAAGCAATCCCAGTCTTGCTGCACAATACGCGGCCTCGACTGGTACTGCACCCGTCGATAGTACCGGTGTGCCAATTACGAGCAGTGCAGGCTTATCTAGCGCTGGGTACACTGCGAATGGTCCATCAGGTGTCGCAGGAGCGACGTATACCAACGCATCAACGGGGCAAGAACTACGTGTCTTCGGTGATGGTGATGTTGCGGCTTGGAATCCAGGCAGTTCTACAGAAACGCTAACATCTTCAAGCGGATCGACTGCTACGATCAATCTCAGTACGGGTGCTATCACTGGTTCCGCGACTGCGACGATGTCACAAGAGTTGCAAGATGAGAATGCCTTTATTAATGGTCTGACGACCTTACAGAATCTGTCAGTATCGTCGACTGGCTCTGGTTCGTTCGTCAACACGAACAACCCCAGCTCGTCATACCATATTATTCAATCTGATCCCAAGATCACCGGCGCTACAACTGCACCGATTGTTATTGCCGAATCTAGCAAGGACCCAAATTATTTAACCGCAACGCTTTCGGGCACAAATGACACGATCTTGTATAATAAACAAACCGGTTCATATACCGTATTGAATGGTAATCCCAGCGGTTCGACGAGTTCTGGTGAACTGGCTGAGTTGCTTGAGGCTGCGTCCTATCAAACCCATCATGTTGAGGGTGTTCCAGGGGCACCATCATCGGCTAACTCCGTGTCTGGAGGAGTGAACCTCGCCTAATACCGGCTACCTCTGTGGCCTCTGGTCGCTCAGCAGTTTCGCATAAAATCGTTCCATTTTTCCGCTGTCGAGAAAATCTTTCGAGCGCATTGCCAGATGTTCAAACGCCCGGCCTGTGTAGGGGCCAAAGGCCACACGTCGTAGCACCACCATCTCGCCCAACCGTTCCCAAAGCGCAACAAAATTATCAGCGTATTCTGCCAAAATGAGTTGCTCGGCAATATTCCCCGTCGTGACTAATACGGAGATGTGTTCAAGATAGCGAAGAACATCAGCCACGGCTTGGTATTCGTCGGGGAGGTATTCAGGATTGGTCAATTGTTCGCGGAATTGTTGATCGTTGCGGATGCGCAGCGCCAGTTCTTTGGATATTCGCCGGGCCTGGAGAAAGCGCTCAGAATCCATTTTTTCGATGAGGCGCAAATACACCGCGATGTCATTTGCATTGCGGTAGTGCCGTAATTGCGCAATCGCAGCAATTGCTGTAACCGCGACGATACAAGCGGACAGCAGTGACGCTGTTGCGCTGATCCAACCGGAGTCCATGGTGATCGTGCTCAGTACAAACATCTTTCCTTCATCACATCCGAAATACGCCGTAGCCACGTGCGTGACTAGGAGCGTATTGTGCTGCTGCTAGGGCAAGCGCCAACGTAGCGCGAGTATCTTGCGGTGCGATGATGCCGTCGTCCCAGAGGCGGGCTGTCGCATAATATGGTGATGATTCGTGTTCGTATTTGGCAAGAAGCGGAGCCGTGAACGCGGCATCGTCGTCGTCTGAGGGCGTTGTGCCGCGTTTTGCTTGGGCGCTATGTCGCACATTTAGCAGGGTGGCTGCGGCTTGCGCGCCGCCCATGACTGCGATCCGAGCGCTGGGCCAGAGTAAGAGCAGATGTGGGTCGTAGGCACGTCCGCACATCGCATAATTCCCGGCGCCAAAGCTACCCCCGATCACCACGGTAAATTTCGGCACGCGTGCGCATGCCACGGCCATGACCATCTTGGCGCCATCTTTCGCGATTCCAGCGTGTTCGTACGCCTTGCCGACCATAAATCCAGTAATATTTTGCAGAAAAACCAACGGGATGCCCCGCTGATCGCAGAGCTCGATAAAGTGCGTGCCCTTTAATGCGCTTTCTGAAAACAGAATGCCGTTATTCGCAATAATCCCAACCGGGTGTCCATCGATATGACCAAACCCACAGATCAGCGTTACGCCGTAGCGCGCTTTGAATTCATGAAAGCGTGATCCATCGAGCAAACGCGCGAGGATGCCCCGTACATCGGTTGCTTGGCGCGGATCAGCCGGTAGGCACTCGCCGGTTTCTGCGGGATCAAACGCTGGAGCTTCAGGGGTGATGCGCGTCCACTGCGGTTGCTGCGCTCGCGGCAGAGTCGCGATGGTATTGCGGAGGAGCGCAAGCGCGTGGCGTTCGTTTTCGGCGTAATGATCCGCGACACCGGAAATGCGGGTGTGGACATCAGCTCCCCCCAGTTCTTCGGCTTCGACTTTTTCGCCAGTGGCTGCTTCGACTAAGGGCGGCCCACCCAGAAAGATCGTGCCGGTATCGCGGACGATGATCGTTTCGTCTGACATTGCGGGAACGTAGGCGCCACCTGCGGTGCAAGACCCCATCACTGCGGCAATTTGTGCGATGCCATCGCGCGAAAGGCGGGCTTGCTCAAAAAAGATACGGCCAAAATGATCGCGATCCGGGAAGACGTCTGCTTGTAAAGGCAAATACGCGCCCCCAGAATCGACCAGGGCAATCGTTGGTAGTGCATGGGCCCGAGCGATGGCAAGTGCCCGCAGATGCTTCTTCACGGTCAGGGGATAGTATGTGCCGCCCTTTACTGTGGCGTCATTTGCGATCAGCATGCAGGCGTGGCCCTCGACGCGACCGATTCCGGTGACGATCCCGGCACTTGGCACGGCATCTTCGTAGACTTCGTGAGCTGCCAGGGGTGAGCACTCGAAAAATGAGCTGCCTGGATCGAGCAGCGCATGGATACGCTCACGAGCGAGGAGTTTGCCTCGCTCGTGGTGCCGCGTCGTTGCTGCGTTGCCACCAGCTTGCTGGACGGAGGCTAAACGCTGACGGAGTTCTGTGACGTCAGCTTCGACTTGAGCGGCGTTCGCTTGGCGTTGGGCGGGAGAAAAGGCGATCGTTGGCGGGAGCTGCATGCAGCGCGCTTCGCGAGAGAAAGGTGTTCGCCTTGGTCGCCCCGCAGGGGCAGGTATGATCGAGTATGGCCATCCACCGCGTGGGACGCCGAAAAATTATCTGACCGCTTGGCTGCTCGTTGTCCTCAAAGGACGAGATTTGCATGGGTACGAGATCACGAAGATTCTGCGTGAACGTTTTCATGTTGAATGCGATGCCGGCACGGTGTATCGTGTCTTACGGCAACTAGAAAGCGAGGGATGTATTCTCTCGCAATGGCTTACGCAGGAGCATGGTCCGGTCAAACGCGTGTATACGCTCACGGATGTTGGACTGCGTTTGTTAAGCCAATGGTATACCGCACTTACGCAATATCGCGCGACCTTAGAGGCGTTTTTCATGCTTTCTGGGGAAGCGTAGTCCGTTATGCAAACCGCAGTTTCGCCTCGCTTAATCGTTGCGCTCGATACCCCAACGTTGTCCCAAGCGCTGCATCTGGTGGAGCAATTATTACCACTAGGTGTGATTTTTAAGGTTGGTTATGAGGCGTACTACGCATTCGGACCGGCGTTATTGAACGAGATCGAAGCTTGTGGTGCGGAGTTATTTCTCGATCTCAAGCTGCACGATATTCCGCGTACCGCTGCCGCGGCGATGCGGGCGATCATGCGTCCCGGTTTAGGGATCGTGACGGTGCACGCGATGGGTGGTTTCGAGATGATGCGTGCCGTGGTCGAAGCCGCTGAAATTGTCGCCCAAGAACGTAGTCTCCGCGTCCCAGCGATTTTTGGGGTGACGATTCTGACCAGCATTGCTGAGATAACGCTCCCAGAGCTTGGTTTTATGGGCGGAATCGGCGAGAATGTCGTGCGTTTAGCCGCTTTAGCCCGTAACGCCGGTTGTGCCGGCGTGGTGTGTTCGGCGCACGAGTCAGCCGATCTCAAAGCGTTCTTTGGTCACGATTTTCAGGCTTTATGCCCAGGCATTCGCCCAGCGGGTGCTGCTGGGGGAGATCAGCAGCGTATTGCCACGCCGACGAGTGCGATCGGCGCCGGAGCCGATTATCTGGTGGTAGGGCGGCCGATCACGCAAGCCTCCGATCCCTTTGCTGCTGCCCAAGCGATTCTGACTGAAATGCGTTCGCTCGTCCCCGGTTGAAGAAGCAATCGCTATGACATCTTCTCCGATCGTCCCTGATTTATCGGCGGCTTTGGCGCAACGTGGGGCTTTTCTTGAGGGGCATTTTCGGCTTTCTTCAGGACGGCACAGCGATCGCTTCATTCAGAAATTCCGACTACTCGAGGATCCACAGCTGGTGAGTGCGGCCGCCGCAGGCCTGATTACGTCTGCGAAGCTGGAGCGGCCTACGGTGGTGGTAAGTGCCGCCGTTGGGGGGATTGTGCTGGGTTTCGAGGTTGCGCGACAGCTAGGCGTACGGGCAATTTTTGCAGAGAAAGAAGCGGGCGTGCCGACTTTGCGGCGCGGATTTACCTTGGGCCCTGAGGATCGTGTCTTTGTGGTGGAGGACGTGGTGACGACCGGAGGCTCGGTGCGCGAAGTGCTCGCTCTGGTTGAGCGGGCGCAGAGCACCGTGTTGGGTGTTGGCGTTATTGTTCAACGCGGCGCCAGCGATTTTGGGGTGCCCACGGTTGCATTGCTTGAGATTCCCTTGGCGTCGTACACGCCGGAAGATTGCCCCTGGTGCGCGACGGGTGTGCCTTTGCAAGACCCTGGCTCGCGGCGTTTGCAGACGTCTGCGTCGGAGCCCCTGTAGTGTCGGAGTTGCTTGATTCCTTGGTGCGCGCCTCGGTCCGTAGCGTGGCTCCGTATGTACCAGGCACCACGGTTGAACAAGCGCGCCGTCGTTTCGGGCTTGAGCGCGTCGTAAAGCTTTCCTCGAATGAGAATCCGCTCGGCACCTCGCCGCGCGCGATGGCCGCGATTCGCGAACTCGAGACTTTGCATATTTACGTTGACGATGATTATCGCGCGGTGCGTAGCCTGATTGCACAGCGCGCAGGTGACGGTGTCGCGCTTGAAAACGTGTTGCTTGGGCACGGAAGCAATGAGCTTTTAGCGCAGCTTTTTATCACGTTTACCGAGCCTGGTGATCAAGTTGTGATGGCGGATCCGACGTTTTCGCTTTACCGGATGGATGCTCGTCTGCACGGCGTCGAAGCCGTAGAAGTCCCCCTACGTGATGGCGTGCATGATTTGGATGCGATGCTGAGTGCCGTCGGTGCCAAGACCAAAATGGTGATTATTTGTGACCCAAATAATCCGACAGGCACGCAGGTTGAGCCGGAAGCGTTCGCACGTTTTGTGCAAGCATTACCGGAGCGGGTAATCCTCGTGCTCGATCAGGCCTATCGCGAGTATATGACGGCTGGAGTTGAGGGGATTACCTACGCAATGAACCGTCCGCAAACGATCGTTTTGCGGACAGCTTCCAAGATTTATGGTTTGGCGGCGGTGCGCTTTGGTTACGCGATCGCGCAGAAAGACATGATCGACTGGCTCTTGCGCACCCGCTTGCCGTTTAACGTCTCTGCTCCAGCGCTCGCAGCGGTGACGGCGGCTCTTGGCGACGACGATTTTTTACGCCAGAGCGTGGCTGCAAATGTGGCTGGTCGCGCCCAGCTCACGGCTGGTTTTACACAATTGGGATTAACGATGTATCCAAGTGCGGCGAATTTTGTTGCAGTTGCTGTGCCGATGTCTGCGACCATTGCTTACGAAGGCTTACTCAAGCAAGGCGTTATCGTGCGCTCGGGCGATGGATTACGGATGCCTCAGCGCCTGCGTGTCACGATTGGTACACAGCTTGAAAATGCGACCTTTTTGGCAGCGCTGACCGCGGTTTTAGCCAGCGAGGCCCCACGATAAACGTGGACATCACGAATGTCGTTGTCAGTATTGCCACGCCGGTCGATACCGCGTATTTGCTCGACCTTGGGCGGCGTACGACCATGACGAGTATATCCGAGCAACGGCCAGTCGAGTTGCATCTTGCCCAATTAGCCTATACACGCATGCTCGACTATGTGTTCTCGCAGAAACCGGTGGTTTTTATGGCAACCACAGCTGGCAAGAACGTGGGTTTTTTGCTGTATGTCGATTTCTTGCCCGACGATGTTACCGGCCAGGAGCAAGCCTTTGTGGCGTATATGGCCGTTGAACCCATCGCCCAGCGTCAAGGTATTGGTCGTAAACTCCTCGCGGCTGCAGAAGAGTATGCTCGTTCAAAAGGACTTCCCGCAATTGCCTTGATGGTGACCGAGCAAAACCTCGCGGCACGCGGGGTATATGAAGCAGCAGGCTACACGACCGAACGTCGATTGCTGTGTAAGCCCCTGGGCTAAGTTGCTCGAGGTGCCCTACATCTGTTCTGGGGCGCTGACTCCGGCCAGAGTGAGTACGGTTGCTAGGATGCCCTTGGTTGCGATCGCGAGCGCAAGGCGCGCTTCAGTGGTAGGGTTGTCGTCGGTGAGGACGCGTGTATGCGCGTAGCACTGGTGAAAATCGGTCGCAATATCGCGGGCATATTTTGCTAAGCGATGCGGTGCGTTGTGGAGAGCAACTCCTGTCACGACTTCTGGCAGTTCGGCCAGACGCCGAATCAAAGCGAGTTCGCTCGGTTCGGTGAGCGGAGCGAGTGCGGGCCGGGCCTGGGCTGCAGCGACTCGTTCGACGGGAGCTTTCCGGAGGAGGGCGGCGATCCGCGCATGCCCATACTGGACATAAAAAACGGGATTTTCTTCGGTAGTGCGTTTGGCCAGGGCCAGGTCGAAGGTCAGCGGCGAATCGGTGCTCGATTGGATGAAAAAGAAACGCGCTGCATCCACTCCGACTTCTTCGATGACGTCAGCTAGCGTGACGATTTGCCCGGCGCGCTTGCTCATCGAGACGAGCTCGCCATTGCGGATGAGCGTCATTTGTTGTGCGATGAGTACTTCGAGCGTGTCGGGTTTGCCAAGCGCTGCAACCAGCGCTTTGAGCCGGCCGATGTAGCCATGATGATCGGGGCCCAGGATATCGATGAGCCGCTCTGCGCCACGGCGATATTTATCTGCGTGGTACGCGACGTCGCCGGCGTAGTAGGTGGGCCGTCCATCAGAGCGTGCCAAGACGCGGTCTTTATCGTCGCCGAATTGAGTTGCGGCAAACCAGAGTGCGCCGTCGGCTTCGTAGGTGAGCCCCTGTGCGGTGAGTGCTGCGATTCCACGCTGGACGGCGCCTTGTTCGTGCAGCTCTCGCTCGCTTTGCCAACAATCGTACTCAACACCAAAACGGGTGCAGACCGCTTGTTGATCAGCGACAATCGTATCACGCCCGAATAGTGAGAAGACGGGTAGCCAAGCACTTTCCTCGGCCTGCTCCCAGATAGCGCCATCGCGCGCGCGCAGAAGCTGGGCGATCGGTTCTACGTAGCTTCCAGGGTAGCCGTCCTCCGGGAAAGGGTAGGCAGGGTCGGTGTGCTGCCGATAGCGCGCGTAGAGCGAGCGGCCGAAGGTTTCGAGCTGGTTGCCAGCGTCGTTAATGATCCACTCGGTGGTCACGTTCACGCCGCAGAAGCGGAGGGTGTTCGCGAGGGTTGCTCCGATGCTCAAAGTACGCCCTTGTACCACGACCAGCGGTCCGGTCGGATTCGCGCTGCCAAATTCGAGCGATACTCGGGGATGGTTCGCGAGGGTGTTCCGGCCGAATTGCTTGCCGGCTGCGATGATCTCGTCGAGGGTCGCTTGCCATTGACTTGGCGCGAGGCGGATATTAATAAAGCCGGCTACGGCCTCAATTTCGCTGAGTAGGGTGTGTAATTCGGGGTCGTTTTTTGCGCGTTCGACGAGCTGGTTCGCGACCGCTTGAGGTGCTTGGCGCGCAGATTTTGCGAGGCTGAAAGCACAATTGGTCGAGAAATCACCGAACTCACGATGCCGGGGTGCCTCAAACGTGATGCGCGGGGTACTCTCTGGCACGAGTTCTTGCGCGAGTTGGGCTAGTCGGGTCGCGACCGTTTGGGTGGCTGCAGCGGCGGCTAGTGGGGGCGTACTCAAAGTGCGATGATCCGTTTCAATGGTGATAGGGTGCGTTCGTGTTGATGCGTGCGGCGCGGTAGAGTTGCTCGAGCAAGAGTGCCCGACTCCATTCGTGCAAGTATGTGAGCTTCCCGAGTACGGCGAGTGAGTCGCCTACGATCGCGCGTTGTGGATTGCTCCCATCGGTGGGGCGCAATTCGACTTCTTCGATACGATGGTAAGGACGGAGCCGCTGCAGCAAAGCATCGATGACGCCGCGTAGGTGGTGATCACGGATTTTATCGACGCAGAGAAGGCGAACGTGCACGCTGGGCCGGCTTCCACCCGGCTGTGGTTGCGCCTGCTAGGAGTGTCCGGCAACGATTGCTAGTTGCTGAGGAGATACGCCCCGTCGTCGCGTTCTCGGACGATCCCAGCAAGACTGAGACGAGCTAACGCGCTTAGTATGTCGGCGGTGCTAGCGGTGTGTTGAGCTGCAAGCTCTTCGAGATACTGCGGTTCGTCTGCGAGAGCGAGAGTTAATTGCGCTGGGAGGCTATCGGGTGGAAAGGGGAGGCATGGCTGCACGCTGGCTTTGCCTCGAGGGTGCCGCAGTGCGCCGATTGCCTCGAGGATGTCTTCAACATTGCGGGCGAGGGTGGCGCCGTCGCGGATGAGGGCATGGCAGCCGGCGACTTTGGGGCGATCGATGTCGCCTGGGACGGCTAGTACAGGTACGTTGGCAGAAGCGGCCCAAGCGGCCGTGTTCAATGCACCGCTCCGCGCGGCGGCTTCGACGACGACAACCGCATCTGATAGAGCGGCGATGACCCCATTGCGTTGTAAAAAGCGGCTGGGCATGGCCGGTTCGTCAGGTGCGAATGGTGACAAGACGGCACCGCCTTTGGCTAGCATGCTCTCAGCGAGTGGGACGTTGCGTTTAGGAAAGAAGCGTTCGTGGCCGCCTCCTAAGATGCCCACGGTGGCTGCTCCTACGGAAAGCGAGCCACGGTGGGCTGCGCTGTCTATTCCCAGCGCCAGTCCAGAAATGACGCAGATCCCGGCTTGTCCCAGTGCCGCAGCGAAGCGCCAAGCGATACGGCATCCTTGTTCGCTTGCTGCTCTGCTCCCGACAATTGCCACCGTAGGGCCCGCGAGCGCATCGAGATTGCCGCTGACGTACAAGCCGCGTAAGCGTGCCGGACGAGCGCGTTCTCCGCGCAGCGCCCAGATTTGCTCTGCGGAAACAAAGCTTGGAATGCTATCCATGCCGGGATATTCACGCTGAGCAGCTTGCCGAGCAAGGTGGTGTTCCTCAGGAATTCTTGCCTGAGTACTAGGAATGTCCCGGCTGCCTGGGAATAGGCGCCATCCTGATAGGCAACTCGTGTCGTCGCTTAGCGACGGAGGATCAATGGCAGCCGAAGCATATTGCGTGAAATGTAAAGCAAAGCGTGTAATGAAAGACGCACAACAGATTACCATGAAAAATGGTCGTCCGGCGACCGAGGGTAAGTGCCCAGAGTGCGGGACGAAGATGTTCAAGATAGGCGCCGCTGCCTAGCTTGTTCCGCTGATTTGCCCGGGATGTCGCCAGAGT
Organism: uncultured bacterium; assembly: GCA_903829325.1. Lineage (GTDB taxonomy): Bacteria > Vulcanimicrobiota > Vulcanimicrobiia > Vulcanimicrobiales > Vulcanimicrobiaceae > CAIKPM01. Next base: position 34,372 of record CAIKPM010000033.1, read on the forward strand.
GAAACGCGAGTCGTAGACTCTCGCGACGATGAAACGGTTGTGCGGCGCCGTCGTGAATGCCTCGCTTGTAGCCATCGCTTCACCACTTATGAGCGGATTGAAGCGCGGCGTTTTTTCGTGGTAAAGAAGGACGGGCGCCGCGAGCTTTTCAATCGTGAAAAACTCGTGAGTGGTTTGCGGCGTGCTTGCGAAAAACGCCCTATTTCCCAAGATCAGCTCGAAGAATTGGTGGGCTCAGTGGAACGCTCGCTATTTGTGCGTGCCGAAACTGAGGTTCCCACATCGGCGATAGGTGAGGCGGTCATGGAAGCGTTGAAAGGTCTTGATAAAGTTGCGTACATTCGTTTTGCGAGTGTCTATCGTTCGTTTCATGATCTTGAAAGTTTTCAGGCAGAGCTGGCCGGTCTCTTGTGAGTCTTGAAACTCAGACGCCAGTGTGCGTTCAGATTCTCGTTCTGGACGATGGCGTCGGATTGCCGTTACCGCGTTACATGACGGCTGGTGCCGCTGGTGCGGATTGTTACGCTGCTGTGCGTGAGCCGTTGCGCCTAGCTCCAGGCGCTCGCGTGCTGGTACCGCTTGGCTTTTCGTTGGCGATCCCACCGGGTTTTGAAGCCCAGCTACGGCCACGTAGTGGGTTAGCGCTCAAAGCTGGGATAACGCTTTTGAATAGTCCCGGTACGATTGATGCTGATTATCGTGGTCCTGTTGGTGCTATTCTAGTGAACCTTGGCCAAGACGAATTCGTGATCGCTCGGGGCGATCGGGTTGCCCAAATCGTGATTGCCCCCGTATCTCAGGTCGCGTTTACCGTCGTCGAGCAGTTGGCAGAGAGTGGGCGCAGCGGCGGCTTCGGTAGCACTGGAGTGGCTGCTGCCTGATGAACGTCGTGATTGTTGGCGCCGGCGCGGTTGGCACATGGTTCGGTCGTGTTTTGGAAGAGATCGGCTGCACGGTCACTTTTGCCCCGCGTGAGCTCGAATTAGTTCTCCCGGCGAAACCCGATGTTGTTGTCGTTGCTGTGAAAGCGTATGACACCCAGCGGGCTCTATTGACTTTGCGTGCGTTGCTAGGTGAGTCGAGTTCTGCAGCGATTCTCACACTGCAGAATGGTATTGGTAACGAAGAAGAATTTGCCAATGTATTTGGTGCGGATGCGGTGATTGCGGGGGCGCTTACGGTGCCGATTGAGCGAACCGCTTCTGGCGACTCGTTCGCGGCGAACCGCGGTGGTCTCGCATTGGCTCCGATGGGTAAGCAAGCATACAATTGGCTACTGGCGGCCTTGCACGCGACTCCGGTCCCAGTCACCGTTTTCACCGATTATCGGGCGTTGAAATGGTCGAAATTGAGTCTCAATATTTTAGCGAACGCGTCGTGTGCCATCCTCGACCAAACCCCGGCTGAAGTGCTTGCCCATCCGGGCATTTTTGCGCTGGAAATGGAAGCCTTGAGAGAAGTCGCCGCAGTAATGGAGGCGGCACGTATTACTCGGGTTGACCTGCCGAAGTATCCCGTCCGCGCGTTATTAACGATGGCGCAGGCTCCGGCATCGTTGACCCACTTCGTCTTGCCACGTCTCATAGCGCGTGCCCGTGGTGGAAAATTGCCCTCATTACTCCTGGATCTTCGGGCAAACAAGGTGAAGAGTGAAGTGGCTTGGCTCAACGGGGCAGTGGTCGCTGCAGCACGGAATTTGCATCTTGCTGCGCCGGTCAATGCAGCATTCGCTCGGCTTCTCGATGAAATCACGGCTCTGCCAGGTCGCTGGTCCAAGTTTCGCGAGCAGCCGGAGGTTTTGCTGGCAGAGGTCTTGCTCGAACGCCAGCGTTGGCAGCTTCTTCCCATAAATTCTTGAGGCAAATATATCCGTGAGAAATCCAAACGTTCCAGAATCACTCGATGGCTGGCATATTTTGCACCGCATGTTTCGCTTCGATCGACATCGATGGGAACAACTCTCAGGCATGCAACGCGATGACCTTGCGCGCCAATCGACGCAGGCGTTGCTGCAACTTCACGCTGCATACGACGGCGATGTCTCAGTAGCGCAGCTACTTGGCCATAAGGCTGATTTGATGCTCACCCATTACGCGCGTTCGTTTGAGCAGCTAGCGGTGTTAGAAACGAAAATCGATAGTTTGGGGATGTCAGCTTTTTTACGCCCGGTCTATTCGTATTTATCAGTGCTTGAATTAGGCTTGTACGAAGCGACGGCGCAGATGCACAAAACGCTTGAGGCGCAGGGGCTTGAGCCACATAGTGAAGCCTGGATTCAAGCTTTTGATGCGCTATTGCTTGAGCAAACTCGCGAGCCGCGTAACGGCGTGCGGCTTTGGGCGAAGGTTCCCCATCGACGGTATGTCTGCTTTTATCCGATGAATAAGCGCCGCGGTGAAACGTACAACTGGTACGCTACGCCGTACGAAGATCGCAATCGGATGATGCGCGAACATGGCAAAATTGGTCGCACGTATCATGGCTTGGTAAATCAAGTGATCTCTGGCTCAACCGGCTTCGATGAGTACGAATGGGGTGTCGATTTATATGCGGATGACCCTTTGGTCTTCAAAAATCTTATTTATGAAATGCGTTTTGACGAAGCGAGCGCTCGGTATGGTGAATTCGGGCCCTTTTACAACGGAATTCAATTCTCGATAGCGGAGTTCGGCACGTTTCTGAAAGGGGATGTACTGCCACGTCTGCTTGACTGATTGCAGCGCTTCAGTTTCTGAGATTTTTGCCGATCGATTTCCAGGGGAACGCGAAAAATATCATGAGACCTTGAGGTCATGTATCGGGGTCTCGACTGTATGTGGCGTGCAATTGAGAGGGAGCTTGCTTGAAGAATCTTTTGTTTCTTAATCAGTATAGAATGCGTCTTTTGGGCTTATTCAGCGTTATCGCCGTATCCATATTGATATTGCTTCCGTCTCTTTACTATGTAAAGCCAACGTATCAAGACGAAGGTGTCCTTTTGCATGGTGCAAGTCAGATGATCGCAGGCAAAAAACTCTATCTTGATTTTTTTGCTTTTTATCCGCCGGTCAGCTATCTGCTGACTGAGGCAGGACTATCTATGTTTGGACAGTCTTTGTTGGCCGCTCATGTGCTCGCGATTATAGTGCTGATCAGCATCGTAAGCGTAATCTATATGATCTGTTATCACATCGGAATATGTCAACCTGATGTTGACACGGAGGGCATATCTGAAAAGATGCTGCTTTCAGCAATTCTCCCGCTGTCTTGGTTAATATTGATTAATCCATGCTGGGTCGGGGTTAGTCATCACTGGTTTAGTGTTTTGTTTGGTTTAATATCCGTTTGGCTTGCATTGCTGAGTAAAAAGAACAGTAATAGTGACCTTGGGCTAACTTTATTAGCTGGAGTGATGGCTGGCGTGGCCACCATGAGCACGGTGTCGTTCTTGTATGTAGCTGCAGCGGTGAGCGTATTGTATTGGCGTGGTTCATGCGTTAAATATATCATCGTGTTTTGTTGTGGTTTTGTTGTGGTTCCTGTTTTGTGCTTGTTTTATGTATTCCTCAATCATTCATTTAGCGCTGCATATTCTGATATTCTCGGCTTCACGTTGACACGGTATTCCAGCGTGCAACGTGTCCCGTTTGCCTGGGGACTGCCATGGGGTAATCCGGTCAAGGATTTATTCCCTATTGCCGGATGTCTCGCTTTTATTACTTATTTACAATATCGCCGTTCTTTGTTCGCGGAGGCATATTTTGCATTGTTTGTGTTTCTTGGTCTAGCTGGCTTGGTTATGACCTATCCGAGACCAGAAGCCGATCATATTGGCTTTGCTGCCCCGTTGATACTCCCACTGATTGCCTACTGCTACTCGCGCTTGGTCCGAAGCGAAGCGAAACGAATATTACGATATGGCTCACTAAGTATATTGTTGACCTATATCCCTATAATCGTATTACATGCGCGTGCAGTGGTCACTCCAATTCCGAGGATCAGCTCGGCCGCTGGTCCGATCGCTTTTTTCGCGTCTGGTGGGAATGATATGCTACGTTTTATCAATAAGACATCAAAAAAAGATGGTTTTTTCTTTTATCCGTATCTACCGTTAATGCCATTTCTGACCAAGAGGGATCAAATTGCTCCGGTCGATATTTTTGTTCCGGGTTATACCTACCCCAGTCAATATCGCGACTCATGTTTTGCTGCCGTTCAGCGTGCCAACTGGGTCATAACTGGTGAACAGTTCCAAAATCCAAGTGTTTGGAAATTGTCTTTCCCTGCGATGCAAGATGCAAATCCGCCCGAGGTACAGCTGTTGAGTCACGCTATCCGTGATAATTTTATTCACGTGAAGCATTATGGTATTTTTGATGTCTGGCACAGACGTGAGCGAACCAAAAATTACACAAGTTGTAAGCGAATAGCTTCTATACCTTGAGGTCGGCCTTAGTGGAGGATCTTCCTACTACTGCTAAGATCGATAAGCCAAAAGGTGGGTTTATCCAGGGAAGCCACGATCCTTCGCTGCAAAAGATCGTTTTAAGTACGGCGTTCAGCCAGTGCGGGGGAACTTCGCTGCCAGTCTGTTTGCATAATAGTCGTAATGCGAAAGCCACTGGAAGCAGTATTGTGTTGAAAAAGCATAGTTTTTTTATTGTCAGGCCCGATTTTTGAATTTTCTGCATTAACTCATCGCGTTCATAGCGTCGTTTGTGATGTAGCTCTCGGTCGTGTTCGGAAAATAGTATGCGGTACGCTGGCACAGTAATAATGGCGAGGCCATTGGGGGTCAGGAGGTTATTGATTGTTGCTAATGTTTTCTGGTCATGTTCAATGTGCTCTAAAACGTCTAATAAAACTACTAAATCAAATTTTCTATCACCAAGCTGTAGCTGATCGGGAAGAACGCCGGGTAAAATCTCGGCACTAAGACCCTTGGCTTCTGATATCTTTCGCGCCGTATCATTCATTTCTACCGCGGTCACCTTGCCAAATTGAGCCAACATTTGAAGGTTACCCCCAGTGCCAGATCCTAGCTCTAGTATTTTTGCAGTGTCGGTAACATCAAGACTCTTGATTAGGCGCTGGAGAATGTACCTTCTCCCAACAAACCACCAGTGTCGAGATTCTACATCTGCCATTTCAAGATATGCTTTATGTTCCATTATTGCCTTCATGCCACTTTCGCACTAAATAGCTAGGGCGTTGTTTGGTTTCTAGGTAGATCCTGCCAATGTATTCTCCTAAAATTCCAATGCTCATTAATTGGACTGATCCAAGAAACAGAATGATGACAATGAGTGATGCGTATCCAGGGATGTTTGTTCCATGGATAATTTGGTAAGCAATAATAAATAATCCATATAGAAATGTTGCCATGGTTCCGGTGAAGCCTATGTAAGTCCAAATTTTTAGCGGGGCGGTGGAAAAACTGGTAAATCCATTAACTGCTAAATCCCAGAGTGATGCTCCAGAAAATTTTGTTGCACCATTTTTTCGCGCAGGGCGAGAATACTCAATGGTGAGCGTGCGGAAACCAACCCACGCAAACAGTCCTTTCATGAAACGTTGGCGTTCGGGTAATCGCTTTAACGCATCCACCACAATGCGGTCCATTAATCGGAAATCGCCAACGTCTTCTGGCAGTTTGGTTTTGCAGATCTGATTGTGAGCTCGGTAGAAAAAATGAGATGTTATACGTTTTAAGAACGAATCGCTATTGCGTTCGATGCGGCGGGCTAGTACCATTTCCCCGCCGCTTTGCCACGCTTCAATAAGTTGACTGATTAGTTCGGGGGGGTCTTGTAGGTCAGCATCCATGGGAATCACTGCATCGCCCTTTGCTGCATCTATTCCAGCGGTCAATGCAGCTTCTTTGCCAAAATTTCTCGATAGCTCTATTACTTGTACTCGGTGGTCAGCCTGTGCTAGCTCAATTAATATTTGCAGTGTAGCATCAACGCTTCCGTCATCTATGCAGACGATCTCCCATTGCATGTCTGTTATCGCATCGATAGTTGAGGTAAGAGCTGAATAGAAAACAGCGATTGTTGCTTCTTCGTTATAGAAAGGAACGACGATCGATATAAGCTTACCTGTTTTACTGTCTGTTACCAGACAATCAACGTCGCTTGTTAGATCATTGGGGCTATTTCTATGTTCACTTCGCCGCATACTGGGAGTATCGGAAGAAAACAGCCCCCAGTTATCCAATGCTGTCGTAGTTTTGTCAAGATTTACCACGTGTCCCTATGTGTCAATATGACGTGAGACCAGTCTGAACCAGTAATCTTGCTAGGGCATATAGGATAGTCACGTATGTCAAACGAGCAACCACACCGTCGTAGCTTTAAGGCCGCTGAGAAGGCTGCAATCGTCTCTGAGTAC
>CAIKPM010000034.1 GCA_903829325.1 uncultured bacterium
CTGGTTGCGAGAATTTAGTCCCGACGTAGGGAAAAAAGTCGCGTCATGAAAGGAGCGCGCACAGCGGATCGTAAACGAGCGGCCCAGGTGGGTTCGTCTTATCCCGGTGGAACTGGGTTCGATTTATCCCGGTGCTAACAGCGATCAGACACCTGCGCAATTCCTACAAACCCTCTAACGTGGTGATAATAAAGTTCGTACGAGGCGTGCGCGAGCGCACAGAGCGATAACGACAATGGCACGCGGGAGGGGTGTGTTTAACGGCAACCACTTTTATTGACCGATAGCTCCAATTGTCGCTGAACAAATTCGTAGAGCTCAGCTCGATAGTCTTCGTTTTGTATTTGTGCTGCTCGCTCGCGAGCATCCGCATGTTCTAAGCAGTGGACCTTTTTCCAGAGAAGACCCTGGAGATCGTCTAGCAATGTATCAATTGCAGGGATGACTGGCATAAGTCGGCCAGCCCGCACCTGAAGCCCCACTCCGCGCTGCCGGGAATCAGGCGTTGCCGAAGACGGTGTTTCAAAAGAACACACTTCCGTGGATGTTATCGACGGGGGCTACGGACGCGGGACTGACACATCTTGCCGGTCTCACCAAGCTCGCGTATCTCGATCTCCAGGCGTGATTCGTCTCACGAAAAGTAGGGTAATCCCAATCGTCGACTCATTTCTGGGAGGTTTATCTATGTCGTTTCTTCGCTCTCTATACCGTCCGAGTATTCTTGCGCTCGTGTTTGTTTCTACTGCGTGCTTAACCGCATGCGGTGACGCGGGCACGACCAATGCCAATGTTTTCGGCACGTCGAATGCGCAAGTTCGCTTTTTGAACGGTTCTGCGGCTGCTGGTAGCGTCGACGTTGTTATTGATGGGACCGTGAAATTTGCTGCAACCGCACCAAATACGGTGACGAATTATCTTTCCGTCGGTACCGGTACCCACAGCGTAACGGTGTATCCGGCGAACAACGATACCCAATCAGCAGCAATTATTTCGAACCAAACGTTCCACGTCAACAGCGCAAATTATGAAACTCTGGCCTTAGCCGGCACCGCACCTGCGACGTTCTACAGCTTTAGCGATCAGGTGTTCTCCGGATCGTATAGTGGTAACGGCGCGGTGAATTTCTATAATGCTTCACCGACGTCGGGTCTCGCCGGCATTCAATTTGGATACTATACCAATCCTCAAGCTGCATCAAGCTCACCAACGATAACGGCTTTAGGTTCAGCCTTGGCGCCCGGAAACGAATCGGGGCCAATTAGTATTCCGACAAGCGTTGCCATCGGTTTTGGTGCCGCAAATTCGGGGACAACGACCGCCATCGCAACGCTGAAACCCAGTCAAATCGATCCGAGCGGATGTGCGGCGAATACGTTCTCGTGTAATTCCGGCTTGGTTTCAATCTTCTTAACCGACGGCCCCACGCTGGTTGGAATATTTAACGCTAGCGGGCAATAGTTACACCATCACCGCAAAGAATGCGCCGCGAAATCACTTCGATTCCGGCGCATTCTTTGCGAAAATCTAGGTCACCTCGAATAAAATGGAGCTAGAGCATGAGAAGGCAGGCCCGTTAGCGCAATTAGGACAGGCTAATTATATTTTTAGTCGCGACTACCGTTGCAGGTGATAGGAGCTACTCCCATCACACCTTATGCACATAAGGTACCATCATGGTCACTTATATAAAGGTGTCATTGCATATACGTGACCATTGTGGTACCTTATGTGCATGGAGTCCCATGGATTAAACCTCATCTATGAAACGGCAGAAGCACAAGACGGCTACTTTTCGACCGTGCAGGCTGAGATGGTCGGTATTTCCCGCCACACCCTTGCCAAAGCGGCCTCGCGCGGGAAACTGCTGCGTATCTCACGCGCAGTGTATAGGCTCGCGAAGTATCCGGAAATGTCTTCGAATTCACACCTCTGGGCAGCAGTACTTTGGCCGCAAGTCCGTACACGGATTTCGGCAATATTGTCACATCATACCGCGCTTCTGCTTCATAATCTGTCAGATGTGAATGCCGAGCAAGTACACCTGACTATTCCACGCACGCTTCGTATCGTTCGTAATGCGCCAGATAGCCTGGTCTTGCATCATGCAAATCTCTTAAAGCATGAGGTCACGTACGTGGACGGCTTACCCATAACGACCATGGAACGAACCCTGCGCGATATTGCCGCGCTAGGAGAGACACTCTTGCTTCATGATGCTTTGCGGGATGCTCGCTCGCGAAATTTACCTATCCCATGAATAATCCCATACAGTCGACTCCTCAAAGCAAAAAAGAACCTGGCAGCTTATCAATCTTGCAATCGCGGATTACCGCATACGGACGTGAGCAAAATATCAGCATAGCACGACTCAATCAGCGCATCATGACCGAGGTAATGTTCGGCACGTTGAATTGTGCTCATCAGCTGAATATCATACCGATGTACCTTGCCAAAGGTGGCATGTCGCTTGAACTACGCTTTGGCATAAGAGCGCGTGCATCACGCGATCTTGATCTTGGGATCCTTACCGGAGGGTTACCGCTTGTCGATCTATTTGATCGTGCGATCGCTGGTTGAGTGAAGTCGTTCCGTATTATACCAAGTTTCTATGAATTTGAATACTTCAGCACGCGCCTGTTCTCGAGTATTCCATCGATACCGATTTATTAATTCCGTTTTCAGCGTTGCATTCCAACTCTCGACGACCGCTAAGAAAGATTTTCGACATTAGCGGAGGCGCTTGGGAAGGTGCTCAACTAGCGCCGCAACCGTCGCCAGCGCATCTGTGAACGGAACAACTTCACCATAAACCATATGGTGATGGAATTCTGCGTAGCGCTCTGCGTAAAGCGTATCAGTGGTGAGAGTCGTCACTGCCTTATGGGTTTCGCCCATGGGATCGTCGCGATAAGCGGGATATTGGTTGGCGAACGTGTCGGCATCCTGACGGATGATGCGGCTAGCGAGATCTGCGACAGTAGCCGGGTCGTAGTGCTCACGCAGAACGTGCAGATCATAAATATGCCGGACAAGTGCGGGGTCGTCGTCGCGGCTTAAGCCCGCGATTCGCATTGCCGTACGACGAGTCAACGCTACCAGCTTTTCAGCGGCTGTTTCGGTGATTGCAACGCATTCAACAGCGGGCACCTCCGGTTCGCGGCCGAGCGCCTCGGCAACAAAAGATGCGACTGGCAAGCGCACTGCGTCAAGCCGTAGCGGGGCATAGGTCAACTCCACCTGGATCGTCGGTCGCAGTAATGTGGCCGCATCTGTTACATCACCTTCGTAGGGAAGATGATAGAGCATGTAGCGTCGTTCGTTGCGTGTGTGTGGCATTGACCCATCGAGTGTAAATCCTGCTGTGGCAAGGGCGCCTGAGACTTTCTCGCGCAACACGCCGAGCTGACGATTCAGCGCTGATTTGCTAAGTCCGATATCAGCAACTGGCATGATCTTAAAGTCAACGTCTTCGGACATGCGTTGCACCAGTCTATGAACCCGCGCGAGCGCTGTTCCACCGCCCAGCACGAGTCGCATCGGCGTGGCATCAAGTGATGCGAGTGCGCCGATAGCACGGACGACGAACCAATCTTTTGTGATGGGGGCATTACTGAGAAGGCCGAAATGTGTTCGTACTTCGCCAAGCTGCTTCCGATCAACGCTCAACGCGAAGCTCCATGCGGCCGAGCTTGAGTTTGCGTGAAAAGCGTCCCTTGACGCGCACCACGGCATTCACGGGAACCTGAGTGGTACGCCCCTCGTTATAGGCTTTTTGATACTCGGTTAATTCCCATGGTACGCCAAGCTTGGTCAATGCTTGACGCGCCGCACCGAGAAAGCCGTTTTGAGTGTCAAGCACGACCGCGCCGGAGAGCCTCGAAGGGAAGGCGCGGGCATAGACGCCATACCCCAGACGTAGAAGCTCTTTGCTGCGTACCAGCTCGCGGAGCGCGCGCGACACCTGATCGTCGTCTGAGAGATCTAGAAACTCACGGGGGAAGAAGACGTCATCCTCCGACGCGGCGATGCGCTTCCTGATTTCTTCACGGAGGCTAGGGCGTGGCATGAGGACTCCCCCTCTCAGTGCAAACAGTCGACAGTTATCGTATGCAAAAATTCGACAGTTGTCAACTGGCTCTGCACGTCGTGTAGGTCATCGCGCTGTTGCCTTTCGGTGAGTTCGTGAACGATACCGAGGCGAGTTGAGAGTATTGCGCATCTCATGGGGAACGATGCTCTTAATGCATCGCCCTTGCTGCTTTGGGGCGCGATATATTGATAACAACAACCATGTGGTAACGCTCGCGAGAAAGTGCACCCCTAGCGGTAACGAGAAATTGCACCCCCCAAGCATAAAAAAGGGATGGCCTCTAGAATGGATGTTCGTCTACATGAACACCAAACGGA
>CAIKPM010000035.1 GCA_903829325.1 uncultured bacterium
GAGTGATCGTTTCCCGTCGATGCCCCGTTTCACGGGCAATCCGACGAATGCTCCAGCCCAAGCGAAGCAAATTGGTCAGGGTCTCTTGTTGCAGACGGCTCAATTCGTTGCTCATGATGACAAGTTAGCGTCATCATGTCCAAGTGCGCACGAGCCGGAACTATGGGGGTGGACGGTTTTGAAGTGCCCAGGGGTGGCCTATTTTGAGTGCCCGCCGAGGGTCACGGCAAGCGCCGTGATTGTCGCACGGTGTTTGTGTCTCCCCAAAATTTATAGCCACCAATACCAACAATGGCCGTCGCAATTGCGAATAGAGTATTAGCGCCAGTATCCCAACGGAGAAAATGTGCCAGAAAAGCAAGGGCGATCATGCCGAATATGGCGAGGATCCATACCAAAGCCAAGAAATGTTGCAATCGATACTCGCCTGCGCCTCCGAGAATCTCTGGCTCCATCTTTTTATAAAACCATAAGCGATTCCAATGGATCAAATCAAGCATACAGCTACAGCATCTGACTAATTAAGCGTATCGCTCGGAACTTTTTCATAAAACCACAGATCGCCACGCAAGTTGGAGCCATATGCAGCGATGAGACCAAGAGCATCAATACCCCCTGCAAATGCTCCAAATGGTCCACCGATCAATGCCCCCACGGCAATCCCGGCTAGCTCAGCAACAGCACCTTCAATCATCCCGGTTCCCTCGCCTCGATGCTTGTCATCACTGTCGCAAGATGAAGTAGGCATTTCAGCGTCATCGTCTTTGGCTGCACAAAGGATTGGGGCATAACGTGAGATCGAACGATTCGTCATTATCAAAGGCTCTAGCATAGTAAGCATCCTCCTTGATAGTCTTCACGAGGAAAGAGCACGACAGCAAGGTGAGTCTTACTCATCGATCTTCACGACTATGCCATAACCGCAGAATATAAATCCGATCATGGTGCAGCTCGTAACGCATCTCATATGTGTCGACAAAGATGTGACGCACTTCTCGAGGGTCGAACTCTTCCAGGCGTGCCCCAAGTCGAGGATGCTCGCGAAGACGATCCGGGGCATTAGTGAGGGCTTGGATGACTGTCGCGGCCGCGCGACCATTCACAGGCTCTAAGAAATGATGCAAACGAACCAGATCGAAAAGGGCTCGACTTGTCCATTTCACTTCGATCATGAGGGAAGTGAGGGTGGAGGCTGGGGATTGAGACGTCCTAAGCTTACAGCCCAGGCCTGCACATCTTCATGCGCGACAACCTCGTTTCGATCAACCTCAGTCAGCGCTTCCAGCGTCATCGTACGCCGCTCTTCTTCGAGTGCTATCCAATCAGTCAAAGCTTGCTTGACCACCCATCCACGCGAGCGCTCTAAGCGCTCGGCAATGGCATCTACTTGCTCAGCAAGACTGATCGGGATATGCGCGGTAATCACGCGGTTTTCCATAGTGATGCTCCAGCAAAATACAACTAATCAGAAATAATCATAGTAAATCATGCGAGAAAACACAAGGGCAAGAAGCTAAAGCCTGTTGGGCAATTTTCAGTGATGTCAAAATATTACCGTAGAGGTAACGTATCGACATAGCAGCGGTGGGCTCGTGCGGTGTTCTTTGACGCTTATAGATAGAGCAGGTGACCCGTACCGTCTGACGACGAAGGCCTCATGCATCGCTTACTCTCTACTGAGCTACTACGGAATAATCGCTCCGTATTCAATGATGTCTCTTTCTCATCTGCAAAATCTCCGTCAACGGTGCCTCATCAAACCGTGTCGCGTGCCGCACATACGCGCGCAGCACCTCGGTCGACTTATGCCGTGAAACTCGCTGAATATTCACCTCGGCCACTCCGCGCACCGCAGCACTCGTAATAAAACCCGCGCGCAGACTATGCGCCGCGAAGTCGCCTTCCAACCCCGCAATTACAACAGCTTTTTGTACGATCCGCGCCACATCACCGGCGGGAAGACGACGGGCCTGCAGCACTAACGGTGCATTGCGGCCGCGCGGTAAGGCAAAACTGCGGAAAAGCGGCCCAGCAAGATCCGCTTCGATCTGGGCATGAGCAAGCCACTGCCGTACCGCGACGACCGCACAGATGCAAGCTTCGGGTGCAAGTGGGATCGCGATGCCTGCCCCCTGGCCATCCTGATCCGTTTTTGAGCGACGGATATAGAGCGTGAGTCCGCGCTCATCGAATTCGAGGTCCTCAACATTGAGCGCGACGATTTCCGAGCGCCGGAGCGCGGCCGCGAACCCCAGTAAGAGAATCGCTCGGTTTCGGATACCCCGTAGCGTACCGTCGTCAATTACTGCCAAGGCCTCGCGAAGTAGCTCTACAGTAAGCGCCGCTTTACGCCGCGGGGCTATACCATGTTCACGAGTGATGCCGGCGAGTACATCCGCAACAAGCGGGTGGGCCGTCGGTGGCGCCAGTCCATTCTGACGATGCTGGAAGGCGATCGCGGCCGCGCGCCGTTGGATCGTGGTCGCTTTGAGTTTACCGGCCAGGCTCGCAAGGTAGGCCGCCACCGTTTGCGGCTCGGCTGGAAACGACACGAGGCAGACGCGCTCGCAATAGCGGGTGAACTGCGCCCAATCGCGGGCATATTCGAGGCGCGTGCGTGGGCTGCGCGCCGCCCGGCCATAGTGCTTGGCACTCTCAACGTCACGCGCGAGTTGCGTGTGTTCTACTAATGGCTCAGAAACTGATAGCGGTTCGAGATCTCTCATGATTCCGAAACATCAATCAGATTATTCAGGAGACGAATACATGGTTCGCTTCGCTGAGTGATCCACGGTTCAAGCCCTGGATACATCCAAGCCGCTGTTTCAATGAGCAACTGCAAATCATCGCGGAGTGAGCGCCTGCGAAATATTGGTTTATGATGAAAAACGCGATTGCGAAAAAGACGAATTTCGCGGAAGGCGTTCGCTGCAATTTTTCGTTCGATCTTCTTTTTGTAGCGTGCTTCGTATTCAGGAAATGACCGATACAGCGCCTTGGACCACAATGAGTCCTTATATTCTTTATTCAGCATGCGGTCCCAAAAACCAAAATGCAACGAAGCGACAATGGTTGGGATATCAATCGAGCGCCGATCCCGTGCTAACGAAAGCTCAACATCGGCGACGATAACTCCCAATGCCGGAGCAACCGTGCTAAACGCTGGACTGACCGGCCAGTTTGGGCCATAAGCTACTGCAAGTTGGCAGTGCAGAGTATTGCGAAAAGCAACCTCGACGATCTGAAGGGGGGCATACAATGCCCCACAGAGGTCAGCGTTCCATTCATACAGGTGCAACGCTTTCGCGGGGTCGTCATGGCATGCGGCGAGATACGTTGCAAAACGATCAGCAGAAATAGCCTCGACCAGCTGCTGTATTTCTTCTGATGAGCGCTCTGGCTTGGTGACCTCGTGTGCTTGCATCTCAAGGGGATCTTTGCTACGATGAACCCGCTACCCCTGGGTCCGCCTCTGAAGCATCTGCTTTACGCGTCCAGGGTCTTTTTCTGCCCAAAACATGATCTTGATGCTACGTATCTCTGCGCCGCACAGCTAACCGGTGACCCGATTTTCCGCCCCCACATAGGGAGTGCTTGGATCAGGTGGATGGGTTGGGGACCGTGCGATTAGCTACGGCGATCGATCTGGTATCGGCGAGGCTGGGGTCTAGATAGTCTCTGCGCCCCCTCTGGGAGGGCACAGCTGTTTTGCTCTGTAGCTGCTGAGCATCTTGCAAGGGGAGCCCGCCTAGCCTCCTTATGAAGTCGATTGTGCAGACAGTGTCTGCACAATCTCCAAGTCGGGGATCGTGTGGGAACGTAAAGTAGATGCAACTCAATCTGCAGCATTTGTGCTCAAAGCGCCGTGAAGAACGTCACACCAACTGGGTGAAGCCGATCGCACAACCCTAAAATGGGGTAAGTCCGTGGCACTAGATGTGGTAAGTACGTGCTACAAACCAAAGGGGGGCCGAGCAATGCCCATCCCCGATCACCCCTCTCAGGACAATCCTAACGGTGAGTCTGAGCTGCTTACGAACGCTGAAGCCGATGAGCGAGCTGCTCTCGAGCTAACGCAGACAACTCCCAATCTGATAGAACTCGATGATCGCGACTGGCAAGAGGCGCGTCGGCGTTTGGAGCTGATAGCACCGATGCTCGATGGTGAGCGCTACCCGCGCTCGTCGGTTCATGAGCGGGCACAAAGTGCTGGCGTTAACGTAACGACCCTCTACCGGTGGGCACGTCTGTACCGTAGTTCGGGCTTGCTCTCGTCTCTGCTGCCGCGCAAGCCTAACGGTGGACGTGGCAAAAGCCGTTTGGATCCGGCGGTTGAAAAGATCCTCACCCAAACAATTCAAGAGCATTATCTCAGTCGCCAGCAGCGTACGATTTTTTCGACGGTGCTTGAGGTCGTCAGACGTTGCCGTGAGGCGAAGCTTGCGCCACCTGATGCGGACACCGTACGCTTACGTATCCGTGCCTTGCCCGTTCGTGAGCGCATGGCTCGTCGCTCACACCGCAAAGAGGCACTGCAACAATTTACGGCGCGACCAGGGACCTTTGATGAGGCGAAACACCCCCTCGATATTATCCAAATCGATCATACGAAACTGGATATCATCGTTGTTGATGAGCAAGATCGCCTCCCGATCGGTCGGCCGTGGATTACGCTGGCCATTGATGTCTACAGTCGGATGGTGCCTGGTTTTTGTATTTCGCTCGATCCACCGGGTGCGATTTCTACGGGCTTGTGTATCGCAAATGCCGTGTTGCCGAAGGAAGCCTGGCTTGAGCAGCGCGGTGTGAGCGGCAGCTGGCCATGTTGGGGCTTTCCGCTGGTTATTCATCTCGACAATGCGCGGGAGTTTCATGGGGAAATGCTCCGGCGGGCATGCGAACAATATGGGGTTGAGCTGGCATATCGTCCTGTGGCGCAACCGCACATGGGTGGGCATATTGAGCGTCTCGTCGGCACGCTCATGCGCGCATTGCACGAGTTACCGGGAGCAACGTTTTCTCACCCACGCCAGCGGGGTGAATACGATTCTGAAGCGACTGCTGTTTTAACGTTGCGTGAGCTGGAATTGTGGCTGACCGAATATCTGGTCAGTGTCTACCACCTCCGCCATCACCGTGGCATAAGAACATCTCCGCTCCAGAAATGGACTGCCGGAATTAGCGGTAACGAACGCGGGCAGGCAGTTGTTTTTGATGCCGAGCGTATTCGTCTCGATTTTTTACCCTATGTCGAACGAACGATACAACCGATTGGGGTCGCGATTGATGGAATCCACTATTTCAGCGATGTCTTACGCCGCTTCGTTCGGATGACTGAAGGTGATCGCAAGCGGAAGTTTTTATTTCGTCGCGATCCACGCGATATTAGCACGGTGTATTTCTGGGATTCGGAACTTGAGCAGTATGCTGCTATACCGTATCGCGACACAACGCATCCCCCGATTAGCATCTGGGAGGTCCGTGAATTACGGCGGAAATTACAGGAAATAGGAAACGCTGCGATCGACGAAACCGCTATTTTTTCGGCGTATGAGCGCCTTCGCGCGCATGAAGCACATGCCGTTTCTCAGACCAAAAGTGTGCGTCGTGCACGTGAGCGTCGACCCGTGACAAAACGTGGTGCGATGCAAGACACATCGGTCGCAGATGAGGTGATGCGTGCCTTTGACGCCGAGATTATCCCGTTCGAAATTGAGCCATTTCCATGAAACATGACGAGCGCCTCACGAGTCTTTACACACATCAATGGATTCAGTATCCTCGCGCTGAGCAAGCTCTTGCGAAACTTGAGGAGTTCCTTGCGCTCCCGCAGATGCATCGTATGCCCAACATGCTGCTGGTTGGCGACACCAATAACGGAAAAACGGCCCTGATCAGGCGTTTTTCTCAAAAGCATCTCCCGGCGCTTGATCAGCAACAGGCGGCTTCCAGTGTTCCTCTGATCGTTATTCAGGCTCCACCAGCTCCTGATGAACGGCGTTTTTACCAAGCGATTCTCTCGCACGTGTTTGCCCCGTTTCGCCCGTCACACTCGGCTGCACATCTGCAACATCAGGTGTTGCGCCTCTTGAGCGCAGTCCAAACCAAGATGCTCATCATTGATGAGATTCATCATATTCTTGCGGGGCCGCTCATCAAGCAACGACACTTCCTCAACGTCATCAAGTACTTGGGCAATGAGCTGCAGATTCCGATTATAGCGATTGGAACGAAGGACGCATTTCATGCCATTCAGACGGACGAGCAACTTGCCAATCGATTCGAGCCGGTTGTTTTGCCACGGTGGACGATGAATGCTGACTACTTGCGCCTACTTGCCAGCTTTGAACAGGTCTTTGCTTTGGAGCACGCTTCTTCTTTGGTGAAGCCCGCTTTAGCGAGAAAGATTCTGCATATTTCGGGCGGCACGATTGGTGAAATTTCAAGTCTGCTCCGTCGGGCTGCCCGAGAAGCGATCGAGAGGGGGACGGAGCAAATCACGCCAGAACTGCTGGACTCATGCGGATATATGTCACCGCTTCAACGCCGCCAAGCGGCGTCGGCAGTATAACGTAGGATATGAGAGGAACCCTGACTGCCCAGTATGCGTGGCCTTGATCCCACACGTAGCCCTATCAACCCTCAGATAACGTACCGAGCAGCGGTGCCTGGCGATAAAGCGTTTCTCACCGAGATGCTCGCATTATCAGTTGATGCGATGACGATCGACAAAATCCCGACAAGGCCACTGATTGCGAACCTTGTGTCATCTTGGCCGAATAGACGCGATATTGCTTACATTGCTGAGAGCGCAGGTAAGCCTGTCGGTGCCATATGCGGCCATGTTCACACGCGAACGGAGTTGCCCAAAGCGCGCATCGGTGGGAGCGGCAGTGAACCCGAGTTATTTTTGGCGGTGTTACAGGAATTTCGCCGCAAAGGTGTTGGGTATAACCTCTTAAAGCATCTCGTAAAGTCGGCGAAACAGCAAGGTTATCCATCAGTCGCTTTGTGCGCGCGCGATGAGAATCGGCCTGCCATACGACTTTATCGAAAATTGGCTTTCGCTGCGGTTCCAAAATCCGGATACACCACTATCTATGGCAAACGTGCACGGATCTGGCGCTGCGCTGCTAAGCTGAGTGATGTCATCAGGTGAGCACGCCGCCGCTTATAGCCCCAATTTTCCTGACAACGGTTGCTGCCACGCTTCACTACGGATATATCCTCGTGCAACGCGCTCACTTTTCCAGCGACCACGCTGCATAATTTGCGGAAGCGTAGCGCCGTGCTCGTCTAAAACCGTTGCAAAGCCCGAGCGTAAACTATGCGCTCCATATTGATCGGCATTGCGTCCTAACGACTTTTCTACGTGACGTTTCACTATCGACGCAATGCTTTCGCTGCTGATTGCCTTGTTACTGATGTTGCCGTGTCGATCGATTGCGCGAAAGATCGGTCCTGAGGTGATCTTTGCTTCGTACAGATATCGCTTGAGTACGCGAACGGGACAGGTCATTTCGTCTTCACCGGATTCAATAATGACCCGCGTACCAGCGCCCTCTTGATCGGTTTTACTGAAGGGCAGCAGAATTTCCAATCCGCCGGGAGCACTCACGACCCACTCAAGTTGCAGCGCGGCAAGTTCTGATCTCCGAAATGCGCCCGCATACCCCAACACGAGGATCGCGCGATCGCGCCAGCCGCGTGGCGTGTTAGGCAGGGCGCTCATCATTATTTTGACGTCATCGCCTCGCAGCGGTGCTTTCTTTTCTTGTGCGACGCCACGGGTGCGACGGATGCCTTTAAGGACTTCTTTCACCAAAGTATGATCGGTGGGTACCGGCAAATCGCGGCGTTTGTGCTCGAAGGCGATTGCGATGATCCGGCGTCGGATGGTAGCCACGGCCCGATCTTGTTCGTAGAGGGCTGCGGCATAGAGAGCAATCGTTTGTGGCTCAGCGGGAAAGGCGAGAAAACCATGCTGCGCGCACCAGTCGCGATAGAGCAAGAGGTCGGAGGCGTAAGCGCGATTGGTTGCCGGACTGCGAGCGGCCGAGCCGAGCTCTTTTGCGCTGTGGA
The DNA here is from genome assembly GCA_903829325.1 of uncultured bacterium. GTDB lineage: Bacteria > Vulcanimicrobiota > Vulcanimicrobiia > Vulcanimicrobiales > Vulcanimicrobiaceae > CAIKPM01. The sequence goes on from CAIKPM010000035.1 coordinate 8,083, forward strand.
TGAGGCGCTCAAGGGCAAGCTCGATTGATCGCTCGTTCTGCTCGTCTGGCACGAGAGCGTGGGTCATTCGCCCTCGTCTTCCGACTCGGTCACGTCTGACTGATAAAATTCTTGTAGCTTTGCCTGTAGTAAGGCTTTATCAGGCATCATGGTTTGGTATTCTGCGATCATGGTCGGTGATAGACTACGACTGAGTGCATATTCAACCACGGCCTGATCTTTTTTCCCGCACAGGAGCACGCCAATAGCTGGATTCTCATGGGACTTTTTTACATCACGATCAAGCGCTTCTAAATAGAAATTCAATTGACCAAGATGTTGTGGCGAGAACCTCTCCACTTTTAGTTCTATTGCGATCAGACAATTCAGGCCACGGTGAAAAAAGAGTAAATCCAGAGCAAAGTCTTGCATCCCAACCTGCAACGGAAATTCCGAGCCAACGAAGCAGAAGTCTCGCCCTAGCTCCAGCATGAATTCCTTGAGGCGATGAAGTAGTCCGCGATGGAGATCCTTCTCTGTATGGCGCCTCGGCAGGTTGAGGAACTCAACGATGTATGCGTCTTTGAAAGCAGAGAGCACTTCAGGGCGCGTTTCCTTGAGGATCGCGGATGTTTGGAGCGGATTCAGGACAGCGCGTTCAAATAATGCGCTACGAATCTGGCGCTCGAGCTCGCGTTTACTCCAACGCTCCTTGACTGCCATGCGAATGTAAAATGCTCGCTCTTCGGGGCGCTTTGAACCGACCAATATCTCAAGATGGTGGCTCCAAGACAATTGTGTCACCAGTGGTGACACAATTGTGTCTTGCGCATAGGTCTCGTAAAACTGCCGCATCCGAAAGAGGTTGCGTGGCGCAAACCCCCGGAGCCCCGGCTGCGTACGTGCTAAGAACGCCGCTAGCTCTGGGATCACCGAGTCGCCCCATTCGGCGCTGGATAGTTTTCGGCTGATATATGCTCCAACGTTCCAGTATAGATCGATCAAGGAGGCATTCACGCTTTGGTAGGCCTGCTGGCGGGCTGCCTTGATGAGGTCGAGGATTTCGAGGAAGCCGGGTTCAGGCACAAGACTCACGGCGGGGTATAGCCTCTCTGGGAGCGTTGGGTATTGAGGGGGCTGTGGCGCTTGCCTCAGGGTCGTTTTTGGTGGTTTTGTGCTTCTTCTGTCCCAAATCCTGGAGATTGAGAAGGGAAGGTTATCACGAGTCAGGATCATCATTTCTCCGTTAATCCGAAACACAGGAGCGTTCCTACGACCTCCGAAACTCGCTTCACATGCACCCGGCCAGCACACGCATCGGCCCCCTCGAACTCACCCGCCAACCCAGAGCCCCACTCAACGGGCGCCCGTGCCGCGTCCCCGACTGCCCGCGACCAGCGCGCAGGCGTGGTCGGAGCTGCAATGCGTGCTCACTGCGGGCCTGGCGAAAAGCTCACCGCGATGCCGATCGCGCCCGCGAGGCCCAGCGGACGTTCACCGAAGAGCAAGTCCTCATCCGCAATGCGCGCGCCACCGTCGCCATGGCGATCAAACGCGGACGACTACGTCCCCAGCCCTGCCAGACGTGCCATGCGCCCGGCTTGCCCCATCACCCCGACCCGCGTAAAAAAGACCAGGTGTTGTGGCTCTGTCGCACCCATCGCACACTCCAAGCGGCACAAGACCTCCGCACCCGGCAAGCGCAGGCCGAGCAAGACGCGAGCGCGACGCGGCAGGCCGCCTGGGACGCACTGCGCGCCCGCTTTGCCGCCGAGTGGCCGGCCCTCGCACCTGACATCAAAGCCGACCTCACCGCGCGTGCCGCCGCAAGCCCGCTTGGGCGCCTCGCGCCACCGGGCTCGCCCCTTGCACGACAAGCCCTCATCCGCGCCTTCGGCGCATGGCAAGCGGCGTGCCCATGAGCGTGGCGTCACCAGAACTGCTGGCGCGCTCGCTTGACGCAAAGCCTGAGCTCGGACCCACCCTGGAGGCCCTGCTCTTCGTGGCGCACGCACCGCTTGCGCTCCCTCGCCTCGCCGAACTCACCGGGGCCTCAGAACGTGCCATCAGCACCGCGCTTGCGCGCCTGCAACGCCACTATCGTGGGCGGGGTCTCGTGATCACGCGTTCTGCAGCGGGCTACCAATTTGTGGTTGCCGCGCAGAGCCGAGGGTGCGTCCGGCGCTATTGGGACGAACCACGCATGCTCTCCGATGAGGCGACGGAAACTTTAGCGCTCGTTGCGTATCTCCAGCCCATCACGCATGAGCAGCTGTGCGATTATCGGGGCAGCGACCCAACCCATGTCCTGGAGACGTTGCGGCAAGCGGATTTCATTACCACGGGCATGGATGATGCGGGCATGCTCTGCTATCGTACAACGAGCAATTTCCTCGCATGCAGTAATCTCGATTCACTTGACGATCTGCCGCTCATTGAGATGGGAGTGCAGATGGACATGTATGCGGGCGTGCTTTCCAGCGCAGCGAGCCCTGCTGAACATACTTCGGCTCACTCTCTAGAATACGCTGAATAAACAGCCCCTGGTAGGCACCCAATGTCAGTGGGCGGCCGACACATTGCAGCGTTGCTGCGCCTAGAAAGGGTGGCGTTGCGCGAATTTGCGCAAAACCGCTTCGTGCATATGACACGGCAGCATCGCGCCCCATTGCCGCAAGCTGCAACGCGACGTGCGTGGTATCAACACTGCGCTCATTCCTTTTTCTCCTTGCAGACGTGCGAAAGGCATGGCCAGTATAAAACGTGAGTAAATACTCCAGCGTCGTGGATTCCCAGCGCGGAAATTGAAACAGCAAGCGTGCAACAGGACGCGCTTTCGCATAATACCAGCTGAAAATTTCCCAACACGGGATGATCAGCAACTTCTTTACCGCTCGATCAATAATGAGGCATTCGGCGCTTTGCATAAAATGCTCATATCCAGCCAACGTCGCGATGGTCAGCCACGGATAGTCTTGAGCGCTAGCAAGATGGATTTCCGAGTGATTGAGCCAGAAATCAACACTCCACTCATGAGCAAAGAATGGTATTGCTGGGCATGGAGTTCCGTAGGCCATGCCGCTGTCGCGAGCATCAGGTGATGAGAGCACTTGCGCGACACTGACACACGACAGCGCTGTGATCGGCAATGTCATGCGGACGAATCGATCAGCATGTTGTTGATGGGCCTGCCCGAGAAGCTCTAACAAGACCGTGACACAGGGTGTCTGAGATGGCTTTGGTGAGGCAACGATATCGCCAACCCATATCAGTCGCGACGGGGGAAACGCAACACTTTGCCCCCAGTGACCTGCGCTTTCGTAGCGTGGGCACTGGCAATCCGGCTCAAGCAAGACATCCATCTCTGCTGATGGCGAGGCCACAAAAGTTGTCAGGTCAAGGCGCACGTCTCTTGCTAGGAGGCCGTGTGTTCGTAGGATATCATCGACAAGCTGATTGGATCGCCGGAGATTGCGTAGGCGTGGCATCCTCTTCCCCAACCTAGTGGCGCGCACTTCACGCGAGTGGCATGCACTTTAAGTACCCACACCTGGCATCCTGATCCCACCCAGCCACGCCAGGTTGCCTGGCTCTGCACGCCCTGCCGAAACTATGCCCGCGCCAGCGGAGACCTCATCCCCTTGCGATGGGAATGGCCCGGGACGGCCGTTCCCATACCGAAAGGACGGCCGCAACATGTTGAGATTGATCCAGACTGGGTGAGCACGGCCACAGCCGCAGCAGAACGAACCAGAATCGCAGATCTCGCCGACGCGCTCTTCTTCTCCGTCTTCAGCAAAGTCGCTGGAAGCAATGCGCACATTCTTTTTCGCGCTGCGCGCCGGGCAGCGATCGCGGGGAAAATATGGTGCCCCACGGGCGATGCAGAGCTTGATGCACGCCTGCGTGCATGGGCCAGCTTTGAATATGAGCACCACCAAAGTGTCACACTCGCAGCCCGAGAGCGAGTGGTCGAGCCACCGCTGCCGTGGCTACGCAGACCACGGATTGACCGGACGCCCCTTCTTCCACCGGAGCCAGCACCGCCGACGCCAGCTCCGGCCTTTCATCAGGATGACTATGAACGGAAAATAGCCGCAGCACTAAAGAAATTGGCGAACGCTGAAGCGGTGGCCGACGCGCTTCTGGCCACGCTAACCCGAGAGCATCTGTAAGAAATAATGAGCTGGCGTTTCAGGTGTTTTGAGCGCTCAAAACACCTTGAAAGTTAGAATGCGTGGCGATTGAATCACCAACTCGTTGCCCAAGGAGTGTAAAGGTATTTGCAGCAGTCAAGCTGCCCACGATTCCACCAAGCGCACTACCTACGGCCGCGCCCAGGGGACCTCCGAGCACCATACCGATTTCGGTACCCCAAAATTGCCCTCCAGTAAATCCTAAGGTACTACCGATACATCCGCCTGCGACTTCTCCCAAGAGATCTGCGACGACGCGAACGCTACTCTCACCCCTGTGCCATCCATCGTGCATAAAGCCAGCGGTGATCCCAGCAATATTGAGCCCCAAGGCAAGCGGGCCAACCAAATGACCAATAGCCTGCACGGGCGCAAGAGTTGTGTCTATCCCTTTGGCAGCCTTCTCAAGGGAAAAAACGGTTTTTTCTAGCGTAGCACTGAGCGGACTCAAATCAGTAGGCACAGGACGATGCTCCTCTCTGCGATTGCACCGTCCCATTCACGCCGAACGATGCATTCAGACAGGTTGCGGCATTGAGGGCAGATGGGATTTTTGCGGCTATTGGTGATGCTGAGTCAATAGCGCAAATATCTGTTGGCCGTCACTCCCTATTTATCGAGGTGCCCTATAGCCCTAACTTTCCTGACAAGGGTTGCTGCCACGCTTCACTGCCGAGATACCTGCGTGCGACGCGTTCACTTTTCCAGCGACCACGCTGCATAATCTGCGGAAGCGTTGCGCCATGCTCGTCTAAAGCTGTTGCAAAGCCAGAACGTAAACTGTGCGCTCCATATTGATCAGCATTGCGTCCCAGCGTTTTTTCCACGTGACATTTCACAATCGACGCAATGCTTTCACTGCTTATCGCCTTTTTACTGATGTTGCCGTGTCGATCTATTGCGCGAAAGATCGGCCCGGAGGTGATCTTTGCTTCGTACAGATATCGTTTGAGTACGCGAACAGGACAGCTCGTTTCGTCTTCACCGGATTCAATAATGACCCGCGTACCAGCGCCCTCTTGATCGGTTTTACTGAAGGGCAGCAGAATCTCCAATCCGCCGGGAGCACTCACGACCCACTCAAGTTGCAGCGCGGCAAGCTCTGATCTCCGAAATGCACCCGCATACCCCACCACGAGGATCGCACGATCACGCCAGCCACGTGGCGTGTTAGGGAGTGCGCTCATCATTATTTTAACGTCATCGCCTCGCAGCGGTTCTTTCTTTTCTTGTGCAACGCCACGAGTGCGGCGGATGCCCTTGAGGACTTCTTTCACCAAAGTATGATCGGTGGGTATCGGCAACTCGCGGCGTTTGTGCTCAAAGGCGATTGCGATGATCCGTGTTGGCACCGGGATAACGTGAACCCAGTTCCACCGGGATAAGACGAACCCACCTCCGAGCCGGGCCGGTGCCCGAAGCAAGCGAGCCATCTCTACCGATGCTGTTAGTTATGAAGAAACAACGAGCAGCAGAGATGGC
>CAIKPM010000036.1 GCA_903829325.1 uncultured bacterium
CCAATCGAATGACTCCCACGGGTGCCCCTTTTGTGACGTTTGCGTAGTAACAAAAGTCTTCAAGAGGGGCATCCGCTATTCAGCGGTGGGGGTCAGTAGCAAAGTGCCGCTAGGGGGTCAAATGGCCGGTGCCGTTACCATCCGGGGGAATCTTTTGGATCGGTTGGGTCTGGCATGCTGGCGTTCATCATACGAACCGGTAAAATGGTTGGGCAATGCTGATATCGCGCAAAACGCAAGTAGCGATTGAGACTAGCTGTTTCGGGAAAGGGGTGTGGTCCCGTCAGCAGCTCACCACCTTCGTAGATGGCAGAAGTTAGCTCAAGAACCGCGAGGGTATTACGAGCGATGAACACATTGGCGCTGATCCCTTGGCGATCGCCCCCAACCACGAATTGTTCATCGCCTAAGCGATCCTCAATACGAATAAGATGATTGGTGATAATCGCGTCAGGATTGAGCCACATAACCGCATCAAAGTTATCTCTGAGTAATTGATGCGTGCAGAGAAAGCGGCTGTATGGTTCACGCGTATCGGGCGAGGCAAAGGGCTGTCCGCAGTAGAGCGTGTAGCCCCATTTAGAGCAGTAAGCTTGCAGATGGGGGATGGTAAGGTCCGTTAGTCGATGCCAACTCTCATCGTAGAAGCTAATGACACAGATCCGCATTATTGTGAGAAGCCTTCGATAAGCTTCAGATAAGGCGGCATAGCCTCGAGTCGACCGAACATGCGCATCCCGGGGAAATGAATAATCCAATCACCTTGGTGCCAATTGCCCGGGTATTGTGTAGAGCGACCATAGAGCTCATGGGGAAATGCATTCATCATGCGTTGCGGTAGAATGGTTGCGAGATGCTCATAATGCGGACTTGCTAAATAATGGCTCAGCATTTCTTGCTCACGGTGGGGATGCTTATCGAAAAGTCCTTTTTCAGCTTGTATAATCGAAAGCAATAACTCGCGGGTAAGCACATGATTGCGCGCAATCATCACCCCCGCGTTGATCCCATGGAGATCGGTCGAGAGGACGAACTTTTCGCTTCCCAGGCGGTCTTCGATACGAATATGGTGATTCGTGAGAATCGTATCTGCGTCTAGCCACATGACCGCATCGAAACCTTGTTCGAGCAGGTCGTACAAAATGACGAAACGATCCCAGGTATTTCGCGGATCATACTTCGCATCAGGCTGGCCAAAGTACGGAGTGTAACCCCAGCGTTGACAGTAGGCTGTCAGTGGGGGAATCGTCAGGCTGGTTAAAGGCTCAAAGTGCTTATCATAGAGGCAGACGAGCGCTATCTTCACACCACTTCAATACTCGCCCAAGAGCACTGATGCCTTTTGGCTTCGTGATCATGATTTTTGCAAAGATTCCGATACATTTACTTGACGGGGTTTCGTTGTGATTAATCTCGGGTGAAGGAGAAAATATGCCAATACGTATTGCGTCTGAAGAGTCATTACTTTCTGGCGCGGATGTAGGAAACGTCTTCGGCCTCCCTGATGCGGACCCAGCGCTCGAGCAAAAGCCTGCAGGTATCTCGCTGTGCATGATTATGAAGAATGAAGAGCGTTTTCTTGAGCAGTGTTTAGCGAGTGTTGCCGACTGCGTTGATGAAATTTGTATCGTTGATACTGGTTCGACCGATCGCAGTATTGAAATCGCGCAAAAATATCATGCACGTCTGAGCTTCATGGAATGGCCCAATGATTTCTCCAAAGCCCGCAATGCAAGCTTGGCAATGGCTAAATATCGTTGGATTCTTAGCCTAGATGCTGATGAAGAGTTGGCGAAAGAATGCCGCGCTTCTCTCAAATTGATCGCAAATGTCCCCGCTAATCTCGATGCGGTCTCAATCCGTATTCATAACAAAACCGACAGTTCATCGGGCGATGTCTTGTATACCCATTACTTGCCTCGTCTTTTCCCTAATACGGATAGAATTCGATATCTCGGATCAATTCATGAGCGCTTGCAACTCGATCAAGTACGTTCGGTCGAGATGGTCGATTCGCCAATATATATTTACCATCATGGCTATCGCAATGATGTTATTGAAGGCCGTCAGAAAAGTAAGCGAAATATCCCGCTCGTACGGCGAGAAGCAGAAGAAAATCCTGAGGATATGTTCTGCTTGTTTAATCTTGCGATGATGCAGGTTGCCAATCGGGAAGAAGAAGGAATAGAAACATTTGAAAAAATGTTTTCACTTGCAAAAAAAATGCAGAGAAAACCCTCGTCGGCTGGCTATTTTGCAACCTCGTATGTGACCCTGGCTCAGGCCTACGCCGTGTTCCGCCACGATTATGACAAGGCGCATGCGATTCTTGCGGAATGTCTTGAAGAACACCCGTATTATCCCAATGCCCTCTTCTTACAGGCGAATCTCTTTGGCATGCAGGGCAAGGTTGCCGAAATGCGTGAGGCTTTACAAACGACGATCGAAGGCCAAGAGCAAAGCCGGCGATATGCTTTTGTTGATGAAGAGCTAACCTTATGGCGCGCTAAATATATGTTGGCGATGAGCTATGCCACAGAAGCGAATTACTCTGAAGCTTTTGTCTGGTTTGAACGAGCGTTGTTGGGACGCTCTGATGTTTGGGAGCTCCGGGTGGCGTATGCTCGTGTCCTTGAAGCTGCAGGTAGGGCTGTGGATGCCGAGCGAGCCTTTGCTGATGTCCATCGGGATTTTTCCACGAATGAGGCTTTTTCGGAATATGTCAATTTCTTAATGCGCCGTCGGCGTTTTGCCAAGGCGTTTGAGATCATCCAGCGGCATATTGACGAACTCGATGGTGATTCCAAAGTGCATATGTTGCTCGTTGCCGCCTTACTGGCACAGCGTCAGGGGTTTACTGACCCCCAAGCTTTTCTCGATAGAGCTTTTGCGTTGCAGCCAACGCCCGAGCGTGGCGATAGTATTCGTCTCCTTGAGGATCTGTATCGTGAAATGGGCCGCCAAGATGCGCAGACAACGTTACGCGAGAAGGAATTATCTCATCCTCAAGAATGCGTTGTCGAAAATGATTTTGTGCGACGTTCATTTCGATACCTGGAAGAAAAACGCTATGAGGAAGCAGAATCGGCTGCCTTGGCAGGCCTCGAAATTGCTCCAACGAGTTCAGAATTGCTCTATAACGTTGCTGCTGCCCAGCTGCAGAGAAATAAAAACGATGAGGCAATTCATCATCTTGCCAATCTCGATCCCTTAGCGAATAAGGAAATTTTTCTGATCGGGACGTATCTGCGCGCGTTGTTATTACATCGTACTGGACGCGCAGAAGAGGCGATCGACGCGCTTGACTTGCTGCTCCGCTGGGATGCCAAACAGGCTGACGCGATTTTCTTCCGTGTGAAGATTTTGGAAGAATTAGGGAAAATCGATGAAGCGGTTGCGCTTTTGCAGACTGCACGTGAATGGTATCCTGAACGAGCCACAATCGAAATCGCACGAATCTTTTTAGCTTCGGGTCGTCATACTGAGGCGTTGCAGATTGCGGAAGAGGGCTTAGCAGCGGGCATTGGCGGATGATAAGCCTTATTGCCACGCTACCTGAGTCTGTCAAGCATCGAAGGCTCTTAGAACGCTGGATTACGCATGCGTCTGCGCTCAAGACAATCTTGTTGGAAACGCCGACAACCGCTGATGTGAATGCAGCGATTCGGCAATGCACGAGTGAGTGCGTGCTGCTGATCGATGGACAGACATTGCTCCGCGGTCCTTGGCATCACAGCAAGTTGCCATCCGGTGTTGATATCGTAGGAGGCTTATGCCAGACGTATGCCGGCTTGCGTATTGGCTATGCTCTGAATCGCTCGGCACAGGTTGGTTTAGGGTTACGGCGTTATCCCCTCGCTCTTGAGCCTGGTAGGCTGCAAAAGGACTCGATCGATTTACCAAACGACGGTGCGCTCCTTATTCGGCGCACGTTGTTTGATCAGCTCGGCGAATTTAACGTGAATCTGCCAAGCGATCTTGCCTGCTTGGATTGGCTGCTTCGAGCCATCGAACAAGGCGCTCGAATCGGATATCATGATCAATTATTTGTTGAACGTGCTGCGGGCGTACTGGAATCGAGTCTTGCTGATGATGAGCGTTTTGATGCCTTGCGTTCGCCTCAGCAATGGCTAGAGCTGCTGCAAGGACCAGTTCGGCGTGCACCATTTCATCAGATTGAGTTGATCGCGCATGGTTCTAAGGAGCAGCGTCGCTTGCAGAGGTGGTTGCGTTTGGCCGGATATCCGGTACAACACGCTGTTGTGGCCGAAGACGCCGATGCCCCGATTCTCTTAGCCGAAGGTCTTGCTCAACGGCAACGTTGGTTGGTGTGTGTCGATTTGCGTGCTGAACCGAAGCAAGATTGGCTCTTGAGTTTGGTGGAGGCGACAGCCGGCGAACGTCAACTGGGGGTGGTGACCTGCGGCACTCACGGCCAAGCGCAGCGAGTCCTTAGCGCCGATGCAACCGCAACGTTGTTGTTGACCACTGTTCTCCCGGCGCAAATTCGCTTGCAGCGTACAGCGCCTAGTTTTGATGCGGTGATCGCAGAGCTATCGCAAAAAGCGGCTAGCTTTGGAATCGCGACTCGCGTGAGCGCGCTGCAAATCGAGCGTATGCAAGGTTGGTCAGAGCAGTATGCGGACGTGCACACGATGGAGGCTCAGCTGAATCGATCGCAGCTGAATCCCACGATTAGTTTGGTATTGTTGGCTGGGGCAACAGCGAGTGTTCATCGTTTCACGACGGATGCACTACGTTCTGCAAGTGGAGAAATTGCTGAATTGGCTGTTGTGGTTCGCAGTGATGCGCCAAAAATAACCGCACGTTTGCGTAATCAGCAGAACGTACGCTTATTTATTGATCCTGATAATGAGTTGGCGAATCATGCTTTTTCGAGGGCACTATCCTCGGTGAGTGGCGAATTCGTCGTTGTGATGCGTGATGACTTTCTCGTCGCAGAAAAATGGCTAAGCAGTTTGTGTGCTCACTTAGAACGACTACCTGGTGTTGGGATTGTGGTCCCGCGAATGAGCGCAGTTCCTGGGACGCAAAATTGTGAGAATGAAGTCTTTGGTGATTCGCTAGAATTTCGTTTAGCAGCAGAGCGTCGTCGACAGCAGCGGGCACGCGAAGCGCAGTTGATCGACTTCTTTCAAATGCCTAGCTTTGTCATGCGTCGTGTCGTCTTAGAGACCTTGGGTGGATTTGATCCTCATTTAGCAACCTCGCATTATGGAATGATTGACTATTGTCTGCGGGCTCGCAGCGTTGGGTTTGATATCGCCCTAGCTGACGACGTTTTTGTGCACCGTATTCCCTTTGAGCACACGCATTCTCCCTTTGATCAACTCGTTGCGGATTCGCAGTATCAACAAGCTTTTGCTCGCAAATGGCGGTGTGATCCAGAGAATATGAGCGATTCTGCGCTTGCGAAGCTTATTGGAACTCCGCTCGCGGCCCGCCATCAATTTGTCATGCTTGAGTCTGAACCGCATAGTGATCACAAACGGCAATTTCCGATCGGACAAGAACGCATCGTGTTTTTATTGCCGGTTCGCGATGAAGCTTCATGGCAACAAGCTGGTCAGCTCATAAGAAAATACCTCGAGACATTTACCGTGAATGACTTAGCGACGCTAGCAATTGGGCGTGAAGACGGTTTGCGAACCCATGTTATTACCCAGCGTATTCGCCAAATGATTCGTCAGAGTGGTATTGATGAAGCGTCAGTCCCTGATATTGTGATCGCTGATGCGCACGACCGCGCGCAATGGTTAGCGGCTGTGCCACCAGGCCCACAATACGTGCTCGTTGCTGATGAAGCATTGGAAGATCTTCGCTTGCTAGAAGATCTTTCCCCGAGCGCTTTGCGCCGTACGTTATTGGAATTACGAGGTTCGCAAGCATGAGATCGCATCGAAATTGGCCGTTATTGCAATTATGGAGTCGCAAGCGCAATTTGAAAGCTTGGATCAAACCCGAAAACTTGAGGGTCGCTCGCTTAGAGCCGGCGATTGTGCGAGGAAATCCTACTGCCGTCTTAGATTTGCGTTTTGTCCATAACGATATTGGGGTGTGCGTTCCTTGCTGCCTGATCGACCGACAGGAATTAGTCCTGCGTCTCAAAGATAGCCTGATTTGGCCTGCGGCGATCACCAATATTGCCAAAGACGATGATCTCTACGCACTCGAATCGATGCTCGTGCCATGGCTGTTGGCTGAAAGTGCGGGACAGGGCTTTGTTGCAGAACGCGTTCGTCGTTTTGGCCCTGGCGAGCAAGCCTTTGAGGCTGCGCGTCATGCACAACTCTTGGGTGCCGTCTCGTATCAGTCATTGGGCATCCAACTCGCGGCGGCTCATTATGCTGCTCGTTTTGTGACTGGCCAATCGCTGGTGAGTGTACGCAGTCTCTCGAATGTTGCGGCCTTATTAGCACCTTCAGCAGTTCAAACGAGTCTAGTTGGCTGTGATGCTGGAGATCAGGCATTGCTCAATACCTGGTTTGGCAGCACGATGTTGCCAATCTCTCCAGCCAGCGCAACCGTGGCGGTGCTTGCCGGTGACGAGGATACCGAGTTCCGCGCTGGGCTCAATCCTACGGCGCGTATTATCGACGTAAGCGGCAGTTTGCCTGGCGCAGCAATCACGGTGGCTCCAGGCGCCGTGCTCGATGAATTGGTCCGTTTAGGTGAGACGAGTGCACGTGTTTTTACGACTCAGGTTGCGCTTGAGAGCCCAACCTCTCGTTCGCTCGTACCGGTCGCACCGCTCTCGACCGGGGGGTCAAGTGGGCGCATTTTGCTCGCACTGCGTGAGGATGCCTGGCGTGCATCAGGCGCTGACACCGATGAAGCCTGGGCGTTACGGCAACTCTTGGTAGCAGAAGGTTTCACGGTTGACGTAACGGTGCGCCCTGACGAGGAAGATCCCGCTGGATACGATCTCGTCCATGGATTTAGCTTGCTTGCAGCACCTGGATTGCTTGCCTGTGCAGAGCGTGCGGCGCAGGCGGGCGTACCGTTTGTCTTGACCCCATATTTTGAAGATGTTGCAGACGCCGGTTGGTGGGGTGCCCGAGCCGCGCGCTCTTTGCTTGATATTGTTCACGATGAAGAAAGTGCCCAACGAGTCTTTGAACTCTTAGCCGCACGTTTGGTATATGTTGACCAGATCAATGCGCAAGAACGTTGGGACAATGGCGACGAAGCGGCGCGTCATGAACTGTTGCGGCGCGCTGATCTGGTGATTGCGCATAGTGAGAGTGAACAGGATGCGATTCGTAAGTATGCGCAACGGCAAGAAGCGATAGCTCTTTCGCTGCCACTCGTCTATCGAGCCACTGAGTCGCTTTCGGTGGCTCACCTCGTTCCTGACCAGCCGTATCTTTTTGTACAAGCTGGAATAGAAGCGCGCCATAATATTGGGTTAGTGATGTCAGCGGCAAGCGCACTCGATCTGCCCTGTGTTTTTGCTGGTGAGATTTTGGATCGTCGCTTATATCGTCACCTGACAAGTCGGACTGGCACGAATCTCGTGATGTTACCTCAATGTACTGACGGCGAAATTGCCGCAGTTGCGCAAGGTGCGGCAGTGTTCGTTGATGCCGCTTGGATTGGCGATGGTACTTCGCGGATTCTACGTAGCCTTTTGCATGGCGTTGTGCCGGTTGTGAGTGAGCGTCGCCCGCTTGATGAAGCGCTTGAGCCTTTTGTCATACGCGTAGATCCTGCATCGCTGCAATCGCTACGCAACGGCATGAGCGATGCTTGGCAACGCACAGGCAAACATTATGCTCAGACTGCCAGTACATCTATTGCCAGCTTTTATAATCCAGGTGCTGTTTTCCAAGCGATTATTTCCGCTTATGCTACTGCTAACGAGCAACGTAAATCTTTGGCGAATTTGTAAATTTTTAGAAAAATATCCTAAACTCTGATTGGTTTTTCGTCGATCTGCAGTGATGAAGGTCTGAATAATTCCCATCAGAGCCGGAGGTATTCCTCGTGTCAGTTTCAAGTCTCTTAGGATCAGGTAGCACAACTAGTGCGGCAAGCTCGAGTACGGCATCGTCCTCGAGTAATCTCGCTACAAACGTTGGACCTGTTTCTTTTCCTGGGATTGCTTCCGGTATTAATTATAGCTCGATTATTAGCCAGCTCACTAATATTACGGCCGCACAAGAAGCCCCACTCAAGGCGCAGGTCAGTTCATTGACGAGTAAAAATGCAGAGATAAATTCTATCAATGCATTACTAAAGACACTGCAAGGTTCTTTAAGCGCACTTTCAAATGCGGACACGTTCAATTCCTTTAATGCGGTCTCCAGTAATACCGCAATTGTGAATGCAAGCCAGACAAGTGGACAAATTGTCACTCCAGGCGTATACACAATTACCCAAGCAACCTTGGGCACCGCAACCCAGGTCACGAGTGCGAATACTGGTCAGACTCTTACCGGTACTATTAATGGAACTGCAGCGACTGATGTTCCACTTGCTGATTCGTATACACAGATCACTCCAAGCAAGGGAAATAGTACGAAGGGATCGATTACGGTCAATGGAGTCAGTGTTAATTATGATGTCACGTCTCAGAGTCTGACGCAGATATTGGCCAATATCACCTCTGCCGTAAAATCGGGGACTGGTGATTCTACGTTTTCCGCAAGTTACGATTCGACCACCGATAAGGTCACGTTCAGCAGTACTGCCAATCCGATTACACTCGGTTCATCGAGTGATTCGGGTAATCTATCACAGGTTTTGAAACTCGATATCGCACAGATTAGCAATGGGGCGCATAGCGGTAGTGTGACTAGCGCATACGGGGTCGGCGGTATCAATGAATATGAGAACTTGACATCGACAAACGCAGCTGGGAATAGCGTTAATGCGAATTTTGTAACGCCTGTAACCGCGGGTAGGTTTACTATCAATGGTGTGAGCTTTAATGTGACACCGACTACCCAAGCGTTGAGTGATATTATCACAAATATTAATAACTCTTCGGCTGGGGTTGTTGCAAATTTTGATCAAGAGAGCGGAAAGATTACCCTCTCGAATAAATCTGCTGGTGCTTCTAGTATTCTGCTTGGATCCTCCAATGACACAAGCAATTTCTTGACCTCTGTTGGACTCGTGGCTAGTGGCGGATATACACCAACGACGCAAGTTGGAACTCAGTCGGTTTTGGCGTATACAGACACGTCTGGGACTTCGCATACGGTGTATACCAATGGGAATACCGTCACCAATGCTATCCCAGGTTTATCGATTAGCATTGCGGCTGACACGACCAGCGCTAATCCGGTAACGCTCAATGTTGCACAAACTCCGACTGTAGCTGAGAGTGCGATTAATACTTTTGTCACTGCGTATAATAACGTTATTGCTGAAATCAATTCGGCAACTGCAGCTCCGGTGGTGAGCCAGCAATCGACCTCCTCAGGTGTCGCTGCAACGGCTGTTGGTGGTGGAATATTATATGGGAATACGCAAGTTCAAGCTATAAAACAGCAATTGGTTTCCTTGGTGAGTTCCTTGCAGACCACGAGCTCAACCTCGTATAATTCGCTTTCACACCTAGGCCTGAGTCTGGATACCTCATTTTCGGTGCTCAGCGCTAGCGCCACGGGCAACAGTGGGACCACTGGTCTTGGTGCTCAGACGTACCAAGGTACGGATGGGCAATTTACGGCTTTGGACACGACAACGTTTCAAGCTGCTTTTGCGGCTGATCCAAACGATGTTGCAAGTATTTTTACTGGCGCTTCAAATTTTGTCAATCAACTGGGGACGTATCTCACCCAAGTCACTGGTGTTGCAACGCAGGTGTCTACTGGTCTAGCTGGGACGGCACCTCTGACTTCAACCATTGCTGCACTGACTGCTCAGAATAGCAATATCATCGCTCAGACGAACACCCAATTGACCCAGATTGAAGCGCAAGTCACCGCGCAAGCGAATCTCTTGACCACCGAGTTTAATGCTTCCGAAACCCAGTTGGCCGCGCTTCAACAGCAACAATCATACATTAGCCAGCTTAGTAGCACATCGTCATAGTATGGGCAGAGTCCGTGGTCAGGAACGTTATCTCGAGACTGAAATCTTAAGCTCATCTCAGGAAGAGCTTATCGTTAAAATTTTTGATGGCTTGATACAGTTTACCCGGATCGCTATTGATAAGCTCAAAAACGACCCAGCGCAAATTGAAATCATTCATAATAATCTTCGTAAGGCTCAGCGGGCATGTAGCTTATTAATGGGTTCATTGAATTTTGAGGCTGCTGAAGAACTTTCGCGCAATCTTTTTTCCGTTTATGAGTTTTGGCATCACGAATTAATGAATGCAAATTTGCGTCAAGACTATTCTCGCATTGAAAAAATATTACCTAGTATGATCGAGTATCGCACAACCTGGAATAGTTTGGTTGACCAGAGTCGCAGCATGCGCGCTCAGGGAAAAGCGCCTGCTGAAGTGATTGACCGAGTTGGTTGACGAGATGGATGCTTTGGAAGACGCTTTCCCGCAAGCTACGGTATGGCTCGACGACTTAGAAGAAGCGGTTGCTGATGCCGAACGAGCGCTCCGTGCACGTGATTGGGCCCTGTTGGATGAGGCGAATCAACGCCAACCTCGTTTGATTCATGGCTTGCGGAACTCGCTTGAGGCGGAACGGCCAGGGTGTTCGGTGGCGCTCCAGCGTGCGATGGACCAACGCATCGATCAGATTGTGGCGGTGAGAGCCAGTCAGATCGAGCGGCTTACCGTCTTTCGCGAGGAAGTGAAGGAGCGGTTGCTCATGCTTGATCGTTTTCGCAAAGCCGCACGTAGTTCAGCCGCTAAATGCCAGCAGGCCAGTACGTTTGCGATTATGCGATGAAGAGATAGTCGAGCGCGCTGGTTTGGTGTAATTCCTCGGCGTGAGGCCAACCAAGTGCGAAGGGGACGAGGCTTTCGGTGCCGTCGGCTTGACGGACATGCATGCGCTTCGTCCCGGTCACGCTATCAGGTTCCCATACGTGCGGTAGAATCTGTTTGCTGGCTCGGTCATAATGGCCGCTACGCACGCGTGCGTCGAGCCAGATAGTGAAGCCATGTTTGCGTAACCGAGCGCACAGAAGATAATCCTCGTTACATATGCGTACGTGGGCTTGCGTTGTCTCAATGAGAACTTGAGCGCCACAATAGGGCTGCGTTAGCTCCTGAACTGCCGCGAGCCGCAAGAGGACGCAGCCAAAACCGACTCCATCGACTTGTACGGCCGTGTCAGACGTGAAAGCGGGGATAAATGCGCTGGTGGTGTCTTCGGGACTCCAATGGCTCACGACCATTGGCCGTTTACTATCGCGGCTATAGTAGAGGGCACCGACGAGCGCCCGCTTAGGATCGGCGCTCACGGTGGTGTAGAGCTGTTTGATCGTCGCGGGTGGGAGGACCATATCATCGTCGATCATGAGTAGGTAATCTGCTTTGGCATCGAGCGCTTGACGTATGAGCAGTTCGCGTTGTCCGGGAACGAAGTTGCCGGTGACGATTCCCCGCTCGACTGATGTAAAGACGTCCGGGCGTTCTAGCGTTTGGAGGCTTTCAAGAAATGGTTGCGTGGGTTGCCCCGCCGTGGGCAGACCAATAAAGAGCTTCATGCGTTGGGCGAGGCAAGCTGATATACGGTAAGCGCCTCAAGCAGCTGCCGCGCAGCATGTTCAGCCTGGGGATCACTGAGTTTCGCGATCGCTCCCCAAGCGAGAAAGGATGATTTTGCGGCTGCAGCATTCATGAACACTCTCGCACGGATAGCATAGTCATTGAGTGTATCGGTTAAAGTGTCACTTTTTGTAAGTTGGGGTAGCAACGCCAAAGCCAAGCGCCGGAAGGCGAAAAACGGATGTGTACTCGATATCTCTTGGCTAAAACGCTTCAATGCATCTCGTTCAAAGCTGCGTGCCAATGCTGCTGGTGCGCGTTCGCTATAATCAAGTGGCGCACTACTGAACTGAGCAACCCCTTCGTGAGGAAAGGGTGCGCGTTCGCTCCGAGTGGTGCTGGCGCAACGTTGCAGATCTAAACACAGAAACGCTGTCTCGGTGCGGAGTGCCGCGGCAAAGCCGAATTGGTCTTGTTCCGTATCGTTCAAGGTGCAGGCGAGTTGGTTGACCAGATAGGCATGATCGAGTAAGGTCAGGGGCTGTTGCGGATCAAGCCGATAGCGCAACTCCTTGAGTTGTGCTGGTCCAAAGTTCGTATGCAAGGTGAGTGTCGGGATCCGAGCTATGGGCAGTGGCTGTCGTGGTGCAACGTCAGAAAGAGCCGCTATTGCGGCTTCTTCCAAGACGGTCTCTTCCTCGTCGAGTTCGTAAAAAGGGCGATTCTCCATGACCGGGGCTAGTCTTCGTAAATTTTTGCAAGACTCCGTCCGATAGCTGAGGAGTGAGCAGTATCATTGAAACGAAGAGCGAGCCCCGTTTTGCCTCGGCCTACGTAGGCAGTCCAACCACGCCAACATTGCAGTGTCGGTCGTGTGGTCGCGAGCGGCCTGAAGCTGTGCTTGACTTGGGCGTACAGCCTCTCTCGAATCGCTATCTGGCCGCGAGCCAATTGCGCGATATGGAACCGCATTATCCTTTGACGCTCTGTGTGTGTGACGGGTGCGGATTAGCGCAAATCGATGCGGTGGAGCGCCCTGAGCAAATCTTCACCCCTGAATATGCGTATTTCTCTTCCTATGCGCAAAGTTGGCTCGCGCATGCGCGTACCTACGCCGAGAGAATGGTGCAAGAGCGTGGTTTGAACCAAAAGTCGTTTGTGCTCGAAGTGGCGAGTAACGATGGCTATTTGCTGCGCTGGTTCGCTCAAGAGCAGATTCGGGTGCTCGGGGTAGAGCCGGCGGTCGCTTGTGCGCAAGCTGCAAAAGCGTATGGCGTTCCTTCAGAATGTGCATTTTTTGGTATCGAAACTGCTACGCGTTTGGTGCAAGCGCATGGGCGTGCTGATCTGATGGTCGCGAATAACGTATTGGCGCATGTGCCGAATATCAACGATTTTGTCGGCGGGTTTGCTTGTGCGCTCGCGCCGACCGGTTTGGCTACCTTTGAATTTCCACATTTACTGCGTCTCGTAGAAGGCAATGCTTGGGATACGATCTATCACGAGCATTTTTCGTATCTCTCGCTCAGCGCCTTGCAGCCGGTTTTTGCGCGTCACGGCTTGCAGATTGTCGATGTCGAGCAATTGCCCACCCATGGCGGCTCCTTACGGTTGTTTGTTGTGCCTGCAGGTGCTGCGGTGGTTCAGAAACGAGTCGAGGAATTGGTTGCACAGGAGCAGCAAGCAGGGATTACACGGCACGAGGGCTATGCACGCTTCACAAATCAGGTGCGTGCGTCGCAAGGCGCATTGTATGAGTATCTGCTCGCACAACGTCGTGCCGGTAAACGCGTGGTTGCGTATGGCGCAGCCGCGAAAGGCAATACGCTTTTGAATTCGTGCGGCATACATCAAGATTTGATCGAATATGTGGTTGATCGCAATCCTCATAAAGTGGGATTATTGATGCCTGGCAGTCATTTGCCGATTCGTGCGGTTGAAGATTTAGAAAACGATACTCCCGATACCGTGTTGATTTTGCCTTGGAATTTAGCCGATGAAATTATGGCCTCGATGCAGCATCTGCGGGATCGCGGCGTAACCTTTGCTGCACCTATCCCGATGATTCGTGAATTGTAAATGGCATGACGATGATGCGTGTGCAGGCGACAAAGCTTGCTGGCTTAAGGATTATCGAGCATGAACCGATGCGAGATGAACGCGGTTCCTTCGAACGTTGGTGGTGTGAGCCAAGTTTTGCAGAGTTCGGCTGCGCTGCACGGTTCACGCAGATGTCGTTATCGCGTAATAGCAAGCGAGGAACATTACGAGGCTTGCATGTTGCGCTCGGAGCGGCAGCAGAGACAAAACTTGTGCGCTGTGTCAGGGGTTCGGTTTACGATGTTGTTGCTGATGTTCGCCCGGATTCTCCACAATTTGGTCAATGGGAATGTGTGCTCCTTACTGCAGGTGAGCCCCGGGCTTTATTGATTGATCCTGGCTTAGCACACGGGTTTATCACGCGAGAAGATGAGAGTGAACTGCTCTATTTACTCGATACCCCCTATGTTGCTGATGCGGCTCGGACGATTTCGTATCAAGATCCAGCGCTTCATATTGCGTGGCCGATACCCGTGGAGGTGATTTCAGCGCGCGATGCAGATGCGGCAAGTCTGGCGGCGTATGTGCGCGAGTTGCAGGGCATCCCTTGAAGCGGATTTTGCTGACGGGCGCGTCGGGGTTTGTGGGGCGCCAAATTCATGCAGCGCTGCACGCGCAAGGGCATCAGGTCATTCCTTGGCGGTCACTGGGCAAAGATTTTTTTCTTGCGGATCAGCGACGTGCAGCGCTCGCGTTATGTCAACCTGAGATTATCGTCCATGCAGCCTGGTATGTTGAGCATGGAAAATTTTGGGATGCGCCTGAAAACACCGCATGGCAGACTGCTAGCATGGCGTTTGCTGAAGAAGCACAAAAAGTAGGGGTTCAGCGGTTTGTTGGCCTGGGGACGTGTTACGAGTACGCGTGGCCGAGCGATGGGCTGTGCGATGAACGGGTGACTCCAACCGCCGTTCATACCCGCTATGATGCAGCCAAGGCGGCTTTACGCGATCATCTCCTCCACCTAGGGGATAGCATGGGTTGGTCAACTGCCTGGGCGCGGCTTTTTTTGCTGTATGGCCCTGGCGAGGGCCCGAAGCGATTAGGGCCCAGTGTCGCGCGTGCTTTGCTGCGCGGTGGCTTAGCGCAATGTGGTTCTGGATCTGCCGTGCGTGATTTTAGTGATGTACGAGATGTCGGTGCAGGCATTACGGCACTCGCCTTGAGCCCGGTCGAAGGCTGCGTGAATATTGCTTCTGGGATCGCGTTGTCGATTCGTGAGTTTGTCGAGGCTATTGCCGGGTTTCTGGGTGCGAGCGAGCGAGTGCGTTTTGGGGCTAGGCCGGACCCGTCTCATGAACCGTTGCGCCTAGTCGCTGCGACCCAGCGCTTGCGCGAGGAAGTTGGTTTTCAGTCAGCTCTGAGTCTTGAGGCTGGGATCGCGGCTTTGTGTGTAGAGCAGCGAGCGTTGTTGGAAAGGGAAGCCTTGGTATGATCCCACGTACTCCGTTAGTTTCGATCTGTATTCCCTCGTATAATTATGCTCGTTATCTTGGGACAACGATAGATAGCGCTTTGGCGCAAACCTATCAGAATTTTGAAATTCTCGTCTCTGATAACGCATCGACTGATGATACCCAGCAGGTGCTCGAAGCCTATCAGGGTGATCCGCGAATCCAGATTTTTTTGCAACCGGAGAATCTGGGGATTCCAGGAAATGTGAATTTTCTTTTGCGTCAGGCTCAGGGCGATTTTATTATCTTTGTTGGTGCCGATGATGCCATGTTACCGAACTATTTAACCAGTTGTTTACATCGTTTACTCGATGCTGATGATCCGGTTGATTTGGTCTACGCCGGAGCATTATTGTGCAACGAATTGCTCGAACCAGTCTCTCTGCAGTGTTTAACGAACCAGGTTGATATGCCCTATAGTCATCGAGACGAATTTCCTGGGTTATTACAACTGCCTTATATTTTGTTTACCGCGACGATGTTCCGACATGATGTTTTCGATGATGTCGGTCATGTAGATGAAGAAACGCATATCGCCTTCGATTGGGAGTTTCTGTTACGATTAGCAGTGAGTGGCAAACGATTTGCATCGATTCCCGATCCGGTTATTTTGGTTCGATATCATGCTCAACAAGCTTCGAGTTCGCAGGGCTATTTTTTCACCGGACGGGCTTTTGAAGAATACCTCGCTATTTTAGAGCGCATGTTGATTCCTGAGTACGCCTGGCGTTTTCGAGGCTATGAAGCGCAGATTATCAAGCGTTTGAACTGGTATGAAGAACTTTCGCGTAGTGTCGTATCGCTTGAAACCTTGCAGCGCCATGCGCAATTGATTGCACGATTACAAGCCTACGCGCAGGCGCCAGCACCAGTACGACCCGAGTGTGCGCCCCAGGTGTCGGTGATTGTCTTATCCGACGGCGACCCTGGTTTGCTGGAGCGCGCGCTTGATGCGCTGTTTGCCCAAACTTTTACCAGCTGGGAAGCGGTGATTGTGCAATATGCTGGGGCGAGTCTCGAGGGGTTGGTGCGGCGGCGTGGTGTGCCACAACGTCTGCGCTTTAGTTATGGCCCGGGTACGTTTGGCGTTGCTTGTGTTTCAGCGATGAACTTGGCACGCGGTGCCGTTTTGGCGTATCTCCCGACCGGGTCGGTGTATCGCCCTGAACATTTGGCCCGAGCTGTGGCAAGTATAGAGGCAGGGCACCACATTGTGGTCAGCGACGCCGTGGATACCTTCAATCAGGTGACTCAGCTCAATTATGGTCCGTATCGTCAAGCACGCCGGGTCGTTGCAGGGCTTCGTGATGCCTCAGCCTTGGATTCTCGGTTGCGCGTGGCCCCGGTTGTGGAAATCAGCACATTGGTGCATCGTCGTGAATTAATTGATCGCATTGGGAGCTGGGCACTGGATGATCCCATTTTAGGGACTTGGGAATGGGTCTTGCGTGGGGTGATTCAATTTGGGCTGATGTGCTTGTCTGAAGCTACGGTGGAAATCCATCATGCGATTGGGGTAGTGCCGATCGAAAAATCTAGCGTCTTTTTAGACGGTATCGATGAGATCTATCGTCGCTATCCTACTTCTGAAGCTGGAGTTGTGCGCGAACGGGCTGAATATCGGCGTGCCTTGCAGCACCTTTTCGCCCAGCCCAAATCCCAGACGCAGGACACTGAGGGGATGTTCCAATGTGTCGCGACCATTGCCGGACTCTTACAGATTGCTTGTGAGCCGGTTTAAGGCTGCGACTCGTTCTTTGCCAGCCAGAGTTTGAATGAAGCGTTGCATGTCGGGATCGGTGGGTTGGGGCCAATTGGCTTGGATGGCGGCACGGTAGCGAGAACGTAGATCCGTGTCGGCTTGGGTCGGGACGGGTATTGCCGCGTAGATCATATCCAGAATGCCGAGGAAAACATCCATCCCAGCACATGCATATGGCGATCCGATAAAACCACCCTCAAGATGGAGCGTAACGCTAGCAGCTCCGCTCGCCGTGATGGGCAAATGGGTTGCCAGTGATAAAAGCAGATACCAATCGTCGAGAATTGGCAAATTTTCCGGAAATGGACCGATTTGTTCAATGCACGAAAAGCGGTGAACGAGCGCCGCTGCCGGTACCATCGGGGCAATCGCGGGATTCAAATACTCGCTGCCGACGCCAAAATAGGCTGGTAAGGTGAGCTGGTCGAGCTCGATTGTGGTATTTGCGCAGATTGCGGCAACGCCGGTGTGCGTAAAAATCTGTTGAGCGTAGGCGAGGTGCTCTGGGCTAAAAACCGTTTCATCGTCGAGATATGCGATGAATTCTCCCGTGCTGAGTCGGATGCCAATATTGCGCGCACTGGCTGCGTTGATGCTTTGGGTCGCATGAAAAAATCTCGTTTTTTGCGCCAGAGGCAGCGTCGCAAGCCACGCTTCGACCGATTCGCCACCGCGTTGGATGACTATCACCTCAAAAGATGTTTCCGTCTGGGCTTCAAGCGAAGCCAGAGCACGTCGCAAGGCGCCCAGCCGTTTCGCTTCGGTCGTGAGGATGACGCTAAAGCGCGGGACATTTGCTGGTCGTGCTGGAGGTGGTTGGGCGAGCAACTGCTGTAGTGTCGCAAGATAGCGTTCCGCGCGCTTCACGAGTGTTGGCTCAAAGGGGGGGATTGCCGCGTTGCTCAAGCCGCTGTAAATATGCTGAAAATCAGCAAGTAAAGTATGTTCATACCCGTGGAAACGCCAGTGCGTATCGCGTGTCACATAGCGTTCGTGGATGGTGAGATAATCTTCCAGCTCACGGTACGTTCCTAGAAAATTGCTGCCCGAGCATTGGTTGCCATGACGCCGAGTCAATACCTGGATACTCGGCAAGTAGCCAAATCGCACTCCACCCGCACTCATCGCGAGCAACACATCCCAATCAGCCTGGGCATGAAGCGAATCTTCGGCTTTGGTGAAATCGAGAAAGATTTTTCGTGGTGCAAGAAGGGCGTTCCAACGAATATGTGACATCCGCAGCAACTCGCGGAATTCATTGCGACCACCGCCATACGCCCCTGGCAATAAAGCATAGCAATGGCCATTATGATATGGCAGCAAATCGGCATCGGTATATGCTGCCGAGGCATACACCGCATCGGTTGTAGTGCGATAGCGTTGCAATAATGCATATGCATCTGCGCAGAATGAGGGGAGTAGGATGTCATCGGCCGGGACAACGACAATATATTCGCCCCGAGCAAGTTCGATCGCGCGGTATTGGTTGCGTAACCAGCCTATGTTGGTTGGATTGACGGATACGCGTACGCGGGGATCATGAGAAAACGCTGCTAGGACTTCAGGGGTTGCGTCGGTCGAGGCGTTATCGCTGATGACAACTTCAATATTCGGATACGTTTGTGCTAAGTAAGCGTCGGTCGCACACCGTCTTGCTGGATCTAACGTAGCTCGCGATAATATTGGCATATCCCTATTCGTCTCGAGGTTGGTATGTCCGTATTAGAATCCGCAATTCATAAACCAAGACGCAGCAGTCGTACTCGCAA
>CAIKPM010000037.1 GCA_903829325.1 uncultured bacterium
CCAATCGAATGACTCCCACGGGTGCCCCTTTTGTGACGTTTGCGTAGTAACAAAAGTCTTCAAGAGGGGCATCCGCTATTCAGCGGTGGGGGTCAGTAGCAAAGTGCCGCTAGGGGGTCAAATGGCCGGTGCCGTTACCACGCGTTCGGCACTTGCTGCCCGAGCATTCTGCAGAAGCCGTACGGTATCAATCCCTTGAATCGGATATGTTTGATGGAGTTCGATCCGCCCGTATGTAAGCGTTCCTGTTTTATCAGCGCAGATAACCGTTGCCGTCCCAAGTGTCTCTACGCAGGCAAGGCGACGCACTAAAGCCTGCTGTTTTGCTAAACGCCATGCTCCGAGTGCCAAATACAAGGTATAGACCATTGGCAACTCTTCGGGGATAGCAGCCATGGCAAGGCTTACTGCGGCAATAATTGCCGCAGGCCACGGATTACCTCGCGTAATACCGAGAAGTGCAAGAGCGGTACAAAGCAATAAGACTACTGCTCCGAGTTGTATGACTAGCTTGCGAATGGCAGCTTCGATTGGAGCTTGCGAAGGAACAGCATTGTTCATCAGATGCCCAATCCGGCCATATTCAGTAAGGCGACCAGTATGCTCTACGCGCGCATATCCTGAACCGGCTACTACGCGCGTACCAGCAAGAACACGAGGCTCTGCGGAGGCTGAAGTAATGTGTACTGGTATGGATTCACCCGTTAATGTTGATTCATCAATGGTTAAAGCCCCACCAGGTAACATGACCCCGTCAGCTGCGACGATATCACCCTCATCTAGCGCCAGGATGTCACCAGGCACAACCTCTAGGGCTTTGATGCGCTGGACGTAACCATCACGAACCACTGCGGCGTCCGGTGAGGCGAGTAAACGCAAGTTTTCAAGCGCCATGTCAGCACGCTGCTCTAGAATGCCGTTTACAAGAAAAATCGGAAGCAGGGCGATTCCAACGACAATTGCATCGAACTTATCGCCGAGCCACCCGTATGTTATGGCAGCAATAAGCAGAAGCAGCACCATCGGGTCGGTGAGCAGTCTTGCCAAAAAAACAAGCAAGGTTGAACGTGAGCGGCTAGGCGTTAATTCATTCGGGCCAGTTAAGCGCAAAGCTTCAGCGGCTTGTAATGCGGTCAAGCCCTCAGGGGAGAGAGATGGAAGCATTCAATATAGCCCTTTCAGATAAGCGAACTATTGGTCCGTGCCCAGAAACTTCAGATTTAAGACCTTTTTCGTGCACGAGTGTGCCGGTGCTTACGATTCCCCTGGTTGCTCGTCAGTCTGACCCTGTCGATCGCTCCAGTGTTTTTCCAGAACGTTGGCAAAGCGTTTCAGTAAATCATCCGCTGTTGCTGTTGCAATGTGGTGACCAATGGCGCGATCAAAGATTTGTCCGAACCAGCCGAAGGGCGGGCTATATTGACCATGGAGTATGATCCGAGTTTTGGGATACGCGATGCGAAAGCGTATGACTCCCTCAAAATCGGGCAAGATGCTGGATTTCACCACCCAATCGAAGGCAAATTCTTCATGTGGGCGACCAAATTCGGTGCTATCGATCTGCCGCCGGAAATGCGTCCGCACTCGATGATGCAGCGCACCGGGCACCGGAATACGCAGGGCGCGCAGGGGAAGGCGCACGCCCTCTTCTGCGCTCTCTAATAAGGGAAAGAGCTTCTCGGCGTTCTCGAGCGCAAGCCCAAACGGACAATCGATGAGCTTCTCGAGATGAATCAGAGATGAATGAACTCGCTGCTTTATTGGCATGTACACTCTTTCACCGCTGTGCGCAAGCGCTCACGGTTGTTTTACCCAACGAGCGGGCTTATCTGCGGAACTTGAGGGAACGACCGCGGCGATTCGCGGGTGCGAAGGTTTGGCGACGTGTCTTGCCCGCGTGGGCGTTGCCGGTTAGCGAGGTATTGACGATCAGAACCGCGTCTGAAGGACGCTCGCGGCGGCCAACACGACCGATCAATTGTTCAATTTCGCCTTCGCTAAATGTATCAGCATCGGTGATTACAATTAAATCAGCGGCGGGAATATCGAGGCCACTACCAACGAGATTCGTCGCTGCTAAAATCGAGGGCGTTTGTTCGAGGAACGCGCGCATCATTTCAATGCGAGTCAGGCCAGCCTTGTTATTGCTCGGTTTCTTGCGATCACGACCGGGCAATTTGCTGGTGCGTTTATGATGTTCGGTGGTGTCCATCATTTCGCCGTGCAGTTGCTGGACTGGAATGCTATAACTCGCTTCGAGTCGCGCAGCTAAAGCGGCGATCGAACTACGCGTGCGTCCAATCACAAAAATGCGTGATTTGCGCTCGAGATGATCGCGGATAAAGCTTTCGGCGCGGGTTAATTGTTCGATTGCGGGCTCACCCCACACGCCGTCGATGCGATGGAGCGTGGTCGGTAACGAGGCGAACGGCATGCCTTGCATCGTGACCATGTTTTCGAAAGCACCGATGCGACTCAGGAAGGTCTTTAATTCATTCGGTGTCGCCGAAGCAAACAGCAGCGGGCTGTCCAGACCTTCGAGCAAGCGCAGATGCTCGTCTTCATCGAATGCGTTGACATCATCGATCACGGTAAGCGCACCTTGGTCGATAATATCCCACGGCTCTTCCGCCGCTAGCATCATCGCGCTGCCGATCAAGAAGCGAATCCGGCCTTGTTCGAGCCCGGCGGCGACAGTGCGTCGTTCGCGCGGGGCGATGCCGCCGTGGTACTCGACGACTTCTAAGCCTGTTCCCGCGAGACGTTCGCGGAAGTAGCGGGCATCTTGTCGGACGAGTTCGCGGGTGGGTGCTAAAATCGTTACGTAGCTTTTGGTGCGCAACGCTTCGGTGAGCGCAACGCGGAACATCACCTCGGTTTTTCCCGACCCGGTTGGAGCCTTGAGAAGATACTCGGTCGTTCCGTCAGCGAGTCCACTGGTAATCACCTCGATCGCTTTTGCTTGATCGGGCGTTAAGGTAAAGGTCTGATCCGCCGCGATGAGCTCATGCTCAATGGCAACACGGGTTTCGTTCTCCGCGACGATCTCCCAGATAATTTCTGGTGCAGCTAGGGTTGGGATAGAGGTTCTCCTTGTAGAGCACGCACATCTGGAGTCGCAACCACGCTTTCGCTGGTCCCTTCCAGAGCCGGTGAAGGGGGGTGGGCTTCGCGTTGAAGCCGGTCGGTGTAATCCGCGGGTAAGGGGGGCAGATCCGCAAGTGAGGGTAAGCCAAACGCCGTCAAAAATTCTTGGGTTGTGCCAAAGAGCATCGGGCGGCCAACAACGTCTTTGCGTCCGACTTCGGTTAAGAAGCCTTTTTCCACCAGGGCGCTCACGACTCCATCGACATTGACTCCGCGCACGGCTTCGATTTCGGCTTTCGTGACCGGCTGGGAATACGCAACGATGGCTAGCGTTTCGAGGGCGGCTGGTGAGAGCGAGGTTTTGGGCGGTGCTAGCAAAGCTTCGACCGCGGCGCGGGCGCAGGGAGCGGTCGCGAAACGGTAGCCGCCGCCGACACTTCTGACACTCAGACCGCGGTTGGCATAGTGGGCTTCTAGCTCCGCCAAGCATTCTGCCACGGTGGCGAGCTCGGCACCGGTGATTGCGGTGAGTCGTTGGAGCGAAAGCGGTTCGGTCGTGACAAAGAGCAACGCTTCGAGCGAGCACAAGAGTTCGTCGCGCTCGCTGCCGGCGGCGCGGGGCGTCGTTGGGGCGGGAAATTCCCCGCAAACAGTGGGCAGCAGCGGTTCGCTAGTTGACACTGAGTTGGGCTACCTCGTAAGACGCTAAGTGCAAATCGTCGAGATATGTTGTTTGCATTATGGTCAAGCGTTGTTGGCGTACCAACTCTAAGATTGCGAGGAAAGTCACAATGATTCCCGGTCGATCGTAGGTTTCGATTAGGCTTGAGAAGCTGACTTGGCCTTTGTGTCGCAGGCAGCGCATCACATATTCCATTTGCATGGCAAGGGTGAAGCGGTCGCGGACGATTTTGCGGCGTTCGGGCTTTGCTTGGGAGAGCGCTCGATCGAGGGCGCGAGCGAGTCTGCGGGCATCGAGGGCGTAGTGCTGTTGCAAGTCCGCTTCGGGATCACCCCCACCGCGCCAGTAGAAGCTTGAGGCTTCATCTGCGCGTTCTCGCAACAGCGGCGCGAGTTCACGGAATTGCGAGTAGGCGATGAGTCGTTGGCGCAGCCGCTCCTCGACCTCTTCGGGTGATGGCTCGTTCTCGTCGATCAACTCGTTGGGGAGGGGGGGGAGCAGCGAGCGGGATTTCAAGAAGCCGAGCGTGGCCGCTATCACGAGGTAATCGGCGGCGGTGTCAATGTTGAGGTGGTCCATATCGGCCACATACGCGAGGTACTGTTCTGCGACCGAGGCGAGCGGCACGGTCGCAATGTCAAATTGCTGTTCTTTGACCAGGTTCAGGAGCAGTTCGAGCGGGCCATCGAAGCCTTCGAGATGGACCTGACAGGTCAATTCATTCACCGTGCTGGTTGGCTTTCGTCCGTGACCAGGGGAATGCTTTCCAACAAGTTGGGGGCCATCGAGGCTAGCATCTCGTTGGCGAGATCGATCAGGCGGCGTTCGTTGACATACTTGAGGGCTTTCTTGGCTCGATTGATGTCGAACCAAGCGGCTTCATCGGCTTCGTGGTCGTGGTCTGCGGTGTCTCCGCTGACATAGGCCATCAGATAGAAATGGACCGATTTTTTGTGCTTGCGCTGGAAATTGTAGAACCAATAGGAGATTTCTGAGAGTCTTCCTATGATTGTGGCGTTACAGCCGGTCTCTTCGCGCACTTCTCGGAGTGCTGCTTCTTCATTGGTTTCACGCGCTTCAACGTGCCCTTTGGGCAGCGCCCACGAGCGCGGCTCCCCGCGCCCGATGAGGAGCATGTCAAAACCACCGTCAACACGGCGGCGTAAAACAAGGCCTCCAGCCGAAACTTCGTATTTAATCTGCATAGCTCAACGTATCCAGCCGTCATGGCTTTATGGGCCCCACATAAGGAGCCTTTGGATTGACCCATAGTATAGCACAGCCGCCCTAGGTGAGATAGGGGACGACCGGCTGCTGGGGGATTTTTGGGCTAGGAGCAAGCTAAAGCGCGCGACCGGCTTGCCGCGCTCGGGTTCTTTGCAATGAGCTACGGAGGTACATGAGGCGGGGCCATCGGGCGCTCTGTTGCACTGTACGCAGTGAGAGGCGATATTGGTGCGCAGACTTCTCACGGCTCAAGCCAAGCCCTTGGCAGGGAATTACTACAGCACAAATTTCCCAATGCTATTCGAACCGTATTCTGCGAACCACGTGCGCCGTAGCAGCGCAGAAAGAGAGCCTACATGATGTAGCACTCAGAAGTGCGAGAAGCTGTGTGAAAGATGAGGGTAGGTCCCTCGGAATTGGCTTTCAGGAGCGAGTTTCAAACCAATCCATGCTGCTGC